>NZ_FMXF01000037.1:0-60293 GCF_900103435.1 Sinorhizobium sp. NFACC03
CAGTTCAACTTGGCTGCCACATTGTGTGTAGCGGCATTTTAGAAATGCGACATATAGGCCAGTTAGAGATGCGACAGTCGTCGCCTCTTGGGATGCTGGTCGAACGTCAGCGTTGGGAAGCAAGATCAGCGACTTGCATCGTGGCCAAGGCCATCTGTGTTCGGAGTCGTCATGTCTTGTTTGATTGTCATGTCGCAGAAAGAATTGCATCGCCTTGAACTCATCCAGCGGATTCGCGGCAGCCTGAGCGTCGTCGAGGCGGCCGAGTTGCTTCGTCTCAGCCGCAGTCAGGTCCATCGGCTGTTGCAGGCCTATGATCTGGCCGGCGCCGACGGCCTGGTATCGAAGAAGCGCGGCCGTCCGAGCAATCGGCGTCACAGCGAGGATTTCCGCAATCTGGTGCTCGACCTGGTGCGTGAGCATTACGTGGATTTTGGACCAACGTTGGCGGCCGAGAAGCTGATCGAGCGCCATCGGATTGCCGTCAGCAAGGAGACGTTGCGTCAGTGGATGATGGAGGCCGGCCTCTGGCTGTCGCGACGCGAGCGCAAGAAGCGGGTTTTCCAGCCGCGCGGCCGGCGCGATTGTTTCGGCGAACTGGTTCAGATCGGAAGACGCGGCCCTGATGGATTGCGACGAGCGGCTCCAGCACCTCTTTCCACCGCGCCATGAGCAGCGTGTGGGTGCCTTTCTCGTCCCGCCCCATGAGCCGGCTGTAACCGACCACGTCAGTGGCCAAAATGGCAGCAAGCCGGCGTTTGATGGATTCGTAGGCCATATCCAATGGCGCCTTCCCAGCACCCATTGCTCAAATTTTACTGGCGTCTTGCTCCCATGTCTATTTGGCTTGAGGCTGGCCTTGGTCGATAACCAACATTAGTGCACAAACGTCAAACGTCCGCTTGTGCGGCGCGCTATCCCCGTTGAGGGGACGAACGGGAACTTCCGCTCTCCACCCGATTGCTGCCGTTCGATCTGACACCGGGGAACGGCAGCTCTGCGCCCTCTACCTCAGCCGCAGACGCCCTCCCGCGCAGCGGGTTCGTTCCTCGATCCGATGCGGTCGTCGAAAGCAGACGCAAGGAATGGCTCGAACGACCGCAATGTCGTTTTTCAAAATTTTATTTCCGAATTCTCGTGCGAAAATCTGCCAGTGCTCTTTCGGTGTCCTTTTTTGACTTGCTGGCAATGATTTCAAATGGCGGTTCGGGCGTCGTGAGGATAGCCCCGCTGTGGGATATTGTTAGAAAGAGCTCGGACCGGTCTTCTACTCGAAACAGAAAGCAGAAGCCTTCGGGCTCGTTCAGCCCCATGCTTGGATGGCTGAACCTTGCTTGAAGGCAAATTGGCTTCGGCTTCGACATTTCGCGGAGCATCGCGGTTCCGACGGCACCGGCGGTCTCTATGTGCCCGGCGTGCTCCACACTACGCTCCCAATCAAGCGGAATGCATATGAGCGCAGTTTTCAGGAAAGCTGATCTGCCTTGTGCCGTAGATATGTCGCCGTCTTCGAACGGCGCAAGAACCATACCTTCGGCCATCTTGATTACCCGCAACTTACCAATATTGGTCTCAAGGCAATAGCTCAACACTTTGTTGCCTCGCATGTTGAGCAAAGGTTCAGCTTCCTGAATTCCCGTGATTATTGGCCGCTCCGGAAGGACATTGCAGTAGCACTGAAAGTATGGACTCAGATCATAAGGATCTTCGACGATGAGAGCTGCGGATAGCCACCTATCATCCCTCTCGATCACTTCCTCTTCCGTGACTTTGCTCATAACTGCGTTCCCTTGATGGTTCATCTGGAACATTACCCTGTTGCAACGCTGAGGAATGGGGAAAATGCCTTCAGCTATAACCCTGGCTGGGCCTCATCGCGCCCTTGAGTGACAACAATGACTGGTCGCTTGGATCACAGCATTTCTAGTTCGTGATTTCGAACATTACGTTGTCGAAATTGCCGTGCGCCAGTTCATCCCGATTTATGAACAAGACGATCGAATACATGTCGCCCCAAGCCCATCCCACCATGTCGCTTGTCGGAAGTTCCAGCAGAACCGCATTCGGCGTCGCCGGTCCATGTGGCGTGTACACATGGCCGATCGGCGCATGGCCCATGGCGCCACGTTCATGCAGAGCTTCAAAACGCCAGATCGTTTCCATCCGTTCGCGCACTTCGGCAGGTAGTGCCTGGGGGTTACGGGTATAGGTGTAAACGGCGTGCTGATAGAGCGAGTGCGCATAAGAACCGGACCACCAAGCGTTCGGCTTGTCACACAGTCTCAGAGCCGAGAAACTTATTACTGCGTATCCTTCTTCGTCATCTTTCAAATAGCATATGTCATGTGTCGGGATTGACGCGTACTGGGGCACCAGGTCGTTGACGGGTTTTATCTCGAATGCCTTGGTGAAAGGTGACAGTTTCTCTCGAATGTGTGCAAACCGCTCCATCGAGCCGCCGCTTTCTTCCTTCAGTCGGGAGAGCTCGGTCTTGTCGTCATCGTGTATCTTCTTGTCGAGCAGGTGGTCGATCTGGCGTTTCTTTGCGTCGAAGTGATCGGCAATCGACTCCAGGAGGACTGTGAGCGTTACTTCGTTGATCGGCTGGAAGGCGGGGTTGGCCAAATCGGGGGATTCAGAATCACGCGGGTCGGGAAAGCCGGGCGCCTTCCCTTTGCGCCATCCTTTTGGGGGAGGAAGCGCACCCAAATGTTCCGTGATCGAGATTGGCCATTCCGCTGAGTGATCCTGTACCCGCGCTCGACCCCTGTATGAGCGCGGCCAAAACCAGACTGCATCCGCTTGTCCAGGTCCGTCACGCCATTTCAGCGTACCGTCGACGTGGAGCACCCTAGGCGTCATGTTTTCTGGGTGAAAGAAGACTGAGAGCCAGCCCTGTCTCGGGCCGAGGCCAGACCAGAGGTCCTGCGGGAGAGCGGAGAGGTCTATTTGACATGCAAAGCGCAGGGGCTCGCCATCTATCTCGGGCCAAGCAACATCGTCGGGCAGACATGGCGCTCCACCAAACCATCCAGCGTTTTTCTGTGCGGGTATCGGCACTGCGGGGGTAAGCATAATGTATGGTTCGTAACTCTTCTGCGCTTCAGCCCGCATCTTCGACGTCGCGGCTAAATTCTCCACGAGCCGCATAGCCATCTCGGCAGGCTCGATCGGCGACATGTCGCTGCTTTTCTTCCCAAAGAGTACTCCAAAGAACCGATCAATCATACGGGTGCCTTTTTTAAAATGGTCATAGCGATAGTGGCCTCCCATTTGCGTTCGCACGGGAGAGCAGTCGGATATCGCTAGGGGACGGTTGAGCTCATTTGAGCTTCTTGTCCGCGCCGACGAGACGGAGACCATGATCGCCTGTCGCGGGCTTACTACAATGTCGAAGTATAAAAATATGAATTGCGTATACGATACTGGTGGCTCACAGCCGCACCACACCTGTTAATCCATATGATGGCAGTATATATACCATTTGAAGTTTGCATACACAAGCAAAGATTGTTATTAGGGATAATGCAATTACGGGCCGCTTCACGGACATCTACAGTGTCCGCTCTTACCCATTTCTGCTCTTCCAAATCGGCGGGATGCGGGCAGCTTTGGGTCGAAATCGGCATTTCTGCTCCGGTACCAGCCGTCAGGTTTTCACCACTGCCGCATCCGATTGGATCTACCTGCCACAGAGGTGCCAATACAATTGGTAGCCATACTCGCCATCTCGCCCATAACACCAGCCAATGGCCTCAAGCTTCGCCCCGATGGCCTCTCGACGGTCGCAGGCCCGAAGGGTGTCGTCGGAGCCACCACCCCCTCCCCGGCACTCACCGTTCTGGTCTTGCCATTGAGCTATGATCCGGATCGGCGCGTTCGCCTTCTTGTCCGAGGCAACCACCTTGCCTCTCTCCGCTAGTATCCGCTTGTTTTCGGGATCCAAGACCACAGAGAAGTCGGCCGCTCCAGAAGACGTTCTTGCGCGCTGGGGGCTATGCGCGAACCACTCGACGACTCCGCTTACTGTGCAGGTCGATCCACAAGCGACCCGCTCGGAACCGTGCTTCACGCTGTATGCCCTTCTCGGCCACCGCGCGGCGAAGGTTGCTTTCTCCTCCAGGACATCGTCTCGCGAAACATCCTTTCCGTAAAAGCTCACCTGGTCAGCATACGCTATCCGCATGTAGGCGAGCGCCTCGGTGTTCGTCCGCGACCATGCGACATGATATTGGGCAACGAACGTAAGCGCCAAGCTCTCGCGTGAAGGCTTGGCTGCAGGCGACGTTTCCTGTCCAGAAGGTGCCGTGGCTTCGGCGGTAGTGACGCGGCCATCGCCCGCCCCAGGCCCGAATGTGGAACTGCGCCATCTCAGCAGCGGTTAGATAGCGGATATCGGTACTGGGGATCGACAGGCTCAACTGAAGCAGCGTGGGATTGACTCCCATCTCGGCAAGATAGGTCATGATCTCCGCAGTCATCGCCTGCACCGCGGCAACGGCTTCTTGCCCCCCTATCGAAGCATCATTTGAGAATGAGGACTGATGGACTCCAATAGAACCGGGCTCTGCAACCCGCCTAACGCCACCAACGAACGCAAGCGCGCACGCCGAGGCACATTCCGCTGCTCGCAGTTGGATAGTTTCGAGGCCGAGAGCCCGGATTGCTCGCCCGAATGCCATGGCCGCTCGAACATTTCCGCCGTTGCTATTGAACGTAACAACACGCGCACCCGATGTTGTGACCGCCAGAGCGAGCGCCTCTGGCTTGTCCGTTGCCTCAAACTGCCCTTTGAGGATCAGAAAGATCTGCCCTGATTCGAGAGGAAACTGCTCGATAGAAACGGCCGCGGTTGCGTGCGAGATAAACAGCATGAAGCTCGCAACAAGAGCCAGTAGGGCGAAATAGATACGCATGCTCGATCCCCGACGAGTATCTCACGCTTAAGCAGCATATCTATGTCCTGAGCAACTTCAACTATTTCTAATGCACGAGGACAACCAGTGACAAGGCTAAGGAGCTGCCACGCAAAATTCCGGTGCTAGGTAGCAAAAAACACCAGCCCGACGGTAACAATCATAATCGAAACCGCAAGGCTTGCTTTTGGCCCCATTGCTGCGCCTCGTTCGAAACCACCGCTTCTGCAAGCTATTGCAGCCAGTTCGGCATCTAGGTTTTCACCCCATTCAGATGGGCGTTCGAGCATTCCGCCGGCGCGCGTATCGTCAAACGCCTGAGGTATGTGACCATGCACCAACCTCTGATCGACAGCCCGACTTCAATACTGGACGCCATTGGATGCCGGTGGTGGTGTGATGTTGGCGGGCCAGAATTTGTCCAAGCGCCACTTCCGTTGGGCACGGAGGCTGCACTGCCCTCAATGCCGGAATGCTGTGCCGTATCACCGCGTCTGGTGGCACCTCGAGTGCTTTCGGACCTGCCCGATCCACGGGCGCCCCTTGATCCCGGTGCGACAAGCCTATGCCTCCGGTCGATGGTGGCCGAATTTTGAGACGTCCACACACGAGCGCGCCCCTGACGTTTGCATCGGCGACGATAAGGACCTGATTGTTCCTTCGTCATCCGCTGTCTCCTCGATCCCGGCGCCTTGCCATCGGACCGCTTTTTGGCAGACTTCATCGACTGCGCCGAGTTTCTGGGGCGGTTTCTGAACAGCCCGCGGCAGTACTCGGTCCCTACCTTCTCGGCGCGGGATCTGCAAACTGGCTACGCGGTGTTGAAAGACGGATGCGAATCCGCAGCCGGACATGTTTCACGGTGGCTGAAAGCCAACCCGGTAAGCCCTATCGCCCTGACTACCCGGCACCTCCTCGGATGGGCTGCAGACTATCTCGTCACCGAAGACGAAGGGTTGGATCCCGTACTAGACGATCCCGCAAACCCGCTCCTCATCGCGATTTCCGAAATCATCCGATCGGAATGCGGGCGCATTCTGCGTCGCTGAGAGCGATCAGGTCGCGGGCTGCTTTACCCCGCTCCCTCCCCGTAGTCCAATCGTAGGAAGCGCCATGAAAGCGTTGATTCCACCTGGAAAATCCAATCCAATATTATGGTGGCAGGTCTCCGGCCGATCCAAGACGGTGGGACTTTGAGTCCAATATCTACCTGGTTACACGGCGGAATTTCCGAACAAAAGCAATGCGCTCGAATCCAGGATTATGGGACGACGCTCACCTGATCCTGCAAAGTTGGAATGTCACTCTCCCCGGGTTTTGATGACCTGGGAGATTGCGGATGGGATTGATTGCGATGAGCGAGCGTGACCTGCAGCGGATTGAGGTCTTGTCGAAAGTGATTGCCGGGCGGATGACGCTGGTGTCGGCGGCACATGTGCTTGGCTTGAGTACCCGCCAGGTGCGTCGTCTGTTGGAGCGGATCGGCGCTGGCGGTGCGGCGTCGCTCCGGCACCAGGCGATCGGCCGGCCATCGAACAACCGGATCTGCGACGGCGTACGCGATTACGCCATGGCGATCGTGCGCGAGCGCTACGCGGACTTTGGTCCGACGCTGGCGGCCGAGAAGCTTGCGGAGCGTGATGGTCTGACGGTGTCGCGCGAGACCTTGCGCCAATGGATGTCGGAGGCCGGCCTGTGGCTGTCGCGCAAGCAGCGACGGACGTTCCATCAGCCGCGGCTGCGGCGCGAGGCCTACGGCGAGCTGGTTCAGATCGACGGTTCCGAGCATCGCTGGTTCGAAGATCGCGGTGATCCATGTTCATTGCTGGTGTTCATCGACGATGCGACCGGCAAGCTGATGCAGTTGCGGTTTGTACGATCGGAAAGTGCGTTCAGCTATTTCGAGGCGCTGGAACTCTATCTGAAGGCATGGTGCTCCAGTCGCCTTCTATTCCGACAAGCATTCGGTGTTCCGGGTTGCGAGGAAGGATGCCAAGGGCGGCCAGGGCATGACCCAATTCGGGCGGGCGCTTTAAGCTGGCGCCGATCGCTGCGGAAGGGGCATACGGTGGCGGCGCGATCAGGCCGCCTTTTCGGCCGTCACATCGAATTCGAAATGGATGCTGTCATACGGAAACTCGACACCATTCTCATGCCGATCGATGACACCCGCATTGATAAGTGTTGTCACGTCGCGATGAACGGCCTGCACATCACGGTCCACGCGCCGGGCAACCTCGCGGATGGGAAGCGGGCCCTGTCCGGCCAGAGCCTTAACGATGGCGAGACGCAAGGGGGCTAGAATACGGTGCAAGTCATCATAGCTCGAAAACTCGACGGACGGTCTCGCTTCGACGGCTTTGCCGGACAGTGCGAGCTTGCCTGCCGCAACAAACCGGGCTCTGATGTCGTCGATCGTGCCCAAACGTACAGTCAATGTCGTCATCCCAGTATCCTTTCCATATCCGCCTGAAAGGCATCGAAGAGAGCCTCGAGGGTGGTGAACCCTATGGCTTCCTCGCGAGCACCGATGTGACGATGATCGCCTTTGCCGCGCTCGTTGTCATACCGGAGCACGCATTCTCCATTCACGACGAGCGCAAGCCTGTATTTGAACGGATGTGCGCTGCCCGGTACCGGTTCCGGCAGATGCCACAACACGACTTCGAAAAAGGCGGTGTCGTTGATGACCTCTCGGGATTTCTCGATCAGCACGGCTTTCATGTTGTTATCCATAGCAACACCTCGTCCTGTTGTCAATGAGAACAACAACGAAGGGATCAGTTTTTCAGTAACCGGTCGCGGCGGAGACGACCGCGACCGGTTAGCGGCTGATCACTCAGCTGCTTCAGGGCAGGCCTCGGCTTCGGTTTCTTCCTCGATGGGGTCGATTACCGTCCCATCGAACTGGTTCACCCGCCTCCCTTCCCTTGCAACCCGGTCCAGCCGGTCCGGTCGGGGGCTTGCCTCAGCGCCAGTGGAGATGTCGAGTGTCGCATGTCTAAATGGCTGACGACGCGCCGCCCAAAGTGACATTTCTACTTTGCGCCAACGTGGACAGTTCAACCTTGCTGCCACATTGTGTGTATGCAGGTACATTTTAGAGATGCGACAGTCGTCGCCTCTTGGGATGCTGGTCAAACGTCAACGTTTGGAAGGTTGAGACCATGAGCGTTCGGAGTCGTCGAGGCGGCAGAGTTGCTCGGCCTCTGCCGCAGTCAGGTCCACCGGCTGTTGCAAGCCTATGACCGGGCCGGCGCCGACGGTCTGGTGTCGAAGAAGCGCGGCCGTCCGAGCAACCGACGTCACAGCGAGGATTTCCGCAACCTGGTGCTCGACCTGGTGCGTGAGCATTATGTCGATTTCGGTCCGACCTTGGCGGCCGAGAAGTTGATCGAACGCCACCGGATTGCCGTCAGCAAGGAGACGCTGCGTCAATGGATGATGGAAGCCGGCATTTGGGTGTCGCGACGCGAGCGCAAGAAGCGGGTCTTCCAGCCGCGCGGCCGGCGCGATTGTTTCGGCGAACTCGTTCAGATCGACGGCTCGCTTCATTGGTGGTTCGAGAGCCGTGGTCCCAAATGCGCCCTACTCGTCTACATTGACGATGCCACCGGCAAGCTAAGCCTGGCCGGCGGACGGATTTCATGAACGATCCGGCGGTGATCGCGCGACGAGAGAAAGCGTTGATGAGGCAGCCAGCGGCGGAATAAAGAGCGTCAATGCACGCCGATGTCGCTCTGCGTATCCGATTCCAGCTGCAGGCAAGCTGGCCAAAGTGGCGTCTTATGAAAGGCTCCATCCTGGAGGAGCGTGAGCCCCTCTCGTGCCTCATAGAGCACACCGAGCCAGCACAAGCGTCGAAAGACGCCGTATTGGAGATCGGATTTCAACTTCCAGGCTTCTATGGTCATTTCGGTGTCCGACAGAGGCGCCAAGTCTGGACAGAGGATCTTCACAACGTCCATTGGCGTGCACCCTTCTCTGGCCTTGATATTGAGAAGATTGAGGAACATGCGCCACCAGCGTAGCCGCGCTCTGACCTCCTCTTCCCGCTCGGTGGTGTGGACATACGAATAGAGATAATCCGTGGCGATCAGATCGAAGAAGGCTTTCGGGTTCACCAGGAACTCCCGGCCGCGTCTGGTTGGCAGCAGCACATCTTTTTTCCGGCGAAGAAGCTTCAGATGACGGGTCATGTCGCGCACGACCCAAAGCGGCGGCATGTCGTTTTCATTGAGCACCTTGTTCATGCTGTAGAGGTCTTCGGCTGTGAATCCTGGCCAGAGGAAGTGCACAGCGGCCCAATGCACGAACTTGCGGTTCATGGCGCCGGCCGCCGTCAATCCTATGCCGCCCTCACCGGCAGCATAGGCAACCGAAAGAAGCATACCGCGAAGAAGTGGGGACAGTGCGGCGACATCGACGTCACCATGCAGCTTGATTTCCGGAAGCATCGTGCGGCTGTGATCCCTACCTCGCCTTATGCAGGTGCAAGCGAGTATCAACCGGCGACAAAACAATTGCTACTGAGAAAGCTAAAGCCGAAGAGACGGCCACCACCCGTCCCGATCTGATCTTGCAATCGGATCAGCCGGTCAGATCGGGCTGGTCGTCGTGCCGTAGGGCAGCTCAAATTGACATTTTTGCGCCAAAGCGGACAGTTCAACTTGGCTGCCACATTGCATGTAGCGGGGCCCAGGTCGCACAATTGCGGGTGCCGCACAAGCTTCCTCAAACGCGGCCGCCGCTCCTTGCGGATATCGTCAGCAACCCTTGGGAAGTAGCCGCTATACAGACATTGCCCGACGAAAAAGGCGCCCTCTCGCCTCGATGCCGCGGAGATTTGCGTGCCATGGCGGTTTCGCTCAAGCAACCGGCCTAGAGGCGCTTCGGGCTATGCCGCTGTCGCCAGCGGCTTCGCGCGCTCGATCCGCGCCAGTTCCTTGGGGCTGTGCATGGCATCCCATAAGTCGCTGCGCCGCTGCACGTTGAGCCAGAAGTCCGGGCTGTTACCAAACACGCGCGCCAGAATCAGCGCGGTTGCCGCCGTCACGTTGCGGCGGTCGTTGCACAATTCGTTCACATGCTTGCGCTGGACGCCCATTGCCTCGGCCAAGGCCGCCTGCGTCAGGTCAAGCGGCTGCATGAATTCTTCCGTCAGGATTTCGCCGACCGTCGCCGGCTTACGCTTGGTCATCAGCATCTGTCACCTCATCGATAGCTATGGTCGTCAAGATAGACCTCGGATGCCTCACCACGACTGCCATCCCATCGAAAGACCACCCGCCATTGCTTGTTGACGCGGATTGAATGCAAACCATCGAGATTACCGCGCAGTTTCTCGAAATGGTTGCTGGGCGGCACACGCAAGTCTTGATCTGTCGTCGCGTCGTCGATCATCTGCAGTTTGCGGAACAACCGGTTTTCGAGGTCGGCTGGAATGTTCCGGGAGTGGACATCCTCCACAAAGAAGGCCCGCAACCATTCGTCCCGAAAACCGACGATCATTCACGTCTCCAATTTCGAGTGAATGTACCACTCTATGGCTCATCCCGCAAGCGTGGGGAATAATCGTGTACGCTTTGCCGGAATTCTTAAGGAAGGTCAGTGATCTGAACTTCACAATTTGCTCTCTCCTCTCTCTCTTTCTTTTTCTCGCGCGCGCCTGGGGAACGATCGACTGATCTGACATCCTAAACCTTACGCCGAAGTGTGGGTCTCACCCGCCCCCTCCCTTGCAACCCGGCCCAGCCGGTCCGGTCGGGGCTCGCCTCAGCGCAAGCGGACATGTCGGCATTTCTAACTGGCTGAAGACGTGCCCAGAGTGACACTTTGCACAGAAACGGACAGCTCAACCCTGCCGCCACAGTCATGTAGCCCTCCTGTCCTCGCTTGCATGTGCTTGAGACGACGCCGCTAACAGCACGTCGACAAGACTGCCTCGACGCGAACGTCCTCACTGTTTCGGGGTCAGGCCATCGAGCAGGAAATCAAGGCCCTTCCTGAAGGTGCCGTCCCAATCGTTGTCCAGCAACAGCCGCGAGCGCTCGATCGTCGGATAGCGTTCACTGAGCTGCGTCAGGCGCTGCTGCGCGGCCGCCTTGTCTTCGTCCGATCGGTCGAAGCTCGCGAGCGTGACGGTGGCGCCCAGGACATGGTTCCAAAGCGACCAGATTGTCACGTTCAGATCCGCGTCTGCGACACCGGCTCTGGACAAGGCCGTGCCGAGCAGCTCCAGACGGCCGAGGACGTTTGCGCCAAGTGCCCGGCTCGGCAAAAGCGATGCCGACCAAGGATGACGCAGCATGCTGGCGCGCCAGTCTTCGAGCATATGGACGACTTCTGAACGCCAGTCCTGGGACTCACCTGTTTGCCAAGGGCCGCGATATTCGAGCACCGAGTCGAGTGCGAGATCGAAGACATCCTCCTTTGTGTCGACGTGCCAATAGAGGCTCATCACCCCCGAGCCGCAGCGATCGGCCAGCCGGCGCATCGTCAACCCGTCGACGCCTTCAGCGTCCAGCAGCTCCACCGCGGTCGTTACGATACGCTCAAGAGAAAGCGAGCGGTCACTGCGAGGTTCCTGCCCGGGTTGGCGTTTCACATTCGTCCGTTGTGATCGTTTCGTCCGCGCGCCGCTACTTTTGGCCGCCATTCCGTCTTCCTCGTCAATCAGTCCATCGAATTTGGCCGGAAACACGATAAATGTCGACCCTCACCCGTTGACTCGTACGCTGTACGATGCAAATAAATCGTACAGCGTACGAGTCATTCATCAATGATCGGACTCATGGTCAAATCATGCCGGCGCGAGAGCCGTGCTCATGGCGTTCGGAGCGAGAAAATCATGTCGCGCACAGTCAAGCATGTGCTTATCGGAGGGCTAATCATCATGAACATCGGAATTCCCAGTGCGGCAACGGCGAATGAGAGCAAGCTGACCATCGTCAATCCCAAGACCCTCTACGACCCCTCGCCGAATGGCTATAGCACCGCAGTGGTCACGCCCCCCGGTGCCCGGGTGGCCTACATTTCCGGACAGGGCGGCCAAGACGGCACGGGTGCTTTGTCACCCGACTTCGCCGTCCAGGTTAAGCAGGCCTATGCGAATTTGCGCGCGGCCCTCGATGCGCTCGGCGCGCGCCCGGATCAGGTCGCCAAGCTCACGATCTTCGTGGTTGACCACGACATGTCAAAGCTTGGGGTGTTGACCGAGAACGTCAAGGAAATGTTCGGCACGGCGCTGCCGGCACAGACCCTGGTTCCCGTTCCCAAGCTTGCAATCGACCCTATGCTGTTCGAGGTCGAAGCCGTCGTCGTTCTGCAGTAGGAATGTGCGGACAAGGTCCGCGAGAAGTTGTCTATAGAGCGTCGCTTCCGGCGGGGCGTGAGATGCAACCCGCACCGCTGGACTTCCGCCCTGCCCTGGAACGACGCACCCGAGCGACGCAATCAGCCAGGCGCTACCGTTCCTGTCTGAAACGTACGATCGGCCAGCCGCGGCAGCATAAGTCGAAACGCCACGCTGCGGGCACTTTGGAACAGGATCAGCGCGATCCATAGTCCGTCATTGCCGAAGACAGGCTGCAGGACCGCCCAGGCTGCAAAGTAGATGACCAGCGACGCCACCATCAGGTTTCGCATCTGTCGCGACCAGGTGGCGCCAATGTAGACGCCGTCCATCTGAAAGGCGACGATGCCGAAGATCGGAAGTGCTGCGGCATAGGGCAAATAGCCATGCGCGAGCGCGGACACGCTCTCCGTTGGGGCAGTGATGCCGATCACCCAGTCTCCGGCGGCAAGTAGCGCGAGTGCCACAAGACCGGCGAAGACGAAGCCCCACAATGTCGTCAGTCCGACCGCACGATCGAAGGCCGGCCGGTAGCGTGCGCCGACGGCGCGGCCCGCAAGCTGTTCCGCCGCTGTTGCCACGCCGTCGAGAAAAGCGACACCGAAGAAATAGAAGCGTAGAAGGATCGTATTCGCCGCAAGAATTTCGATACCGAGCATGCCGCTCTGGCGCGTGAAGAAGGACAGGCCGATCAGAAGCGCGAAGGAGCGGATCATCATGTCGCCATTGACGGAAAAGGCGCGACGGAAAGCGGCAAGGTTCGGCAGGTTCCATGCGGTTCGATCGGTCTTCGCCCAGACGAGATAAAGTCCAGCCAGCGCCGTAACCGCCTCGGCCACCAGCGAGGCGGCCGCAACACCCGCCACGCCCCAGCCAAGGCCCAGGGCCCAGTAGATGCTCAACGCTGCATTCAGCCCGTTCAGCAGAGTTTGCAGGATCATGCCCCAGAGCGCGTCGCCACGTCCGATGATCCAGCCGAAGACCACGAAATTGAACAGCACGAACGGCGCCGACCAGACACGCCAGGCGAAATAGGTGGCCGCCGCCTCGGCGACCTTCCCTTCCGCTCCCATTGCGGCAAGGCCAAGCGCGCCGATCGGCTTCTGCAGCGCGAGCAGCGCCAACCCCGCAACGAGCGCTAAAATGAGACCGCTGGCGAGCATACGCTGCTCTTCGCGGCGGTCACCCGCCCCTAGCGCCTGCGCGGTGAAACCTGTGGTCGCACCGCGCAGGAAGTTGAAGGTGACAAAGATGACGTCGAAAATGACGGTGGAAAGCGCCACGCCCCCGATCAGCGCCTCGTCTCGCAACTGACCAATGACGCCGGTCGCGACGAGCCCGACGAGTGGGCTCGACAAATAGGCGATCATCATCGGCAACGCGATGCGGAGCACGTCGCGATGGGAGATGTCGAAGCGGCGGACTGTAAGGCCCGCGTTGTCGCAAGGCGCGTGTCCCACTCAATCCAGCCGGTGCGGTTCGCCGAGCGTATGCATCAGCCGGTTGGCCCAGCCGAAGATCGCGACCGCATGAATGAGATCGAGGATCTGGAGCTCGTCGAGGCCGATCTCGCGCAAATGGTAGAACTGGTAGGCGCCGACATTGTCGGGATGGGCCGTCAGGTCGACGCCGAAATTGAACAGCGCCTGCTCGAAATCCGGCAAGTTCGCGTCGAGGCCGCGGTCATAGATTTCGTCCACCACCTCCGGCCGCTTTTCGAGCTGGATGTAGCGCGCCGCGTGGACGGACGCGCAATAGATGCAGCGATTGACGAAGGAGGCGGCGAGCGCTCCGATCTCCCGCCCGCCGCGGGAGAGCCCGCCCTCGCTATACATGATGTCGTTGAAGAGCGGCGTGCGCTCCTTCAAGGTTTCCGGCTCGTTTGCGAGCACCAGGACATAGTCCGAGATCTTCTTGTTGGATGGCGTGATCTTCAGCGCATCGATCTGTTCGACCGTCGCCGTTTCGACATCGACCGGCTTGACGTAGGGCTTCCAGTCAAGCGCCTCGACAGTGAATTCGTGTACGGGTTGCGACATCTCAGTTGTCCCTCAGCATCTTGAGGCCGGCCACCACCAGCACCTGATAGTTCACGAAAGCGATGAGGCCGGCGAGCGCAACGATGTCCCGGTCGTCGAGCCCTGCGGCGGTGAGCTTTTCGATGTTGGCGCGCGTCGCCTCCTTCGGGGAAAGCGTGACAAGATCGACATGGGCGAGGATCGCAACAAGGCGCGTATCCGCACCTTCGGCCCCGTTGCCTGGATTGGCGATCCACACCAGGGCGGAGCCCCCCTCCTCGCTCTCGAGCAATTCCCGGAAATGCGCGGAAAGCTCCTGCGACTTCCAGAGTGCCGCCATGCGTGCAGCAAGCGCAGCCCTCAGCGCATAGGAGAAATTGCGCGGTTCGGCGGGACGAAGGGCCGCCTGGTAGCTCGTCTGGCTCAGGTGCTTCAGCTTTGCCCGCTCTTCGCGCAGCGCCTGAAGGTCGGGGAAGCGATCAAGGCCGAGTACGGTATCGATCACGTCATTTGTCGATGGAGCGGTCATTGGCTTTTCCAGTCGTCTGAAATTCGGAGGGGTTCATGCCGTCTTCTGTGCCGGCGTTGGCGCATCGGCATCGACCCATTCGGTCCCGTCGAGTTCCGGCTTCTCGTAGGCGATGAGCGCTTCCCAATGGTAATCAACGTCACGAATGAAGAGCGAAGCGGCAACACCGCGCGCCAACCACAGGGCGCCCTCGCTAATGGCAGGGATATCGCCGCTGACCTTGCCGACGCTGACGGATGCGCCGTAGTTGAAGCAATGGATATCCATCAGCCAGGGTGCTGCACCCGGCTCCTTCTCGGTGAAGGAGAAGTCTCCGTTCAGCCAGGGAAAGCGCCCAAGTCCGGGATTCTCCTCCCCTGCCGGCGGCGTATAGCGGTGCTCCCAGCAGGCGATCTGGTCCTGATAGGGCGCTAGCTCGCCGCGGCTCAACGGATCGATCGTGAAACCCGTGCCGAGAATGACGAAATCGGTGCGGAAGATGCGGCCGCTGGTGGTGGTGATGACGACTTCACCGCCCTCCTCCTTCATCGACCGGATACCGCAGTCGAAGTGGAAATAGGCGTTCGCATGCCGGCTGACGCGCAGCGTCGAGTTGTGCGGCGCCGGCGTCTGCTGCTTGGCCGCATAGTCCATCAGGCGCCAGCGCCATTCCGGTGAAATCTCGGCAAAACCTGCGGTGACCCCGTAGGAACCGATGCCCATCAGCTTGTTGACCGTCGGCATCTCCTTGCGGCGGGCGAGAAGGCGCACCTCCCCTGCCCCCTGCTCCAACGCCTCTGCCGCATTGTCGACCGCCGAAGCGCCGACGCCGATGACGACGACGCGTTTGCCCTTCAGTCGATCGAAGTCGATGTCGTCGGCCGAATGCGCCCAGGAGGTATGCCGCTCAATGCCCATGACGAAGTCGGGAATGGTCGGTTCACCCAGGCCGTCGCGGCCGGTGGCCATCACCAATTTGCGGGTGACGATCGCAGGCTTTGCCCCACCGGCGATTTCAAGTTCCAGCAGCCCGTCGGCGCGCGGCACGACGCGGGTGACGTGCGTGTCATTCTCGACCGGAATGTCCATGACATCACGATACCAGCGGAGGTAATCCATCCACATCGGGCGCGGAATCCGGAACAATTCCTCCCATTCCGCTTCGCCATGGAGTGCCGTGAACCAAGCACGGAAGCTGAGCGAGGCAACCCCGAGCGCCGGGCCAAGAAGGATCTTCGGCGAGCGCAGCGTTTCCATGCGTGCATAGGTAACCCATGGCCCCTCATAGCCTTTCGGCGCGCGATCGACAATGCGAAGATTGGCGATGCCGGCGCGCGTCAGGGCATGCCAGGCAACGAGACCGCACATGCCGCCGCCGATGATGACCACATCGCTCACCGGTCCGCCATCCGATGTGGTGACGGGCTTCGACCAGTTGGCCGGTGGATAGTTGAGATAACTCAGGTCCTGCCTGACCCGCGCGTTCAGCTCCGCAAGCCGTTGCTGTTGTTGTAGATTGTTGATCATCCCGGTCTCCAGTTCAATTCGCCAGCAGGACGGCGTCCCGGTCGCGCCAGCCCACCCACACGTCGTCACCCTCGATATGCGAAAGCGCCACGGGATCGATCTGGACCAGTAGGCTGCTGCCGTTTTCGAGAGCGACGGTCAGCGTGGTGTGCGCGCCCTTGAAGACACGCTGATCGACGCGCCCCTTGAGCGCCGGCCGTCCTTCGGGCTTGCTCGACAGGCAGTAAAGCGCCTCCGGCCGAAGCGCCAACGTGGCGCGTTCACCGGGCACCGGCGACGTCCCGTTCACGTCCGCATGCACGACATCGCCGCGCCATTCGACAGCAGCGATTCCGTCGGAAACAGAGATGACCGCACCCTCGAGGAAATTGCTCTGGCCGATGAAATCCGCGACGAAACGGCTGCGGGGCCGGGCATAGAGCTCATCGGGGCCGCCCATCTGCTCGATCCTGCCCTTATTCATCACGACGATGACATCGGACATGGTCAGCGCCTCCTCCTGGTCGTGGGTGACGAAGATGAAGGTCTTGCCGGTCTTCTGCTGGATCGACTTCAGCTCGATCTGCATCTGCTGACGCAGCTTCGCATCGAGCGCCGAAAGCGGCTCGTCGAGCAAAAGCACGTTCGGATCGGGCGCCAGCGCCCGCATCAGGGCCACGCGCTGGCGCTGTCCCCCGGAGAGCTGCGCGGGCATGCGCTCGGCATGGTCCTGGAGCGAGACAAGGGAGAGAAGCTCGGTGACCCGTTTGTGGATCGCCGCATGCACCATGCCCTTCAATTCCAGGCCGAAGGCGATGTTGCGGCCGACGGTCAGATGCGGGAATAGCGCGTAGTCCTGGAAGACGATATTGACGTTGCGCTTGTTGGGAGGCAGGTGCGTGATCGGCTTGCCTTCGAGATAGATCTCCCCTGAGGTCGGGCTATCGAAGCCGCCGAGCATGCGCAGCGTCGTCGACTTGCCGCAGCCGGACGGGCCGAGCAACGTGACGAACTGGCCCGGCTCTATCGCCAGGTCGAGATCGTCGACGGCGGTAAGGGCCCCATAGGATTTGTTGACGTTCTTGAAATGGACGACAGGCTGCATTCGCGTCAGCTCCTGGAACGGCGGGTGAAATGCTCGGCATAGATGCCGATGGCGGTGGTGACGACGAGAACGATCGTTGCCATGGCGTTAATCTCCGGCGACATGCCCCCTTGCACCTTGGCGAAGATCAGCATGGGCAATGTCGGCTGGTAGCCGCCGAGGAAGAAGGTGCGGACGAAGTCGTCGATACTGGTCAGGACGCAGAAGATCATGCCGCCGAAGAGCGCCGGCATCAGATAGGGGATGGTGACGCGCAGGAAGGCGATGAAGGGATCGGCTCCGAGATCGCGCGCCGCGTCGACGAGATTGGCCGGCATCGAACGCAGCCGAGTCAGCACCATGATGATGACGAAGGGCACCGCGTGAACCGCATGCGCGAGGATGATCGCGAAGGTTCCGGTCGGAATGTCGACGGTGCGGATGAAGATGCGCATGGAAATGGCGTTGATCAGTCCCGGCACGACCGCAGGCAGACAGGCGAGCGCGAAGATGACCGCCTTGCCCCAGATTTTTTCCGCCGAAACGAGTAGCGCGATCCAGACGCCGATGATCGTTGCCGAAACGGTGGTGGCGAGTGCGATGCCGATCGAATAGAGCGAGGCTTCGAGGAACTGCTTGTCCTGGACCACCTTGGCGTACCACGAAAGGGTCCAATTGCCGATCGGGAAAGCGATGAAGTTCGCGTCCTTGAAGCTCATCGCCGTCATCAGCGTCAGCGGCAAGACCAGATAGACGGCGAAGATCCAATAGGACGCGCCGAACGCGGTTTTGGGGAGATCGTTGAAATAGGTTCGCATCGGCCCGCCCTCACATCAACCGGACGGAACGGCCGCCGACCACTCGCATGAAAAGCCCGACGGTCGTCAGCGACACCACGAGCATGATCATCGAGAACGCAGCGCCTTCCGGCCATTTGTCGTTCGACCCGTGGAACAGCGTCGCGATAACCTCGGGGAAAATGACTGAATTCGGGCCGCCCAGCAGCAGCGGCGCGGCGAAGACGCCGACGGCGGTCAGATAGACGAGGCTGCAACCGGAGACGATGCCGTCTTTCGAGAGCGGCAGGATGACCCGGCGGAACCGTTGGAAAGGCCCGGCGCCGAGATCGGCCGCCGCCTGGATCAACGGCGTCGGTATCTTCTCGATCGCCGAATAGAGCGGCAGGAGCATGTAGAGCGCCAGCAGGTAGATGACGCCGAAGCTCAGCGAAAAGAAGGTGTAGAGCATCGGGATCGGCCGGTCGATGAAGCCGAATTCCCTGAGGAGCACGTTCAGCGCTCCACGATTGGCAAGCAACATGATGACCGAAAAGGTACGGATCAGCTCGCCGGCCCAGAAGGGAATGAGCAACAGCAGCAATGCCCGCATCCGGTTCTTCGGCTGCACCACCTTCGCGACGTAGTAGGCGACGGGATAGACGATCACCAGCGTCGAGATCGTGACCACCGCGGCAAAGACCAGGCTGCGGACGAAGGGCACGAAATAGAGCCGGTCGGAAAAGAAAAGCCCGTAATTTGCCAGCGTGTACTCGCTGCTCTTGTCGGGTTGCGGCGGATAGTTGGCGAGAAGGCTGATATTGGCCATCTGCAGGATCGGCCCGATGTGCAGCATGGCGATCCACAGCAGCGGCACGCCCGCAAGCACGGCGAGACGCACACGTCGGCTGTCGACGAGAAGCCCGATCGTGTTGCGATAGAGTCCCGAACTCGCCGCCCTGCCGATCCATCCGGCGTAGCGCGGTGCCGTCGGCAAACCGACGGATCGCGGTTGCGTTGTCGTATCCAGCATTCTTTTGTTCCCGGCTCTGGAAGAGTCCATTTTTTATGGGTGACCGGCCGGAACGCCGGTCACCCAGAAGGCCGCAGTCAGGCTGCCTTGATCTCCGCAGCGGCCTTGTCGATCATGTCGTTCTTCATGTCGCGGTTGATCGAGCTGAAGAACTGGATGCGTTCGACCTGCTCGGGCGGCAGCGACAGGGCCGCGCGCTCCTTGTCGTTCAGCACCTTGTCGACCCCGTCGAAGGCCGAAGAGAAGCCGGACTGACGGGTCATCGCCGCGCCGATTTCCGGCGAGGACAGGATCGCATCAAGGAAGGTGTAGGCGGCGGCCGCGTTCGGCGCGTTGTTGACGACGTTGAACGAATAGAGGAAGCCGAAGGTCCCTTCCTTGGGCACCGAGATCTCGATCGGATGGCCGTCCATGACGAGCTTGGCGGCCGGCCCGGACCAGGCCTGCGCCAGATAGATGTCCTCGTTGACGAACATCTGCTGCAGCTCGGAGCCCGCATCGTAGTATTTGCGCACCTTGTCCTTGTGCTGGATCAGGAAGTCACGCGCCTGGTTCGTTGCGGTCTGCGCTACATCAGGCTTGCCGCCATAGGTCACATAGTCGCCGTCATTGCCCTGGTAGCGCATGACGATGGAGAGGAAGTCGCTGACGATGTACGACGTCAGGTTCTTGTTCTCGTCATCGAACATGATGCCCCAGCTATCGGAGGCCTTGGCGTATTCCGTGTTGCGTACGAGACCCTCAAAGCCCGCAAGCAGCGGCACGCCGAAGGTCTTGCCGTCCACGGTGAGCTGCGGCGCACCCTTGTAGGCGGCGGCAAGCTTGTCCCAGTTCTTGAGCCGCGCGGTGTCGAGGGACGCCAGCAAGTTGGACTTCATGAACTGAGACAGGCGGTGGCCGGTAACGGTCACGATGTCCGTGGAAGGCGTGGCACCTTCGGCGGTCAGCAGGTTGTACTGCTTTCCCTGGTCGTCGGTCAGCCGGATGCGGACCTCGATGCCCGTATCCTTCTGGAACTGGTCGATGAAGGACTGCGGTACGAATTTGTCATAGGTCGTGATGTTGACGACCTTACTCTCAGCAAAGGCGGGACGGATGATCGATGGCGCGGCCAATACGCCTGCGCCCGTCGCCAGCAGTTTCAAAGTCGAGCGGCGGGTTACGTCCAAATTTTTCATGTCGTTCTCCTCATTTTACGAGCTCAGTTTTCGTTCTCGGGCGTGTCGAGCTTTTGCTCCCCTTTATCTCGCTGCCGGTTGTCCGACAGCGTGCCATCGCCGGCATTTCGGCCGGCGAAGGTCTTTTCGGCGATGCGCGCCATCTGTCGCGGATCGTGGACGGTGAAATCCGGCATGCGCTCCGATGCGATCCGCGCGATGCGTTGAACCAGTTCCTGGACGCCGGCCGAGAGCGGGCGCGAGGCCGCCGACAGGATCGCCCAAAGGAAGGGAATCTCGACATCAAGCGGGCGAACTGCGACGGGCGCCGATTGCAGGCCATAGGCCGTCGCTGGCTCGATGATCGCGACGCCGAGCCCGAGCGATGCGATCTGCACGGCATTGTTGGCCGCATTGGTCGCGATGACGCGATTGGGCCGCACGTTGGCCGCCTCCAGTGCTTCATCGACACGGCGGCGCAAACGAAACGGATTGGCCATGGTTATGAGGGTGCGTCCGGCGAGGTCCGCGATCGAAATCACGTCCTTCGCAGCCAGAGGATCGTGCGGCGCTACCGCGGCCACGCAGCGCCCCTCGAAAAACCCCTGCACTTCCAGCCCCGGCTGATCGGCCGGCAGAGAGGTCACGCAGAAATCCGCAGTGCGCGCGAGCACCGACTGCACGGCCGCTTCCGCCGGCATGCTGCGAAGCTGGATTGTGTGCGGCAGAAAATGCTCGGGTAGCTCCGCAAGCGCGATCGGGATGATGCCACTCGCAAAAGCCGGCGTTGCGGCGATCTCGATCGGCTCGGGTTCCTTGCCGGCAATCGCCTTGGCTCGATTGCGCAGGTGGCCGATGCCGCTGAGAAAGCGCTCGGCATCTTCGTGGAAGGCAATCCCCTTGTCGGTCGGGGAGATCTTAGGTCCATTTCGCTCGAACAGCGCAAATCCAAGCGACGTTTCCAGATCCTGAATAAGCCGCGTCACCTGCGACTGCGATCGGTCAAGCATGCGGGCGGCGCCGGTGATGCTGCCTGTCGACATGACTGCGAGAAAGGCCTCGAGATCGCGAACTTCCATGGATTATCATGCGCTCCATGCATTGTGACTTACTCATACTGCATAAAACGCATTCTATGCGCTAGTGACAAAAGACAAGTTTCTTTGTTGGAGCCGTTCGTAGAAGATCCGATCAGCCGGCTCCTAACGGGACACATCGGCTCTTGGTCCGTCTCAAAGACCGTGAGGGCCGGCCTTCGAGAGCTTCTGAAGCGGATTGCAGGGAGGGGTTTATGCGTCTCGGTGTTCTCGGCGCGGGTGCGATCGCTTGCGACATGGCGGCTTTCCTCGCCAAGGCCGGTCGTTGTCAGTTCGCACAGCTCCTTCGGTGCGCTCTATCTGCCGCGACGGATGGCACGGAGGGCGTGAGCTTGCCCATCAACGTCTGGGGCGTGACGCTTCTGACCGGCCGTCAGCAAGCTGACCAGCCTTCTCGGCCGCATCGTCGGCCACTGTTCTCGGCGGCGATGGGCCGCAATCTCGTGAGCGACAACGACCTTTAGCTTTCGCCGACGGCACTGATTGCGCTTTGTGAGGAATGGCCGTCCGCGAGAGGCTGCTATGCAAACGGCGTTGACTCTTGCCCGTGACCTCGGTCGGGCCAAGCGAGACGGCCGCGCTAGTGGGCCTAGCGGCCGTTACCGGCTCAAACGCTCCGCCACCCAATCGGCGACGAGCGGGCGATAGAGCCAAGGGATGTTGTTGCAGACGTGGTTGCCCTCCTCGAATATGTGTAGCTCGGCTCCACGAGAGCAGATGTCGGCACACTTCGCCGCTTCGGAGGGTGGGAAGATCCTGTCACGGCCGCCGTGAAGAATGAGAGCCGGCACAGTTGGCGGAGCGCAGCCCCTAAGCGTAAAACAATCCGCGCGCTCGCGGACGTCCTCGCCGCCAAGTGAGAAGCGCATATTGTCTCGATAGACTTGCGGCAGTTCGCCCCAGAACCCGCCGAGATCGAAGAAGCCGTTGATGGAGACGATGCCAGCCGCTGTCGGCACCGACGCAGCCGCGCGCAGGGCGAGAAAGCCGCCGAAGGCCATGCCGACGAGGGCGACCTTTCCCGAAAGTCTCGGATGCGCTTCTACCGACGTGATTGCCGCCTGAACGGCCGGACCAATATCCGGGCGCAACGCTCCCATCGAACGCCCCTCGCCCTGCCCGGGTCCGTCGAAAGACATGGTGGCAACACCGCGGGCATGGAAATGCCGCTCGAATGCCGGGAACTCCTCCTTGGTCGAATCCGAGCCGGGAATGATCAGCGCCAGCGGATAGCGGCTTTCTCCCTTCGGGATCCGCAGGGACGCCTGCAGGACCCCGCCTTCGAACGGTACGGCGATCATCTCAGCCGGCGGATCGAGTGAGGGAGCGGCGAGGTGGTAGAGTTCCACCTTCCGAGCGGCTGCCCTCGCCTTGGCTTCAAGGTCTTCGAACGCCATGAACTGTCCGAAATGATAGAAAAGGCTCGCGCGGGCATAGGCCTCGCCCGCTGTTATGTGGCGACCGACAGCAAGAGCCATATCGCCGAGTTCGGCCTGACGCTCGCCCTCTTCGCTCCAAGTCGAAAGCCATTTTTGCCATACTCCGGCGCGCTCGATCACCGCGCGCGCCGTCACCGACGGTATCCCGGCAACCTCCATGCGCGGGAGCCAGTGCTCGACGACGCTGGCCAACCGGTTTTCACTCTGCACCATGCTCGTCCTCCCGTATGCTGACATCTTCATCGAGCCGAACGCCACCGATCACCATTGCTCCCGGCGCGATACAAAATCGACCGTCGCTGGGAATGCGTGGCTCACGCACCCCCAGCCTGTACCGACCCGATGACCGCATCAATGCTCTCCACCAGTCTTCGGCGACGCGCTCAGGTCGGCATGGCGAGAAGGATGGACGCCGGCGCATTGGTGCGGTTGACGAGCGCGCGCGCCTCGCCGGGTGCCAGCCGGCAACTGTCGAGAAAGCCCAGTGTGGCGCTCTCGGTGCCGGTTTCGACCGTTACCTCGCCCGCAACGACGATGTAGATCTTTTCGACCGTGGCGTCTTTCAGCGACGTATGGCCGCCAGGCAGGAGGTGCGACAGGCCGATCCAGATCGTATCGGTCGTCGTCGCCTCCTTTCCCTGAAGCCGCAGACAATGCATGCCGTAATGCTCTGCCGCCTCGTATGGCTTGGCGCCGCCATAGCGTGTCACCTGCATCGCCCACTCCTTAAGGCACCAGCAGCACGCGCTCGGGCGTGCCGCGCAACACCGAAGCATAGGCCTTTGCGGCGTCGGAGAGGCCGTAGACGGTCGCCGGATTGATCGGGAACGGCTTCAGCTTGCCCTCTTCGAACTTCAGCTTGAGGTTGTCGAAGATACGCGCGCCCTCGACGGAAGACAGTGCCAGCGTGTCGATGCCGATATATTTGTGGCGGCCTCGGAAGAAGTTGAAGATATCGAAAGGCACTGCGCGATCGAAGGTGGAGATGAACACCTGTCGAGCCTGCTTCGCCATCGCGTTGTTGGCGATTTCGAAATAGGGGCTGCCGACCGTGTTGAAGACGATGTCGGCGCCGTGGCCGCCGGTCTTCTCGCGCACGATCGCGGCGACATCATCCTTGGCGCTGTTCAGCATCTCAACGGGCGCGTTGGTATGCGCCAGCAGCGGCTGCTCGTTGTATTCGACCGCAAAGACCTTGGCCCCCGCCATGGTCGCCAGTTGGATGGCCGCCTGCCCCACCTTGCCATTGCCGCCGCAGACGAGCACGACATCCGTCGGCTGCACGCCGCCGGCTTCGCGCAGGCCCTCATAGGCGGTGATGAAGGGCACGCCGATCGAGCCGGCTTCCTGCATCGTGAAATTCGCGGGCTTGGCACGCACGGCCTTCTGATCGAGCACCATCCATTTGGCGTGGCTGCCGTCCTGGCTGATGCCGAGCTCGCCGCCGCCACCCCAGATCTCCATGCCGATCATCGACGACGGACCTTCGCGCACGATGCCGCCGAAATCGCGACCGGGCGTGCGAGGCCAGACGGCGTGCGGCATGTGTCCGAGGGATGCTTTCACGTCGCTGGGGTTTACCCCTGCCGCCATGATCTCCACCAGCACCTGGCCCGGTCCCGGTCGCGGCACCGCAACGTCGACGACGTCGATCTTGAGATTGTCGAGATCGGGGGATTTTTCCGTCACCCTCAATGCCCGGGCGATCTTGGCGTCCACCTGAATGTTCATTCTATGCCTCCTTGCAGATATCAATGCTTATGCGCGCAGTCCGAGGATCTCACGGGTCTGGGAAGGCTCGGCGATCCTTCCGCCGAGCTTCTCGATCAGGTCTCTTGCCCGTTCGACCAGTTCGCCATTGCCTTTGGCGAGCACGCCCTTGGCGATGTAGGAGTTGTCCTCCAGGCCAACGCGGACGTGACCGCCGAGCAGATAGGCCTGGACGGCCATCGGGAACGACATTCGACCAACCCCGAACCCGGTCCAGACGGCGTCGCCGGGCAGCATGCGAGCGGCGGTCGCCATGACGTCGGTGGTCGACGGGAAGCCGTACTTGACGCCGGTCACGATCGTGAACATCGCCGGCGACTTCAGCACGCCCGCTTTCAAAAGGTCCTGTGCGAGCTGGATATGCCCGGTATCGAAGACCTCGAGCTCCGGCTTGGAACCCGCCTCGTTGATGATGTCGGCCATGATCTTGACGTTGGCCGGCGTGTTGATCACGACTTCCGACCCGAAGGTCATGGTGTTGAGATCGAGCGTGGCGATGTCCGGTTTCAGCGCGACAATGTGCTCGACCCGCTTTTCCGGCCGCATCAGCGTGGTCCGTGGTCCGGCGATCGCTGGGTTTTCATCGCTCGGGTGGTAGCGCCCGCCAGGGCCGGTCGTCACGTTGAGGATCAGCGCCGTGTTCTTCGCCCGTATGCGCTCGACGACCTCGCGGTAGTATCCAAGCTCCATGGAGGGCTTCGCCGTAACCGGGTCCCGCACGTGAATATGCGCGATCGCCGCACCGGCATCGGCCGCTTCCAGGCAGGAATTGGCGATCTCCTCGGGCGTGACGGGAAGTGCGGGGGTGTTCTCCCGGGTCGTGAGGTTGCCCGTGACCGCACAGGTAATGATGACGTTCTGCTGCATCACTGGCTCCCCTTCCCATGGCGCGACCTGTTTGATCCGTCAGCCATGATGCGCCACCTTCTTTCCGGAGATCGGAGGCTCCGGCAGGATCGATTGGCCCTCCACCAGTTTGAAGTGATAGTTGCAGCTGTAGAATGGCGCCTGGGCGCCTGGAAATTCGGCGTCCGGGCTGTCGTGCCGGAAGAATTTCCCGACAATCTGCTGTTTCGCGCCGAAAACAACGTCGGTTACCAGGGCTTCGTGACTGTCGGAAAAGATCTGGGTGACGAGCGTCTTGTAGCCGGGTGCCGAGACGATGAAGTGGATGTGGGCCGGACGCATTGGCGCCCGCTTCTGTGCCCGCAGGAGGTCGCCGACCGGCCCATCGGTTGGAACCGGATAGCCTGCCGGTTTCACGGACACGAAATGAAAGTTTCCATCGCTATCCGTCGTGAACCGGCCGCGCAGGTTGAAGTCGTCCTGCGTCTCGTCCTGGTTCTCGTAGAGCCCGACCGGGGACGCCTGCCATACATCGAGGGTCGCCCCCTCGACGGGCCGACCGACGGGACCCGTCACACGACCTGTGAAATAGAGCTTCGGCCCAGGCGTATCGGAGCGCGCGATGCAGTCGCCGTTCACACATTTCGGCGCGCCACCGCGATAGAATGGCCCGAGAAGCGCCGACAGCGTCTCGCCCTGCATGCCGTCGTTGTTGATCAGATCGATCAGCGTCGATGCGCCGAGCACGTCGGCGGCAAGCACCGTTTCGTTGTGGGCCTCATTGGTCGCCTGTCCGAGCGCCGTGATCCAGCGCAGGGCGTATTCGAACTCCGCCTCGGTCGGACGCGTCTCCAGCAGAAACGCATGCAGATGGCTGACCATCGCATCCATGAGCTGTTTGAGCCGCGGATCGTCTCCGTGCGACATGGCGGCAAGCACCGTCGGCGTGACATCGGTTTCCTTCGAGATCAGTTTTACTTCGGGGCTGATATGGCTGTTCATCCCTGTTCTCCTTTCCGCGTCACTGGCCTGACTGGGAGACCCGAAGTTCGGGCTTCGCCGACCTCAGGTGCGGGTATTTTTCGGTCAGCAGCGACCCGTAGTAGTAGGTCTCGGTGAAGTCATCTCATCGCCCATGATCCACGGTCCGCCATTGTCGGAGAGCCAGCTCGCCATGCGCTGAACACCGCGTTGCAGGCGGCCGAGCGCTTCGTTCATTTCCTGCTCCGGGAAGCCGGTGCGCCCCATCTTCATCAGGAACTCGCGACGAAGCGGCTTTGCGTCACAGACCGCCTGGAACTCCTCTGCCGTCATCGCCTGGTAGTGCGGCAGGAAGGCGAGGTTGTAGGAAGGCACCCGGATCGCAGGTGTCGGTACTTCGTCGATGAAGCGCATCATCGCCCGCATCTTCGCCGCTCCGAAGGCGTCCCGTGGTCGAAACGCACCTGGGAGAATGTCCTCGAGATACTCCATGATGACGGCGGAGTCGGTGACCGCACGGCCCTGGTGAACGAGCGAAGGCACGACCCCATTCGGATTGATGGCGAGGTATTCGGGTTTCAGCTGATCGCCGGTGAAGAGATCGAGCTTGTGCTCCTCGAAGGCGAGGCCCTTCGCGTGCAGAACGTATCGCACCCGTTGGCTGCACGTCGATTGAGGAGCGTTGTAGAGAATGAAGTCCTGCATGGTCGCCTCCATCAATCCCAGTTGAGGACGCGGGGCAGCTTGCCCTTACGGGCCAGCGTCCCGATCACGCCGTTGGGGAAGAACATCAGTCCCAGGACCATGACGAAACCGGTCGCCATGATGTTGATCTCGGACGCGCCGAGCGTCGCCACGAAGATTTCGTTGAAGGCCACGATCAGGATCGCACCCACGACAGGCCCGGCAATCGTGCCCTTGCCGCCGAGGATACACATCAACACCAGGTTTGCCGAAACGAGGATGATCAAGAAAATGTTCGGCCGGAGATAGGTGAGGTATTCGCCCCAGACCGCACCCGCCATCCCGACGAAGAATGCCGACAACGCGAAGGCAAGGACCTTGTAGAAGCGGGTGTTGATGCCGGCGCTCTCCGCCTTGACCTCGTCCTTGGAAAGCGCGCGCAGGCCCAGCCCGAACTTGGAATGCTTGATGCGATAGGTCGCCCATACGGTGAAGGCAGCCATCAGCACGAAGGCATAGTAATAGGGCAGTTTGGCAGTCTCCACCGGCAGGTCGGTCACCGGCAGCGACAAGCCATTGGCGCCGCCGATGAACTCCCAGTGATCGAACAGGATACGGGCGATCATCAGGAGCGCGATGGAGGAGATGATGAAGCTCGGGCCGCGAACCTTCAGCGTGATGAGGCCGATGAGATAACCGCAGACGGCAGCCACCAGCCCGGCGAGCGGTGCCGTCAGCAGCGATGAGACCCCGTATCGCGCCAGGAGCACGCCTGAGAAATAGCCGCCGATCGCGAAGAAGACCGCGTGTCCGAGCGAGATGTAGCCGGCGAAGCCGCCGATGATGTTCCAGCCGCTGGCCATGACCGCATACGAGGCCGTAAACAGGACGAGATGCAGCAGGTAGTTGTAGTTGCCGGTCAGTTGCAGGAGCGGCAGGGCGAGCAGGACGCCGAGCACGGCCAGGGGAAACCATGTGGCGCGGGTCTGGTCATGCTGGCGCGCAAGCTTCTGATTGTGAATGCGACGGGCCTCGAGCACCGAGCTCGCGTCGGCTTGTTGCAGGTTTGCGGCCATTATGCCAACTCCGGTTTTTCGCCGAACAGGCCCTGGGGACGGATCAGCAGGATGACGAAGAGTGCGAGAAAGAAGGTCATGGTCGACCAGGTGGCGCCCACCCAGGTGCCGACGAAGGCGGCGATGACCGAGAGAAGGAGCGAGGCGACGACGGTGCCGAGCACGCTGCCCATGCCGCCGAGGACGACGACCGACATCAGCATCGCGATCCATTCCCACTGCTTGGCGGGGAAGAAGCTGAAGACGAAGCTCACCAAAGAGCCTGCAGCGCCGGCAAGCCCGATCCCGATCGCGAAGGCCACCATGCTGATCAGGTTGACATTGACGCCGAGAAGCTCAGCAGCCTCGCGGTTCTGGGTCGTTGCGCGGATGGCGTAGCCAAGCCGCGAGTAGTTGAGGAACAGCGTCAGCGCACCG
The DNA here is from genome assembly GCF_900103435.1 of Sinorhizobium sp. NFACC03. Lineage (NCBI taxonomy): Bacteria > Pseudomonadati > Pseudomonadota > Alphaproteobacteria > Hyphomicrobiales > Rhizobiaceae > Sinorhizobium > Sinorhizobium sp. NFACC03. The sequence continues at coordinate 28,663 of NZ_FMXF01000037.1, forward strand.
ATGATCGCCAGCGAAACGGCACCGGCATAGAACTGCCCCTTCGGAATGAACAGGCTGCCGATGAAGAAGGCATCCGTCGCGTAATCGGGCGAGGTCACGCGCTGGGTGTTGGTGAAGGCGGCACCGAGGAAACCTTCGACGATCATGGCCAGTGCGAAGGTCAAAAGCACTGTCATTTCCGAGTAGCGCGCGCTTTTTGCCTGGCTTTCGAACATGAGACGGTAGAGAAGCACGCCGATTGCAGCCATGATCAGTGCCGCGATCGGCAACGTCGCGATCGGGTCGAGACCCCAAAGCTTGAATGCCCAGTAGCTGACATAGGCGCCGCTGATGATCAGTGAGGGGTGTGCCAGGTTGACGATGCGCATGACGCCAAAGACCAGCGAAAGGCCGGATCCCATCAGCGCGATCACGCCGCCAAGCGCGAGGCCGAGTATCAGTATCTGAAGAATGTCTGTCATCACGTCCTCCGCTACGCGACCTTGCGGCCGCCGAGGTAAAGTTCCTGGATGCGAGGGTCCGCCAGTACCGCTTCAGCCGCCCCTTCGAAGAGGGTGCGGCCGAGGTCGAGGACAACGCCCCAGTCGGAATTCTTGAGGCCCATCATCGCGTTCTGCTCAACGAGCAGCACCGTGACGCCCTCCTGGGACATCATCTTCATGATGTCGAACATCTCGTGGACCACCTTCGGCGCGAGTCCGAGGGAGGGTTCATCCAGCATGACGATGTCCGGCTTGACGATCAGCGTCCGCGCCATGGCCAGCGTCTGCTGCTGGCCGCCCGACATGGTTCCGGCATGCTGATCGGCCCGTTCGCGCAGAACCGGGAAGCGCTCGAGGATTTCGTCGATGCGGCGGTCGCGCAGTTTCGCGTCGTCGAGCACGTATCCGCCCATGCGCAGGTTTTCGCGCACCGTCATCTTCGGAAACAGCGCGCGTTCCTGCGGCACGAAACAGATGCCCTTGCGAAGGATCTGGTCCGGGCGCAGCCCGTTCAGACGCTCGCCCTTGAAGACGACATCGCCCTTGCGGATCGTCAGCATGCCGCAGATCGCCTTCAACAGCGTGGACTTGCCGGCGCCATTTGGGCCGATGATGCAGTGGACCTTCCCAGGCTCGACCGTCAGACGGGCGCCATCAAGGATGGCAGGGCCGTCGCCGTAGCCGGCAGTGATGTTGGTGACTTGCAAAAGATCGCTCATCAGGCCGCTTCCTCTTCCAGTACGCCGCCCAGATAGGCTTCGAGCACATGCGGATCGCGACGCACCACATCGGGCGTGCCGTCGCAGATCACCCGCCCGTGCGCCATGACGACGACGCGGTGCGAAAGCCGCATGATCAGGTCCATGTTGTGTTCGACGATGAGGACCGTCAGCCCCTTGGCATTGAGCGCCCTGATGTGGCCGACGATCTCCTCGAGCAGCGTCGGATTGACGCCGCCGGCCGGCTCGTCCAGCAGAATGATCTTGGGATCGGCCATCAGCAGCGCGGCCAGATCCATCAGTTTCTTCTGGCCGTAGGACAGGTTGTGCCCGTCCTCGTAGGCAATGCGGGTGATCCCGAGGAAATCGAGGATCGACATCGCCTTGTCCCGCTCGTCCGCCGAGATTGCGGGCCGAAACAGCTCCATAAACCCGCGGCAGCGTGCCTGGACGATCACGTTTTCCAGCACCGTCATGTCGGCGAGATTGCGTGAGATCTGGAACGTCCGGCTAAGACCCTTTGCGGTGATCTTGTGCGGACGCAGCTTGTCGATGCGTTCTCCGTCCAGCCAGACCTCGCCGGAAGTCGGAACGACGGTGCGGCTGATGCAATTGAAGGCCGTGGTCTTGCCGGCGCCGTTCGGGCCGATGAGTGCCGTGATCGAGCCTTTCTCGACCGTGAAGCTTGCGCCATCCACGGCGCGAATTCCGCCGTAGTGCTTGCACAGGTTCTTAACCTCGAGCATCCGCGCGATCTCCTTTCAGTAGATATCTCAGTAGTAGACGCCTGCCGATCGGGAGAGCGCACCGCATGCGGAACGCCCTCCCCTATCTCGCAAACGGTCAGAAACCGGACTTGGGATAGCGGAAGGGCACGATGCCCTCGAACTGACCGGTCGGGTAAACGAAGGTCAGCTTGCCGTCCTGCCACTGCGTCATGATGTGCGCCTTGTCGACGGGTAGGCCGAGATCGTCCCAGCTGAAATTACCGAGAACCGTCTGAACCGGCTGCTCCTTTGTGCGGGCGTGCAGCCATTCGCCCATCTTGGCGTTATCCGTGGTGCCGGCCCCGACGATCGCCTGCTCGATGCCCTGGCAGACGGCGAAGGGAATGGCGCTGTCCTCATCCGGCTCGACGCCGTATTCGACTTCGAATGCCTTCACGAAATCCGCATTGTCGAACGGCTTTCCGGCGAGCGTGCTCTTGAAGGGAACATCCTTGTGCCAGGTTGTGTGGATGACGACACCATCGGCCGCATCCTTGCCGACACCCTCGATGAATTCCGTCTGCGCGCCCTGGCTGAGATAGACGAGCTTCGCTGATGCACCGACGGTCTTCAGAGCGCGCATGAGCTGGACCGCTTCTTCCGCCGAAGCTGTCAGCCCGACGATCATCTCCGCGCCGGAGCGCTTGATCGAATTTGCAAGGTTCAGCCAGTCATTGAACCCTTCTTCGGGCCACTTTTCCTCCATCACTACTTCGATACCGGCTTCCTTGAAGTATCCGGGAGCAAGGTCGGCGATTTCCTTGTCATTCGCGGGATCGATCACCTTTTGGCCGAGGAGACCGGTGGCGATCGCGTTGGCGAAGAAGTCGTCCGCGTGGACAACTGCGACAGTTTTCGGCGCATCTGCCGGGTCCTTGACCTCCTTCAGGAGGCCGATCACGTCCTTGCCGGTGTATTCGGCGGCATTGACCTGGAAGTAGAAGAGGTTCTTGTAGCCCTGCGCATAAATCCGGAGCGCCCCGCCCGAGGGAACCGGGTGAACCATGTTGTACTTGGACAGAACGTTGCCGACCGGAAAGGTCAGGCGGCTCGAGAAGGTGCCGTAGACGGCATCGACCTTGTCGACATTGATGAAGCGTTCGTACTGGTTGATGGCCGTTGCCGGATCAGAGCGATTGTCGCTAACAATCAATTCCACCTGCTTGCCGAGAACACCGCCCGCTTCGTTGATGAGCTTGTTGCAGAGCTCGTAGCCCCGCTTGTGCTTCTCGCCGCTGACCGAAAGGCCACCGGTAATCGGCAGCGACGCTCCGATCCGTATTGTTTCCGCAGCGCTAGCAACGGTGCTTGCTGAAAGCACACTGATGGTTGCTGCCGCGATCAGCCGATTGATTCCCATTTCTTCTCCTCCCAGAGGTTTTGCGCGCAATCGTTTGCATACGAGTAAAAGACAAATCGCCCAGCTCCGCCGGACGCCACCCACGCCTTGTGTTCGATCGACGGCAGGGCAGCTCCTCAACTCCTTGCCGCAAATTGGATGTGCAAACGATTGCACGTTCGCGATTATGCGTAGCGTTTGCGCTTTGTCAAGCGCCCATGCGAACGATTGCAAAACTCCTGGCAAGATTTTAAATGGAGGAGCGAGGTGATACATGCAAAAGAAACGAACCACCCTGAAGGACATCGCGCGCGCGACCGGCGTTCACGTGTCGACCGTGTCGCGCGCGCTTGACCCCGCTGAGCGAAAGAGCATCACGCCGGAAGTCGTGGCAAAGATCCAGGCGGCGGCGGAACGGTTGGACTATCGCCCCAATCGCATTGCCTTCGGCCTCCGCACCAACAGGACGATGACGGTCGGCGTGGTCATCCCCGACATCACCAACCCCATCTTCCCGCCGATCCTGCGCGGAATCGAAAGCGTTCTGGAACCGCTCGGATATGCGTCGATCATCGTCAACACCGATAGCGAACGCGAGCGCGAAATTCGTCTTCTCGAAGTGCTCAGGGATCGTGGTGTCGACGGCCTCATTCACGCGGCGGTGCTCAGAAGCGATCCCTCAATTGCCAAAGCCGCCCAGGATGGTCTCTCGGTGGTGACGCTGAACAGACGTGTGGAACGTTCGAACATCCCCTACGTCATCAATGACGAAGACATGGGCATCTGCGAGATGCTGCGCCACCTGACGAAGCTCGGCCACCGGCGAATCGCGCATCTTGCCGGACCGCAGGATCTCTCGACCGGCCAGCTGCGCCTCGCGGCGTTTCGCAGCGCCGCCGAGAGAATGTCGATCGACTTCGATCCGGAACTCATCGTTACCGCGATACGCTTCGACGAAGACGAAGGCGCCCGCTGCACGCGTGACCTGCTTGCCTCCGGGCACGATTTCACGGCCGTGCTCTGCGCAAACGACCGCCTGGCGCTCGGGTGCATCGACGTTCTGCGGGAGAATGGCCTCGATTGCCCATCGGACATTTCCGTCAGCGGTTTCAACGACATGCCATTCCTCCATCTGGCGCGCCCACGGCTGACAACTGTCAGGATCCAGCAATACGATGCCGGCATCACCGCCGCGTCGATCCTGCTGCGCCTGATGAATTCCGGCGCCGACGACGATATCCCCTTGGAGACCGTGTTGCCGGTGGAACTCATGGAGCGCGACAGCACAGGGCCGGTAGCTGCGCGAAGGCGCTGACAATCGTTCCCCGCCGAATGATCGTGCGCCGGTCGCCAACAGTGTCGGATTTCAAGCCCGAATCGTAGAAACCGTGTCTTCGAAATGCAATCGATTGCCTGTTGTTTCGTGCAATCGATTGCCCTAAGTTCGCATCGATCATCGTCTAATGCGGGCGGGTTCCCGTCGACTGCGAAGACAGCGCGTTAAGAGGGAGGAACTTATGGCGTATCCGCGGTCCTTGGTTGGAAAGACAGTTCTCCTTATCGGCGGGAACGGTGCGATCGGAGCCGCGACAGGCCGCCTGTTTGCGGAGGCAGGCGCAACGGTTCTCATTACCCATACGCCGAGCGAACAGAGCGTCTTGAGCGCGGATGCGGCGCTTTCTTCCTTTGCAAACGCGGCACGCCACGCGCGCTACGCCGTCGACATCACGGATTCCAGCGCCCTTAGCGGCCTCGCCAGCACCATCGAACAGAAATTCGGCCGGCTCGACATCCTCGTCAATGCGGCCGGTTTCACCAAGCCAATCGCCCATCGGGATCTCGATGCACTGACCGACGAACTGATCGACGAGATCTTCAAGGTAAATTGGCGAAGCCAGTTCGCAGCCATCCGGGCCTTCGCCCCTCTGTTGAAAAAGTCCGGCGATGGGCTCGTCGTCTCCATCTCGTCGATCGCAGCCTTCACCGGCATAGGGTCGAATATCGCCTATTGCGCAGCTAAGGCTGGTATCGACGTCATGACCAAGGCCCTCGCCCGCGTACTGGCGCCGGAGGTCAGGGTGCTTGCCGTTTCTCCCGGCGTCGTCGACACGCAATTCGTTTCCGGGCGGGATTCGGGCTTCAATGAGAAGGTCGCGGCCTCGACCCCGCTCGCCCGTATCGGCGAGGTCGACGATATTGCCGCAGCCATCCTGGCCTGTGCGTCGTTGCTCGGTTTTTCCACCGGCCATATCATCCAGGTAGATGGCGGTCGCGCGCTCTGACGCAGCAGCAACATCCGCGCGACGCACCGGTCGTGCGGCGGCCCTGCACGACCGGCGTGAGGCGTCCAGTCGAGACCGTGCCAATCGATCAGCACCGGCGGCGGCACATCCGTCACGCCCCACCAGATATCTCCAGACATGAGCGCGCAATTGGTAAAGATGGTATCGCGCGCGAGCGCGACTGCCGGGGATTTCGCCGCGCAAGACGCGACGCTCTCACCTCCAGGATCGGTAGGTGTTCACACGGAGACGAAAGCCGAAGACGCGGCTCCGTCGGAGAGCTCAGTCCCTCGGCGGCCAGATCGGAATGGTGCCTCTGCCCGACGGGAACCGCACATTCTTGGAGCGCGTAAACTCCCGCAGAGTTTCCGCAGCGTTTTCCCGTCCAAAGCCGCTTCCCTTCTGGCCGCCGAAGGGTGAGCCGAGGAAAGCGCGGCGCATGTAGTTGTTGATGAAGATCATGCCGGCTTCGAGCCGGGCCGCAATCCTGCCGGCATGGGCTTCGTCGGTCGTGCAGATTGCCGCCGTCAGGCCGTACTCGCTGTCATTGGCGATGCGGATTGCTTCTTCTTCGGTTGAAAAACGCATGATGCTGGCGATCGGGCCGAACATCTCTTCGCGCGCCGCGGTCATGTCGGGTGTCACGTCGGCAAGGACCGTGGGGGCGACCCAGTAGCCGCCTTTCAGGCGATCCTCGGTCGGCAATTTGCCTTGGGTCACCAAGCGGGCCCCCTCCTTCAGCGCGATATCGAGATAGGCCAGCACCTTGTCACGGTGCTTCGCATCGACCATGGCCCCGATATCTGTCGCGGGATCAAGGCCGTCACCGACGACCAGCTTCTCGGTCGCACGTGCAAAACGCTCGAGGAACTCGTCATGGAGCGCATCGTGCACGAGTATGCGTGACGTCGACGTGCATGCCTCGCCCTGGTTGTAGAACATGCCCTCGAGCGCGACATCGATCGCAACATCGAGATCGGCATCGGGAAGCACGATCAGCGCGTTTTTTCCGCCAAGTTCCATCGTCGCATAGGTGAGGTTCTGGGCGGCCGACTGAAGCACGCGCCGTCCCGTCATCGTCGAACCGGTGAAGGTGATGCGCTCGACCAGCGGATGGGAGGCAAGCGCCGCACCGGACGGCAATCCAGCGACCGCGTTCAGGACGCCGGGCGGCAAGATCTCGTTGGCAAGTTCGACGAGGCGAAGGACGGTCAACGGCGCCTGTTCACCGGGCTTGATGACAACGGTATTGCCCGCGGCGAGCGCCGGCGCGCACTTCTTGGAGAAATGGATCGGCGGCCAGTTGAAGGGCAGGATCGCTGCAACCACGCCATAGGGCTCGTAGCTGATGCGCGCCTCGATCGGCCCCTGGTCCAGGATCTCTCCGTGTATCGTATCGGCAAGGCCGCTGAAGTAGTCGAAGCAAGCGTGGCAGAACGAGAGGTCGAATCGCAGGGCATCGCGACGCGGCTTGCCCACTTCGCGCGCCTCGATCTCGGCAAGTTCGTCCACGTGCTTGCGGATGTGAGCGGCGACCTCGCGCAGGATCTGGCCGCGCTCACGTGGGGAACGATCACGCCACGCCTGGAAGGCGTCGCGCGCGCCTCTGACCGCACGGTCGACGTCGGCCTCAGAAGCATTGGTCACATGCGCGATGGTCGCGCCGGTTGCCGGCTCTTCGACGCTGAATGTGGTGGCGCTGCCATCATCCAGAAATTGCCCGCCCACGAACAGGCCGGACACTCTGAGCGGCGCATGCGCCTGCTCCTCGACATTTTTAAGCATTGCTACTCCTCCCATGTTGCAATCAACCGCAAATGCCGGACCGGACTTCGATCAGGCGCTCCTGTCTCCGATGGACAATCCGTTGTTCGGCATCGTTTCCGCTGACCCCGTCTAGCTCCTGCCCCTTTGCCGGAGGCACGTGGCCTGCGCGGTGGGGCCGCGCCGGGATGTCGCGGGCACAGTCAGGTCACCCAACCTTTTCGCCCGATAGGCCGTTGGCGTCATTCCGACCGATTTTCGAAAAGCCCGCAGGAAGTACTTCTCGTCGTTGTACCCAACGGCATAGGCGATCTGGCCGATCGGTTCGTCGGTCAGCGCCAGGCGCTCGCGCGCATCATCGATGCGTATTTCGCGAATGAGCGCATTGAAGCTGGTGCCCGTATGCTGCCGCAGGAGCGCGCAGAGGCGGCTACGGGAAAGCCTGGCATAGGCGGCCGCCTGATCGAGTGTCGGCGAGCGAAGGTAGTTCTCCGCGATAAAGTCGGAAATCCTGCGCATATGCCCGCTGTCGCGGCCGATCTTCGGCAGAACCGGCGACAATTCGTCGAAGCGCTCCTCGTAGGCCCGGCAAACCCTGCCGAGTATGAGCGTCAGCTCTGCGCGAATGATCTCTCCGGCACAGATCCGGTCCGCAGAATGTTCGAGGATCATCGCGCGGCAGGCCTCTTCCACGCGCGCCGATTGCGCCTCATCCAGGTTGAAGTCGACATGCCCCTGCCAGGCGAAAGGCGTGAGTTCGGGCGCTATCCGCACGAGTTCGGAAATCGGATAGGAACGCGTGATCCCGGGCCGAAGGAAATCAAGGTCGAAATAGATCACTACGCATCGTGACGCCCTGCGGAAGCGCGTCTGATGCGGGGTCATCGGCGCGATGAAATAGATCGAGCCCGGCTGCGGCTTGTAGGATTTGAGACCGATGCGCGCCGTCGGCGCCTCGCTCAGGTAGTAGATGATCTGGAAGTAATCGTGCTTGTGCGCCGGGTAGAGCCTTTGGGTGTTCTCGACCAGACGGATGTGGAAACGGGGCGCATCGGCCCGTTCCAGCGCATAGGAGCGGAAGGGCGCCGGCAGGTTATCATCCACATCCTGATCGGGATCACCGTCCGGCTGTCTGCCTATTCTCGTCATTTTTCTTCCCCCTTGCCACTGCGCCGATGCCACCCGCATCACGTCGCGCTCTCGAGCGTTCCTTTCAATTCGGGAACCGCCTCGAAGAGATCGGCAACAAGACCATCGCTCCCGAGCCCGCCTCTCCTCCGTCGGGCCCTAGTTTTCGGGGCCTGCGTATTTGCCGGCGGTCGCCGGAAACATGGCCTTGATGATCTTCATCCGGCTGACATCGACGGTTGCGTCCATGTGCAAGAAGATGGCAGCGTCGCGGAACAGCTTCTCGATGCCGAACTCCAGCATCGCGCCGTTGCCGCCATGCAGCTCCAGCGCATGGGTCGCGACCTTCATGATTTCCTCCGAGGCGTAGACCTTGGCCATGTTGCAGAGAACATCCATGTCCGGATGACCCTCATCGACCGCCTTGGAAGCCCTTTCGATCAGTGCGCGCACCGCCTCGATCCGGGTCGCCATGTCGGCAAGCCGCAGGGCCACGGCCTGGTGCTTTATGAGGATGCGACCGCCCTGCACATAGTTCTGGACATAGTCGGCGGTGCGTTCGAAACAGGCGACTCCGACGCCGAGGTTCTTTGCCGCCTGGATGATCTTGCCCGCACGGAAATACTGCCCGGCGCTTCCGAGCGCCGTGTTCTGGACGAGAAGATGATCCGCCGGCACGCGGCAGTCCTCGAACACCAGTTCGCCGTTGTTCATGAAGCGGCAGCCCATGGTTTCGTTGCACTTCGTCACCGTGAGGCCGGGCGTGTCGCGCGGCACGAGGAAACTCGATGTTCCCTGCAGCATGCCGACGGAGGAGTCCGTATTCGCGTAGACCACGTAGAGGCTCGCGTCGAAGCCGTTCGAAATGAACTGCTTACGGCCGTTGATCACCCAGTGCCCGTCCTTGAGCACGGCTTTCGTGTGCATCGCCGCCTCTGGCACGTTGTAAGGGAGCCAGCGATCCGAAGCCCCGCGCGGCTCGGTGAGGCAGTGCGCAAGCAGAAACTGCGGATCTGCCAAGAGGCGCGGGAACCACTTGTCCTGCAAATGTTTCGGTGCGAACTCGCGCAGGAGGATCGAGACCTTCCAGTTCTGCACGAGCTTGTCGGCAAGGCCGGAATCACCACGCGCGATTTGCTCCGAAATCAGCGCGAAGGTCCTGACCTCCGTCTCGCGCTCGAGGTCCACGCCACCATAGGCTTCCGGAACGCCGAGCGTGCGGATGCCGATCGTTTCGGCTCCCTCGAGGATCGAGCGCGGCAGTCGCTCGCCCGGGCTCATGTCCCATTCGCGCTGCCAGTTCGATCGAATGAAAGGCGTCACTGCGTCGTCGACGAACGCGCGGCAACTGTCGCGCATCAATCGCTGCTCCTGGGACAGTGAGCCGTCATCGGCGTGGATCATTTCTCGCTCCCTTGGTTCTTCTGGCGGGTTCCTCTTCCTGCCCTCAGATCCGTAGCGTGCTGCCTCGGTGCCGGTGAGGTTCTACCGTGCTCTTTTGGTGGACTATCGTCCATTTCGACGTGGATTTTATGTGCGGCACCGGAAGCAATTGGGTCTTGCTCTTCGTCTCAACTGCCTCAGGCCCTGGCGACGGAATTGTTCTGCGCCCGCAGAAATTCTTGTCCTCTTTATGAGACGTTGTGGTCTGACTTCGGTCCAAGGTCGCCGACCTTGCCTTGCTCGACAACCCTCCATGACCATGCCGGTGGACGAGATCGACACGATCAGCTCCCTTCTGACCTGCCCAGCGGCAAGGGCGTGCACCACGCAGGCGTCGTCAAGGTGGCCCGAACTCTTCGGAGCCGAGAACGATGTGAATGCTGTCGGCGTGGCAGACTTCCACATGTGGCTATCCGCGGAGCGTAACTTGGCCAGTTCCCTAACCCCATTTACGCATTTGTCTAATCCTTGACGGCTGCGTGCACTGTGAGACGCTATGACTTCACGGTTGTAATGCGTAGGGGGTATCCAGTGAAATTCTCAAAGGCCAAGAAGAAACATCCCGGAAAGATGCACAAAACAGTTGGTGCGATCGGTCGTTACGACGAAGGCTTCGTCAGCGGCGGACGCGCCACCCCCGGTTTCTCCTACCGGGGAAGATGGCTCAACGAAGGATGCCCGGGCACCTTCGAGACATGGCTGGTCAACAAAGGCGTCATGCCCAAGGTTTAACAGCGACGCCCGGACGGCATTTCCATGGACTGCGCCGTTCGGTGCGGTGCGCCATCTTGCGCCTCAGTTGCGCGCAGCGCTCTGTCACGGAAGCCTTGCAATCCGGCGACACCCGCGTTGCGGAACGCCCTTCGCTGGCAGGAAATCTCGCCGGCACGCTCAAGCGCTATGTTGAGTTTTGCGCCGGACGAGCAGCCTTTCCAGCGCTTCGACCAAGGCAGGAATTCGCGTCGGATCGTCCAGATATGCGACTTCGAGCAGGCCTGCAACGACCGCGGGATCATCCGTCGGCAGCTGCGTTGAAGCGAAAACGAGACGGACCGGGTTCGCGGAGTTAACATGAGCATTCGGGATGGAAGGACGGGATACGTGAAGGGATAGAGCCCGCCCTCACCGCCCTTCAGGAGTCCTGCGGCGCGGGCGCGCGCGTCCAATTAAGGCGACCTGGGCTTCGGGTGTCCGGCGTAGGCGCATCTGCGGACGTGCGGTCTCAAGCCGCTCCGCGGTGAGATCAGGATCAGGCACACGTTGTGGAGGCTTTCACTGAGCGGACGCTGCAACTTTTGCGCATCGTGCGTGGCCAGGCAAAACGAAAAGTTTTGCATCTCTAATATTCGCAATGCTATGGTCCATTCGTTTGGCCCTCTTGTTCGGCGCGGAACCGTTGCCGGCTGGAGGAGGCATAGTCCGGGGGCCCGAGCATGGCATTTACTCTGCCTCGCCTGCCTTTGCTCGCGAACCTGGAAGGTTACCGCGTCGGATGGCTACGCAATGACATCTCCGCCGGACTTGCAATTGCCGCCGTTGGCCTTCCCAGCGCCATCGCCTACCCGGCCATAGCCGGACTGCCCGCCGAAACCGGCCTCTATGCCAGCATCACGCCGCTCATCGCCTATGCGCTCTTCGGCCCGTCGCGCCAACTCATCGTTGGTCCGGACGCTGCCACGATGACCGTGTTGGCAGCGGTTCTGACAACGGTATTCGCTACATCCGGCGCGACGGTCGACCGCGTGACAGCAGCCGCGCTGCTGGCGCTGATCGTCGGCATCCTATGCCTGATTGCGCGCCTTGTACGGCTCGGGGTGCTGGCGACCTTTCTGTCACGCCCGATCCTGACCGGCTTCTTCGCCGGCATCTCGCTGTCGATCCTGGTTGGGCAGATCAAGCGCTTTACCGGCGTCAACATCGAGTCCGATGGCTTGGTATCACCTGTGCTCGAACTCCTGCGGCAAGCCGGTTCAATCCATTTGCCCACGCTGGCGTTCGCCTTGGCCTGTTTTGCACTCTTGCAAGTGGCCCGCATCTATCGCTCGCCCATACCTGGACCGGTAATAGTCGTTTTTTTGGCTGTGCTGCTTTCCTTTCTCTTTGACTTCGAGGGACGCGGAATGGCGGTCGTCGGCGACATACCGCAAGGGCTGCCGTCGCTCATCCTGCCGCGCATCGGGAACCTGCCGATTGATGCTTTGCTGACCGGCGGAGCCGCCATCTTCCTCGTCAGCTTCGGCTCCGGTGTCATTGCCGCGCGTAGTTTCGCAACGCTCGGCGGCTACCGCGTCGATCCGAACCGTGAACTTACGGGCTTCGGTGCGGCAAACTTCGCCGCCGGGCTGTTCGGCACGTTTCCGGTCACGGCTTCGGATTCCCGCACCGCCGTCAACTTTGCCGTCGGCGGTCGTTCACAAATCGCAAGCCTGGTCGCGGCCGCGACCCTCATGGCGGTGCTCGTGTTTCTGGGCAGCGTTCTGCGCATCCTGCCGATCGCGGCGTTGGGTGCGATTCTCGCGGCAACCGCACTCAGTTTGATCGACCTCGAAGGCCTCAGGCGCATATGGCGCGTCAACCGGATCGAGTTCGTTTTCGCCCTGATCGCCTTGTGGGGACCGATCGGCCTCGGCGTCTTGAACGGCGTGGTCATCGCCATTGCCGCAACGCTGATCTATCTGCTGCTGCAGGCCATGTATCCGCACGACGCCCTGCTCGGCAGGATTCCTGGTCGGGACGGCTTCTATAAGCTGCATCGCGCACCGGACGCACGTCCTGTGCCGGGCTTCGGCGCCTGCATGATCCAGGACAGCCTGCTTTTCTACAATGCGGACTATGTGCGGGAGCGCCTGACGGCCATTGCCGACGAATTGCCGCCGCCGGCCCATTGGCTGGTCATCGATGCCAGTGCGATTCCCCAGATCGACAGCACCGCCGCCGAGATGCTTGGAGAACTGGCCGACGAACTGAAGGCGCGCGACATTGGGCTCGGCCTGGCGGAATTGCACACGGATGCCCGCGCCCTCCTCGACCGGGCCGGCATCATCGAAAGAATTGGGCCGAGCATGATCTTCGAGGGCATGGAGGACGCGCTCGACGCTTACGGGGCGCGGTACGGAGAAGGCGCGGCCGCGGACGGAGAAATCGCTGTGAACCCCAACGCCGTGAAACCAGCGCACAGTATCGAAACGGGAGGGAACGATGGGAAAGCACGAAGGCAAGAAAAAGAATAAGGACAAGAACGGCCCTGACAAGGCTGCCGTAGCTGCGGTATCAGAGGAGCGACCATCCGGCGGCTACGCCAAGGAGATCGCCCGACTGCAGGAGGAGATCGCACACCTGCAGGCCTGGGTGAAAAAGACCGGCGCCCGGATCGTCATCGTCTTCGAAGGACGCGATGCCGCTGGCAAGGGCGGCGTGATCAAGCGGCTTACCGAGCGCGTCAGCCCCCGTGTCTTCCGGGTCACGGCCCTGCCCGCCCCCACGGAGCGGGAAAAATCCCAGATCTACATGCAACGCTACATTCAACACCTGCCGGCGGCCGGCGAAGTCGTGATTTTCGACCGGTCCTGGTACAACCGCCCGGGCGTGGAACGCGTCATGGGCTTCTGCTCGGATGACAGCGCGCGGCGTTTCCTCGAACTCGCACCGCGCTTCGAAGCGGCAATGGTCGAAAGCGGCATCGTCCTGCTGAAATACTTCCTCGATGTCAGCGAAAAGGAACAGGAGCGCCGGTTCCGCCAGCGCATCGCCGACCCGCTGCGCCAGTGGAAGCTCAGCCCCATGGATGTCGAATCCTATCAGCGCTGGTGGGACTACACCCGGGCCTATAACGAGATGATCCGCATGACGGACACGGAGTATGCGCCTTGGTGGATCGTACCGTCAGACGACAAGAAGCGGGCGCGGATCAATTGCATCTCGCATATTCTCGCCTCGATCCCCTATGAGCGCGTGAAGTTTTCCGAACCGGACCTCGGCAAGCGCCAGAAGCGACCGGCCGGCTTCGCAGACGACGATCACGTTCGCAGAACCGTACCTGACGTCCTCTAAGGCTGATAAGCCCGCGCCTTCTGGCGCGGGCTTACAGAAACGGTTGAGCGTTCCCTGATAGTAGGAATGCGGAACCACCGATGCCGGCGCGTCATTCGACACCGGGTAAGGTCGCGCCTAGGCCTTGTCCGGAGCCCAGTTCAGGAAGAACCCGACATCGCCGGGCACACCGCCCGGAAAGTTGATGATCATCGCCTTCAGCTTATAGCCCTGCGGCTTGCCGTATGTCTGATAGCGATCGAAAAATTCCTTCGCCTTGCCCTGCAGGGTCTGCGGCCAGTCACGGTCAGCGCTGTTGATGGCGCGTCCGCTATCCGTGCAAAGCTCGGAGGGGAAGCTATAGACCAACGCCTCGAATTTACCGGCCTTGACGGCGTTTGTGACAAGGCGGCGGACTATACCAATTTCCTCTTCCGTCACATGTTCTTTGAGAAAATCAGCGGCAAAGTCGGCATGCTTCTGTTCTTCGAGGGCTTTCAGCCGCCGCTCCTTGTCCATCTCCTCCATTTCGCGCTGGAGCATCTGCTTTCTCAGATCCTGGGCGCTTAAGGGTTTTGCGGTCGGGTCTAGATCTTTTTTCTCAGGCATCGTGTCGATCCACTTCAAGCAAATGGGAACACTGTGGCGGGGCACACGCTTGCCGTGCGCCGTATGCCAAAGACGTCCCGCAGGTACATCCAAGGGAACCCGATCGGCATACCAATCCGGGGACGAAGCATTTTCGAATTCGAGCCGCTGCCTGTACGAGGGCTCTCTATTTATTGATCTTTCTCACCACCAAACGGAATAGCAGATGCGGGCTAATCCCCCACAAGGCTATCCTAAAATACTACAACCGCAAGAGGACGGTGACAATTCGGAATGAGCGATGATATTCACCCGGAACTCCGGGGACAATCACGTTTCACCGCCGCATTTTCAACCACCAAATACGCCCCTGCTACCAATTGTCTGCGACAGCTCGTGCCCAGACGGAATGCCAAGTATCTGTAGGAGCTTCGGGTCGCTCTCGCTGAGGCGGTCCTCGATCCATCGTTTCGTCCAGTCGTAAGCTTCGACGTAGAGCTCGGAATGCCGGCTCCAGTCCATGAACCCGATTGCGCTCGAAATTGGCGGGGAGACGAGCAGGTCGCGTTCACCGAGCATGACTTCTTCCGGCCTGTGTGCCAGCACGCTCGCCGTAATCACCTGAATCACGCTCGGGACCTTCGGCAGATTGGCACGACCGAAGGGTGTGAGCATCCGCACCGCCAGTTCGGACGCTCCCGGGATGCTGTCATAGTCGATATGATGTTTCCGTGGTCCGTCGGACCCCAGGCTCGCGACCACATTGGGGCCGGTTTTGAGTTCTTTCATCTGCTCCAGCGGCAGATTGTTCATGATGGCGCCATCGACAAGCATATCGCCTTCGGCCGTAAAGAACGGCGGCAGGACGCCGGGGATCGAGCCTGACGCCCTGACAGCCTGCCAAAGTTTTCCCCGGCGATGGACATGCGCCTGCCGGCTGCTGAGATTGGTCGATAGAGCGAAGAACGGAAGCCAGAGGTCCTCGATCAGAACGTCGCCATATTCCGCGTGCAGCGTGCGGTCGAGCACCTTATGATCGAGCAGCGCATATTGCGGCAAGGTGAGGCGACGAAACGCGCGGCTCTTGACGAAGATGAGGTGTGTTCCCCGATCGATGGCGTCGGCGTGCAATCCACTGGCGAAGCCAGCCATGATAGCGGCTCCGGAACTGGTGCCGCCAAGATAGTCGAAGGACGCACCCGCCTCGACGAATGCCTTGTAGACACCGATATGCGCGCAGCCAAGCGAGCCCCCGCCGGCGGCGACAAAGCCCCTGGCCTCACCTGAGAGGAAACGGGCCAGACGTTCGACATCCAACCGATCTTCCAGCGAAACGTGGTGATGCTGGCGAACGCCGGGCCGTGCGTCGAGCCAGGCGGCGGTTCCGGAAACCGTTGCCGCGCGCGTCCGGTGAACGAGCACGAGCCGAAGGTTGGACGGCGTATGGACCGAGAGCGCCAACGCCTCGCAGGGGCTGAGGCCCGGCGGGTCTGATGCATCGGCAAACAGCAGGACGTTGTCGGCCTGGCGGATGCACACACGCGTCCACTCGCTTGGCTCGTCATCGGCGACATAAACGATGATATCCGCCTTGATCTCGAGATGGTTCAGCCAGTCGAGCACCGGCTGATCGTCGATCGGAAGCTTGGCGAAGCGGTCTTCGAGAACTCTTCGGGTCAGGAACACGGCCCGCTTGTCCGCAGCAAATGCGGTGCGGAGCTGTGCGATGAAATCAGGGGAAATACGACTGCGGCCCGCAGGAACGATCGCCAGCGTCCGGAGCCTGCAGGGCTGCTTGGTCTGCGCCGCCGCTGGAGACTGCATGGCGAACCGGCGCGCGAGAAACGTCGTCACCGACTGGCGCAGGCTGGGCAACGTCTTGGCAGCCCTCTCGAACTGGTCGTCGCGAATCTCGAGTACTATGGAATCACGCGCTGCAATCACGGTGGCAATGCGGGGCAGCGCGGCAAAGAAGCCGACCTCACCGACAAGCTCGCCCTGGCCGATCTCGGCGACGGGCTGGGCAGCTCCCTCGCGGTGCACCGTGAAGCGGCCCGACAGAACGACGAAGAAGCGGTCCGAGCGGTCTCCCTCACGAACGAGAACTTCGCCGCGGCGCAAGATTCTGCGATCGGAGTTGGCGGCCAGAGCCTCCAAAGCGGACAAAGACGTCTGGTCGAACAACAGCGTCGCCGATAGCAATTTAGCAGCAAAGGAACCGGTAGAGTCCATCGAACCTTCCTAGTTGCAGCGTCTGTCGACTTTAGCGGTTCCGACAGGAATTGCCGAACAGATTTGGTGCGATCCGCCATCGACCAGGAGCGCGGTGTGCTCAAACCGTCGACGAGCGGCGCTGTTTGTTCGGCTATCGTCCCACCAATTAGATGAGATAAATCGCGCAATATCTTGTTTTCATAGGTATATTCTATTTAGCGGAGAGACCGATCGCTGCCATGCGGACGAGAAGCAGTACGCTTCCAGCCCGCCAGAATCTTTCCCTGCACAACGCTCTGCCGGTCTGAGATTTCACGAGATTGAGCTGGGAAAGAGATCCCGTATAGCAAGCAATAATAAATATAAAAATCAAAATAGTAGCGTCGTTAACTCATGCAAATTGATAACTTTTTAGATGGCCGGGCGCTCGATCATATCACGTGAGGGTCAACCCTAACGCCTGGCGTGGGTATTGCTTGCCTCGTCCTGTGGTTCGACGTCCGGCTTTTGGTGGGGCATGGCCCGCGCCTCGATGGAGCCGATGACGAAGAGGACAGAGAAAGCGGAGGCAACCGCAAGGCCACCGACGACCCATTGACCGAAGCCCACCGCAAGACCGATGGCCCCCGCGAGCCAGAGGCTGGCGCCGGTCGTTATCCCCTGAACTTCACCCCTGGAAAGCACGATGGTGCCGGCGGCGAGAAAGGCGACGCCCGCCGTCACCGCTTCCACAACCCGCAACGGATCGAGGCGGACGCGATCGTCGAAGAAACCTCCGAGACGGACGCTTTCGAGCGAGATGATGCCGAAGGTGCAGGCGGCAAGGCAGACGAGCATATGGGTCTTGAGCCCCGCCGGCCGCGCCTTTGCCTCGCGCTCGAAGCCGATGACGGCACCTAAAAACAGCGCACCGAGGATGCGCGCAAATATGACGGGATAGGGAATCTGTGAAGGCGGGAACAATTCGGCGGTGATCTGATCCATGCGGAACCAACGCGAAGCCTTCGCATTGGTTCCGCATGATGGCGTCGCGCCTCACCCAGTGCGCGGTCGCCAGGAGCGGCCTGTCCCCACCCCGCTCCGAAGCGTAGCCGGATTTTAGTTTCCGAGCGCCGCCAGGGCGGCATCCAGGCGCTCCTGCGCCTTCTTCGGGTTCTTGGCAGCCTTCACGGCGTCAAGGTTGGCAGGAGCGTCGCCGACCTGGACAACGCCGACCATGCCCATGCCGTAGTGCGGGGTGCATTTGACGGCGTAGACCCCGGGAGCGGTGAAAGTCACCTTGTAGTTTTCATTGATCTTGCTTTTGAAAACCTCGGCGCCATCCGGGATCATGCCCTTGATGGATTCGACATTGTGCCCCTTGTCGGTCGGGATGAAGGTGACCGTGTCACCGGGCGCAACTTTCAGCGATGCCGGCTCGAACACCATCGCACCGTCCTTGCCCTTGTTCAGCATGTGCACTTCGAAGTCTGCAGCGGCTGCAGGTGCTGCGACAAGCATTGCCGCGATGGCGATACCCAATCCGCTCTTGATTGCATTCAACATCGTCTTCTCCATTTGAGCGACCAGCCCGTGCTCGGGTTGTTCGAACAGAGAAATAGGCCCGCGATCCCCCCTCTACTTTGATGCGCGTCAAATTCGCGGCGCTTTTCCAGCGCTCATTGACAATAAATAGGATTCCTATACAAATGACGGCATGAGCAACGAACCTGGTAATACACCCACCTTGGTCGACCGGATTGGTGACGGGCTATCGCGCGTGGCAACGGCCATGCGCAGCGAGGCTTGGACGACCGCCGAGGCGATCGGCCTCAATCCGACGCAATTGCAAATACTCACCTTTCTCGTCGCCCGCGACCGAAGCGGTATGCGCGTCAAGCAGATCGCCGCCTATCTCGGCGTCAGCCAGCCGACCACGACGGATTCGGTCAACGCGCTCCTGCGCAAGGGGCTCGTCGAGAAACGGGCCGACCCCAACGACGCGCGGGCCCTTTCAGTCGCGGCGACGCTGCAGGGCGAGGCCGCGGTTCGCCAGGCCGGTCAACTGGCATCGGCCACGGAAGACGCCATCGCGAGCCTCTCCAAGCTTGAGCAGCAGGACCTGCTGATGCACCTCGTCAGGATCATCCGCCGCCTGCAGTCGGCTGGCGCCATTCCGGAACAGCGCATGTGCGTCAACTGCCGCTACTTCCGCCCCCATGTCTACGACGATCCGAAGGCACCGCACCATTGCGCCTTCGTCGATGCCGCATTCGGGCCGGCGGAGTTACGCGTTGACTGCGGTGAATTTGAAAGCGCCGACGATGCGGACCGGGACGCTGCCTGGCGGGTTTTCAACCGCGGCGCGGCCTGAAATGAGAATGAAAGGAAACACACGCGCCGGCAGCCGAGCCCGGCGCAAGACCGAGCGAGCGGCCATGCTCTCGCCACCAGCTTCAACATCGGAGCCCGCGAGCACCGTTCTCAGTACCGCGAGCGGGTGCCGATGATGTCGGCGCCGGTCCGACGACTGCCATCGGCGGACCGGCAATTTTCTCCCTCCACGCAAATAGAAAGAGAAAACCATGAGCAGAATTAATCTAGTTGACCCCAATTCGGCAACCGGCGCCAGTGGCGAGTTGCTTGGCGAGATCCGCTCCGCCTTCGGCATCGCCCCCAACATGTTCCGGGCGGTCGCCAACTCGCCGCCTGCCCTTGCCAGCATGTGGGGTTCTTTCGGCGCGCTCGGAAACGGCCGTCTCGGCGCCAAGCTCGGCGAGCAGATCGCCGTTGCCGTCGCCGATCGCAACGATTGCCACTATTGCCTGGCCGCCCATACCACGCTTGGCCGAAAGGCCGGGGCGACCGCGGAAGAAATGGCGAGTGCGCAACGGGGCAAGTCGTCCGACCCGAAGACGGCGGCGGCGTTGACCTTCGCCCAAAAACTCGTCGAAGCACGCGGCCAGATCACTGATGCCGACGTGCGGGCGATGCGTGATGCCGGTTACGACGATCAGGATGTCGTCGAGATCATCGCCCATGTCGCGCTCAATCTCTTCACGAACTACATCAACGTCGCGCTTGCCGTACCGGTCGATTTCCCCGGTGTGAAGCTCGTTCGCGAAGCGGCCTGACAAGGCGGCCGGACGGCAGCGCCCGTCCGGCCATCTCCGGAGATGACAATGAACAGCAACTATCGGATCGCCGCCCCGGAACTCGCCGTTTCGACCTGGTTCAATACGCCTGCGCCTTTCAGCCTCGAAGGGCTGCGCGGACGGGTCGTTTTCCTCCATGCCTTTCAGATGCTCTGCCCCGCCTGTGTTTCGCACGGGCTGCCGCAGACGCAGCGGGTCCAGACCATCTTTCGCGAGACCGACCTGCAGGTCATCGGCCTGCATTCGGTATTCGAGCATCACGCGGTCATGACGCCGGACGCGCTCAAGGCCTTCATTCACGAATACCGGCTGACCTTCCCGATCGCCGTCGATCAGCCATCGGATGACGGGCCGATCCCGAAGACGATGGAGCGCTACGGTATGCGCGGCACGCCAACTGCGATCATCATCGGCCGTGACGGTCACGTTGAACACCATCACTTCGGGATCGAAGACGACATGGTCATCGGCGCGCGCCTCGCCACGCTGCTCGCTACCCCGATCCCGGACTTCTCTGCCGCTGGTCCGGAAGCGCTCGGGTGCACGAGCGACGGCTGCACGGTCCCCAACACGCATGATGGACGCCGCTAGAGGAGACGGATGATGACTGCAAGGAAGGCCGTCGCCGTGCGGCATGTGCATTTCGAAGACCTTGGCACCTTTGCGGATCCGCTGCATGCGGCGGGGTTTGCCATCGAGTATCGAGATGTCGGCGATGCAGACTATCTTTCGTTCGATCCGATCGAGCCGGATCTTCTCGTCGTGCTCGGCGGCCCGATCGGCGTCTATGAGGAGGCGGCCTACCCCTTCGTCGCAAAAGAGATCGCGATGCTGCAAGCGCGTCTTTCCGCAGATCGGCCAACGCTTGGCATTTGCCTGGGTGCGCAACTGATCGCTCGGGCGCTCGGCGCTAGCGTCTATTCGTCCGGTATCAAGGAGATCGGTTTCTCACCGCTGAGCCTCTCTGCTTCAGGCCTCGCCTCACCTCTCCGTCATCTCGCCGACGTTTCCGTGTTGCACTGGCATGGCGATACCTATGACCTGCCGCCCGGCGCTGACTTGCTGGCGTCGACGCCGCAGATCGCACAGCAGGCCTTCATGCGCGGGCGCAAGATCCTCGGCCTGCAGTTTCATCCTGAGGCTGAGACGGGGGCTGCCTTCGAACGCTGGCTGGTCGGCCATGCCTGCGAACTTGCGGCGGCAGGATTGAGCGTGCCGGATCTTCGTGCCGATGCCCAGCGCTTCGGCCCCAGTCTGGAGCGCGCCGCCGCAGCGATGATTGGCGATTGGCTGGAGCAGATCGATGATTGATCGGCAGCCGATCTCCCTCGACGCCTTGCTCGTCGGCAGCCTCGCGCCGATCGACGATCGGGGGACGCTGAGCGGCATCGACAAACATCCGCTCGACGGCGCCGTTGAGCTCTGTGTCACCGGCTTTTCCGGCGATCATCAGGGCGATCTCAAAAGGCACGGCGGTGTCGACAAGGCGGTGCATCACTACCCGCGGGATCATTATCGGGCCTGGACGGACGAGATCGGCTCCATACCGCTGTTAAAACAGCCGGGCGCCTTCGGCGAAAATCTCTCGACCCTGGGGCTGACGGAGGGCGATGTCGCGGTCGGAGATCGGTTTCGCCTCGGCGGCGCCCTTCTGGAAGTGAGCCAGGGCCGGCAGCCCTGCTGGAAATTGAACAGCCGCTTCGACTTGCCCGACATGGCGCGGCGCCTTCAGCAATCCGGCCGCACCGGCTGGTACTATCGCGTCATCGAAGCCGGACTGGTTTCGGCCGGCGACCGAATGCACCTCGTCGAGCGCCGTCATCCCGAGTGGACGATCGCCCGGCTCTGGCACTTTCTCTACGTCGATACGCTCAATCGCCATGCGCTTGAAGAGATCGCCAATCTTGCCATTCTTCCATCCAGCTGGCGGGACTATGCGACCAAGCGCCTGCAGACGCGCACGGTCGAGGACTGGTCGCTGCGCCTCGATGGTGAAACCACGCCGGTCAACGGCTAGCGGCGCCGCGAACGGTCGTTACCGGCCTTCGCTGGATTTTTGCCACGGAAGCGACACGTCGGCCGCTTCGCTCAGGCTTCAGCAGCATGCCTGCAATCTCTTCGGCGACGAAAATCGCTTGATCGTTGACCTGTGGCAGGCCCATGAGCTCCCCGAAGGTACCGCGCGCCAGCGGTCCGGCAACGATGAGCGATGGCTCAGCCGTGCCGTTCACCCCGATCGCGCGGCTTGCCTCGTCGCAGGCGAGCCCCAAGCCCACGTCATCCAGACGTAGCCATCCCTGTGAAGCAAGGTCTGCAAGCCAGGCCTGACTCGAGAGAATGCCGGTATGAGCCGGGCCGGTCGTCACCACACAGGCATCGAACAGCAGGCGCTCCCGGTGACCGGTGTGTCGGTGACGGATATCGACGGCGATGACATGACCGCGTCTCTCCACCTCCTCGATCGAAGCGCCGAGGATTCGGAGCCGCCCTTGCTCCAGCCCATGCAGGATCGTTCCATCGATCTGCGGCGCCACGCGAAAACGGTGAACGTCCCAGAAGGGACGCAGATGGCGCACGAGGCGGCGGCGCTCCGCCACCGGCAGCGCCCGCCAGATCTGGCCACCCTGGCTGCGAAGCGCGTCGAAAACCCCATGCCAGCTCGTGCCGATATCGGCCGCGTCCTGCACGGCACGTCGGACGCGCTTCAGTAATTCGAGCGCGGTTCGCACCGGGTCGCTGGTGAAATCGCCGAACGGCTCTTGGGGCACTCCGGCATGGCCGCGTGACCGCAAGCCCCGGCGTGAAAGGGCGACGACCGGCCCGCGATGATCTGCGAGCCCCAGCGAGGCAATCACGTCGGCTGCCGTCAGCCCGTTTCCGACGACAAGGACGTGATCATCGGCGCGGATGCAGGCCAGGGCACCTGCGACCGTGGAATCCGCCACATAGCGCGGGTGGCCGTCAAGCGCCTGATCCAGGCGCCGCGGGGCACAGGGCGCCGGATGGGTGGTGGCGATAACGACGATATCGGCCAGCAGTTCGGTGCCGGCTGAACTGCTCAGCCGCCAACGATCCCCGTGACGATCGATATGCGCGACACGTTCGCGCCGATGCTCGACCTTTCCACTTTTCAGGAACGGCGCGACGAACTCGCAGACGTAGCGACCAAAGACCGCTCGGCGCGGATAGAGATTGCCATCGACCGCCAGAGCCTCGGGATCGCCGCGCGGTTCACCTTTTGCCGCCATCCAGTTGAGGAAATCGTCGGGATCATCGGGGATCAGACTCATGCGCGCGGCCGGCACATTGATACGGTGCGCAGGATTGTCCGTGTCATAGGCGAGGCCCGCGCCGAGGCGCGCCCGCGGCTCGAAGACGATGATGGTCGCGCCGTCGCTTGCTACGTTCCGCGCGAGATTTGCAGCAACCGCCGCCCCGGTGAAGCCGCCGCCGACGATTGCGATCACGGTTCGGCGCGCCGGTCCTGTCACGATTGGGAAACCTTCAGTTTCGGACGATGATCGCCGGCAATCGTCTCGCCAAACGGCCCGGTGTTGATCGACGCTTCGCGGGCCGGAACCGCATGGGCAAGCGGCAGGTTCGGCAGCACCAGTTCACCGAAACGATAGGCCTCCTCCAGATGCGGATAGCCGGACAGGATGAAACTATCGATACCCGCCTGGCGGTATTCCTCCATGCGAGCCTTCACCTGGTCGGGGTCGCCGACAAGGGCCGTGCCCGCGCCGCCGCGCACCAATCCGACCCCGGCCCAGAGGTTCGGAGCGACTTCAAGTTTGTCCCGTCGGCCGCCATGCAGGCGGCTCATGCGGCTCTGACCAACCGAATCCATACGCTCGAACACCTTCTGTGCGGCGGCGATCGTGTCGTCATCGACATATTGTATCAGTTCGTCGGCCGCCTGCCATGCCTCCTTGGCGGTTTCGCGCACGATCACATGAAGGCGGATGCCGAAGGTCACGTCCCTGCCCTCGGCGTCGGCGAGCGCACGAACTTCGGCAATCTTCCTGGCAACGTCTTCGACAGGCTCTCCCCAGGTCAGGTACTTGTCGATCGTGCGCGCCGCCACTTCCTGGCCCTTGCCTGAGGAGCCGCCGAAATAGAGCGGCGGATGCGGCTTCTGCACCGGCTGGAACAGGAGCTTCCCGCCCTCGATATCGAAGTGGTTTCCCTTGAAATCGACTTCTTCGCCGCAAAGCACGGCTTTGTAAATGTTGAGGAATTCCTCAGTCACCTCGTAGCGCTCCGTGTGCGAGAGGTGGATACCGTCGCCCTTGTTTTCGATCGGGTCGCCGCCGGTGACTACGTTGATCAGAAGCCGCCCATTCGAGAGCCGGTCGAGCGTCGCCGTCATGCGCGCCGCCAGCGTCGGTGATAGAAGCCCTGGCCGCACCGCAATCAGAAACCGCAGTTTTTCCGTGAGCGGCGCCAGCGCCGAGGCAACGACCCAGCTGTCTTCGCAGCTGCGGCCCGTCGGAATGAGAACGCCGTAATAGCCGAGCGAGTCGGCCGCCTGTGCCACCTGCTTCAGATAGTTGATATCGATATTGCGGCCGCCACGTGTGGTGCCGAGATAGCGGCTGTCGCCGTGGGTCGGCAGAAACC
Organism: Sinorhizobium sp. NFACC03; assembly: GCF_900103435.1. NCBI lineage: Bacteria > Pseudomonadati > Pseudomonadota > Alphaproteobacteria > Hyphomicrobiales > Rhizobiaceae > Sinorhizobium > Sinorhizobium sp. NFACC03. The sequence continues at coordinate 53,175 of NZ_FMXF01000037.1, forward strand.
AGAGAACATTGATCTTTTCGGGGATTTTTACGGGCGCAGTGTTCATCGGCAAATGCCTCCTCGCAAGCTCGTTTTCGGCAGCCATGATCGCCTTGCCGATTATAAAAAACATAAACTCTATAAAATTTATTGACAATCAAAAATCAGGCTATCATTTTTGTCGCGAGGAAAAATTTTTCTCGTATCGCCGGTTTGCGATCGGGAATTAGGCGAAATTTTCGAGGGACTGGCCATGACGATCGCGCTCGCCGCATCTCCAGCATTCGACGCAAGTATTCCAACCAGCAACGGCTACGAACCGATCACGGCGCCCGCCCTCAAGGCGGCGATGCGCAATTTCTCAGGGGGCGTCTCCGTGATCACTGCCGGCATCGGGGACGACCGGACGGGTGCCACCGTCACCTCGGCGACGGCGCTGTCGGTGGACCCGCCGACCATGATCGTCAATATCAACCGGATGTCTTCGACCTGGCCGATCATCCAGCGCTACCGGCATTTCTGCGTCAACGTCCTCTCGCGAGAGCACCAGAGGGTGGCGGAGCGCTTCTCCGGCCTTGACGGAGCCAAGGGCCCTGCCCGCTATGAGGGAGCCGACTGGGTTCGGCTGGCAAGCGGCGCGTCGGCATTGAGCGGCGCGTTGGCCGCGATCGACTGCGAGGTCGAGGAAATCATCGAGCGCCACAGCCACGCCATCATCCTCGGCCGGGTCGTGGCGATCAGCGCGGGCTCCGGCGAGCCGATCGTCTACCACAACGGCCGCTACGGCGGCCTTGATCTCTAGCTTCGCCGCGGGACCCCGGCAGGCGCACGAAGCTGCGCCGAAACGCTCAATTTTGGAATGGGAGCAGTGCGGTTCAGAGAAATACGGAAAGAATTATCTATATAAAATCCACCTTTTTAATCAGCATTGTGATGAGGCTCCGGAGCGGGGCCAGGACCCAACCGTTGAGGAACACACAATGACGATCCGCAGACGCACCCTTCTTGCCGCAAGCGCGGCCCTGCTTCTGGCCAGCCAGGCCACCTTCCCCGCTCTCGCCGATGAAACGACGCTGACGATCGGTTACCAACCGATCGTCGAGCCGTCTCGGGTGCCGCAAGCGGATGGCACCTACGAAAACGTCACCGGAGCCAAGATCACCTGGCAAAAGTTTGATGGCGGCGCCGACGTGATCGCCGCGCTCGCCTCCGGGTCGATCGACATCGGCTATGTCGGCTCGTCGCCGCTCGCCGCGGCCGCCAGCCGGCAGCTCCCCCTCGAAACCATCTTCGTCGTCGGACTGATCAGCGAAGCCGAGGCCCTCGCCGTCAAGGGCATCGACAAGCCGGAGCAGCTTGCCGGCAAGAAGATCGCGACCCCCTTCGTTTCGACGGCGCATTACAGCCTGCTCACGGCCCTGAAACACTGGAACATCGATCCGAAATCGGTCGAAATCCTCAACCTTCGCCCCCCGGAAATCGCGGCTGCCTGGCAGCGCGGCGATATCGACGGGGCCTATGTCTGGGATCCGGTGCTTTCCGAGATAAAGAAGACCGCAACCGTGCTTGCGACCTCGAGCGATGTGGCGAAATGGGGAGGTCCTACCTTTGATGCCTGGATCGTCAGCAAGAAGTTTGCCGAGGAGCATCCGGATGTCGTGACCGGCTTCGTCAAGGTGACCGGCGACGCCTATGCGGATTACCGCGCAAAGCCGGAAAGCTGGAACGCCGGTTCGCCGCAGGTGGAAAAGATCGCCCGCCTCACCGGTGCAAAGCCTGAGGAGGTGCCGAACCTGCTCAGGGGCTACTATTTCCCTTCGCTTGAAGAGCAGGCAGGTGCCGATCTCTTGGGCGGAGCGACCGCCAAGGCCATCGCCGAGACCTCGGCCTTCCTGCTTGAGCAGGGCAAGATTCCCGCGGTGCTTCCGGATTACACGTCCTACGTCTCCGCTCGATGGGCGCAGGAGGCAGCGAAGCTCTCGTTCTGAGACCGCCCGTTCGGTAGCTCGCCCTTCCAGATGGCTGGGCGAGCATGTTGAGGCGCCACCCAGCCTGGAACAGCAGGATGTCCGTTCTTTCGCTCGAAAATATCACGCTGCGCTACGCAGCTTCCAACAACAGGACCACACCGGTTCTCGCCTCTATCAATCTAAAGATCGCCCGTGACGAATTCATCGTCGTCATCGGTCGCTCCGGCTCGGGTAAGACCAGTCTTCTCAATCTGGCGGCTGGCTTCGTGGCGGCAAGCAGCGGTCAGGTCTGCGTCGATGGCCGACCAGTTGCGGGTCCGGGTGCAGATCGGGCCGTGGTTTTCCAGGACGATGCGCTCTATCCGTGGCTGACCGCTCTCGACAATGTCGCCTTTCCGCTTCATCTGCGCGGTATTGCGAGGCCGGAGCGGCTGGAGAGAGCGCGGAGCCTCCTCAACCGGGTCGGTTTGCCCGATGCGGCGGACCGACACGTCTGGGAGCTCTCCGGCGGCATGCGCCAGCGGGTCGGTATCGCCAGGGCGCTCGCGTCAGACCCGAAGTTCCTGCTGATGGATGAACCGCTCGGCGCACTCGACGCACTCACGCGCAGCCGGATGCAGGGGTTTCTTCTCGATGTCTGGCAGAAGAGCGGCGTCGGCGCGCTCCTGATCACACATAGTATCGAGGAAGCGCTTCTGCTCGCGACCCGGATCATTGTGCTCGCGCCCAATCCCGGGCGCATTGCCAGCGAGATCGCAACCACGTTCGGTCGTGATCTTCTGGCCGGTGCACCGCTCGCCGAGATACGCAGTTCGCCGGCGTTCCAGCACTTGCATGACGAACTGACCGCTCTCATCCATGCCGAAGACGAAGGGATCGCCGCATGAGCCTCTCGATCGAAAGCGCGCCGTCGACGACGCATCAACCGCGCGACATCGTCGAGCAACCGGAACGGGGCACGACGAGATCGCCGCTACCACTCGCCTGGATATCCCTGGCAACGATCGTCGCGTTGCTCGCCCTTTGGAGCCTTGCCTCCAGCCATGGCCTCGTCTCGGCGCTCTTCCTGCCCTCGCCGCTCGCCGTCTACAAAGCTCTGCAAAGCCTTGCCGTCACAGGCTTCGTCGACGCGACCCTCGCCCAGCATGTGGGCGCCAGCCTTCTGCGGATTTTCGGGGCTCTTGCAGTCGCAGTCCTCCTCGGCGTGCCGGCCGGTATCGCCATCGGCACAAGCCGGCTCGGGAAAGGCATCCTCGATCCGATCGTGGAATTCCTGCGCCCCTTGCCGCCGCTTGCCTATTTGCCGCTGGTGATCATCTGGCTAGGGATCGGCGAGGCCTCCAAGATCGCGGTCATTGCGCTCGCAATGTTGCCACCGATCATTCTGTCCACGGCGACCGGCGTCAAATCCACCTCGAGCGATCACATCAACGCGGCCCGCGCCTTTGGCGCGTCGCGTCTGCAGGTGCTACGCCACGTCGTCCTGCCAAGCGCCCTGCCTTCGGTCCTGACCGGGACACGGATTGCGCTCGGCGCAGGCTGGTCGACACTGGTGGCGGCCGAACTGGTCGCGGCAACACGCGGCCTCGGCTTCATGATCCAGTCTGCTGCCCAGTTTCTGGTGACCGATGTGGTGATCGCCGGCATCGTCGTTATCGCGGCCGTCGCTTTCGTCTTCGAGATGACGGCGCGCCTGCTCGAGCGATGGCTCGTACCGTGGGCGACACGACGCTGACGCCTTGGGAGATCCGGTGTCGTCACCCGGTCTTCAGCGTCACGCGATGTCGGGTGGCGATCAATCGCGCCGCCGCATAGGTCTGCGTCACGATTTCGGGCACAAGGTCGATGTCCGGCAGGCTGCCGACGCCGAGCGGTCCGATCGCATAGAGATTACGCGTCGACTGCCCGCCGACCAGAACTTCGCCAGCCGGGCTGACGGCAATCCCAAGACTGAGCTCGTCCGGCTCCGCCAGGCCACCGGCAAAAAGGCTCTGCATCAGCGGTGCCCGAAGGTCCGGCGCCGAGCAGCGACAGTCGATTACCTGATCGGCGGAAAGCAACGTCTCCCCGTTTTCACCCGCCCAGCGCACCATCAAGCCATCAGGACGGCGCTTGCCCGCCCATCCCTTCCGAATGGTGGTTTGCCCGCCGGCAAGCTCCTGCTGGAGCCGCAGGTGCAGGGGCGCCGGCAGGCGGTTGCGGTGGCTGTCATAAATCGACCGAAGGTGCCGGTTGAACCGGTGCTTTTCCTCCTCAGGCAAAGATTGCCAGAGAGAGCGAGCGCGCCTGCGCAGGCCATTCATGGCCGCCTGCCAGCCAAGGCCGGCGGCTTCCGCCTCTGCGCAAGCCTGCCGGACGAAGCGGACGATATCGCCGAGCCGGGTCGGCATCGGCTCGACCGGAAAGGTCGGCGCCGCCGCCAGACGCGTATGCGGCTGCGGCAGAAAGCCGTGCCGGGAGAGAATGGTGATCTCGCCGGCAAAGCCGTTGTCGCGCAATTGCAGCAGGCGGTCGACGACGCGAACGCCGCTGCCGAGCAGGACGGCATGACGCGGCACGACGAGGCGGCGGGCGCGCACCAGCGGCTTCTCCTCCTCGGCGATCTCCATCTCGCCCTGGCGAAGGCCGAAGCCGGTGGCCAACACGACGGCATCGCACTCCACCGTTGCTTCCTCCTGCACCACCAGGAAGCGGCCATTGGCTTGCTTGCGCAGCCCCAGTACCGCCTGACAGGAAAGCTGCATTGAAATATCGGGCCGGCGGGTCAGCGCTTCGGAAAAGCGCTGATAGACGTAGTCGCTGAAGATGCTCTTCGGCACGAAAATCTGCTGAAAGCCGGGAATGGCGGCGGAAACGGCCGCGCGGAATTCGGCATTCGCCAACAGCCAGTCATTGAAATCCTCCGGCTGGCCGGCGGCGACCGAAAGGTCGCGCACTCGGCTGTTGAGGATCTCGCCACTCTGGGCGGCGGCCAACACCTGCCCGCCGCTGATCGTCGGCTGCGGATCGAAGAGGTGGACGTGGAACGCAGTCCGCACCGACTTCATCAGCGCAATGGCCATCATCACCCCGGAAAAGCCGCGGCCGATGATGGCGATGTGCGGTTTGGCTCTCGCAGCGGCCCCCTCGGGAGCGACCTTCGCAAACAATCCATGGACAGTCATCTGCACTCTCCCATGGCCGGTTCTCCCCGGCAAAGTCTGAAATGCATGGCTGTTTCGGTTCGGAACGCGGACACCGACCGAATGGTGAATATTGCCGACCGAGGTCTCGATATACGACATAGTCGCGGGGTCGGGAAAACATAGCGCCCGCCGCGGCAGCGGTCGAGCCCGTACCCGTTGTTCTGGTTGGCCTGGCACTTTGGTGCATGGTCATCCCTAGACGGCATACTCTATAAAGTTAGTGCGCTATTAGAGCGCGAAACGATCTGAACATCAAGTGCCATGTGGAAGAGCCCGTCGGGCTGGCTCTCGTCACAAGGCTTCAGGTCAGGCCGCTCGACACGGGTGAGCGGTCCATCACCTCAAGTTCGATCGGTTGCGCGCGCGCCGGCTCCCGGCGCGCGATGCCGTTCAGCACACGCAACAGATCATAGCCATGCGACCAGCGGCCGAAGCCACTGGCGATATTGATATGGCCGGCATAGCCAAGGTCGACGAGACGGCTACCCCATCTTGTCGAAGCGTGCCGCAGGCGGTCGAAAGCCATATAGGGATCGTCGAGGCTGCCGACGACGAGGCTGGAAAAAGGGAGCGGCAGGTCGGGCATCGCGCCGAAATCGATGGCGCCGGGATGCAGGCGGTCGGTGGGGTCAAGGTCGCAGGGCGCAACAAGCAGTGCGCTGCGCACATGTCTTGCCAGGGGACGCCGCGCCAGGTTGGCAACAAGAACCGAGCCGAGGCTGTGGGCTACCAGGTCGACGATTCCGTGCCGGAGGATTTCGCGTTCGAGAGCATCGCGCCAATCATCGAGCCTCGGCCGGTTCCAATCGACCTGTTCGACCAGAGCGGCATCCGGGTGATCTCTCAACCAATGGCGTTGCCAGTGTCCCTCGTCGGACCCGAACAATCCCGGAATGATGAGCGTTTTTGCCATGACATCAATCTCTTGCGAAGGCGATGCGGGAGTTACAACGACCCGTTGCAGGCAGGTCCGGTTCTGAACCGACTATGCGCAACCGACGGACGGCGGAGAAGCAAGGAACGCCTAATATCTATAAAATCGATAGTATTTATTTTCCTGTCTGAAAGTTACACCCGCGTGATCGACAATCCGGCATGGAACAATATTCGCAGTAGAGTGTTTCCATCGACGCGGCTCAAAAGCGAAATCAGTTTCCTTGTGACCCGTCCCAGCGTCAAAAATTTGCGTTGTTGGAGCCCGTGAAATTGTTAGTTTGGCGCCGAAATACACCGGCGCTCTGACAAGCCGGCCAACCGGCGACTTGATGTTCGGTTTGGATGAGGGGATGGCGCGACCGTTTGCGGTTGCAGGGCTGAAAAGGTGACTGGAATTTGACGGACCGACGCAATGGGAGCCGCTGGCGATTTCGCCAGCCGAGTGTTTTGCCTGGCTTTGGGCTGTCGCTCGGGATCACGCTGAGTTGGCTGGTGCTGATCGTGTTGATCCCGCTGTCGGGGCTGGTGTGGCGGGCCAGCGGGCTCGGCTGGGCCAAGTTCTTTGAGCTGGCGCTCGATCCGCGCACGCTCAATGCGCTGAAGATCTCGTTCGGCACGGCGTTTCTCGCCGCCGTCATCAACCTCGTCTTCGGCGTCATCCTCGCCTGGGTGCTGGTGCGCTATCGTTTCCCCGGCAAACGGGTGATCGACGCCATGGTCGACCTGCCGTTCGCCCTGCCGACCGCGGTTGCCGGCATTGCCTTGACGACGCTTTATGCCGGCAACGGCTGGATCGGCCAGTTCATCGAGCCGCTCGGCCTCAAGATCGCCTTTACGCCATCCGGCATCGTCGTCGCGCTGATCTTCGTCGGCCTGCCGTTTGTCGTCAGGACCGTGCAGCCGATCATGGAGGAGATCGACAAGGAGGTGGAAGAAGCCGCCGCCACGCTTGGCGCCAGCCGCTTCCAGACGATCAGCCGGGTGCTGTTGCCGGGACTGCTGCCGGCCGGCCTGACCGGCTTTGCCCTCGCCTTTGCCCGCGGCGTCGG
>NZ_FMXF01000036.1:0-62626 GCF_900103435.1 Sinorhizobium sp. NFACC03
GACTGCGGGCCGGGAGCCTTGCCATTGATCAGGCCTTGGGGACCACGTTCGTTGAACCGCATGACCCAGTCCCGAACAATTTGGAGCGTGACGTTGCCGAGGCGGGCGGCATCGGAACGCGAGCCTCCATCGTAGATCGACGCGAGTGCCAACAGACGTCGTGCCTGGGCTGCGTCCTTCGTCTGCCGCGCCAGTCGCCGCAGACCTTCTCCATCAAAATCGTCACGTAATGAAATCCCTGATCGCATCGCAGACCTCCGGTTTGCACGAGAGATTCAGATTCATCGCGCTTTGGGAAGGCCAAAGAGTCGAGGTCAGCGAGGCGGCGTATGAGTTGCGATCTTATGTGGGTTTTCTGTTCCGCTGCTACTCGAATTCCACCATCGGCCGAGAGTACCCGCGGATGGTCAGCCCATGGTGGGACCGACGCAACGATTTCAACGAGATACCTCGGGACTGAGGGTGAGATATGGCCGGCTTAGATCGATAGCGTCCGCGTAGCTGGTGTAATTTCGGAGGCGATTTGAGTGGAGGAAGCGGTGGAGATTGCGCTGCGTTTTCCGCGAGACGTCAGGTGGGCACCGGGCCCGTCGGAGAAGGTGGAGTTGCGAGACTTCAACCTGACCGAAAGGAAAACCCGATGACCGACGACAGATTACCTCTTGCCGAGCTTGCCGCGAAGAGCGGCGATCCAGATTTTCTTCGTGCGATTGCCGAAAGCGTCCTGCAAATGATCATGGAGGCCGATGTTGATGGGCTGATTGGAGCCGGACGCTACGAGCGTGGCGAAAGCCGCCAGACCTGGCGCAACGGCTATCGCGACCGATCCCTCGACACGCGGCTCGGCACCTTGAACCTGAAGATCCCGAAGATGCGCTCGGGCAGCTATTTTCCCGGCTTTCTTGAGCCGAGAAAGACGGTGGAGAAAGCCCTTGTCGCCGTCATCCAGGAGGCGTGGATCAATGGCGTCTCGACCCGCAAGGTCGATGAACTGGTGCAGGCCATGGGTATGACGGGCATCTCGAAGTCATCCGTATCGAAGCTCTGCAAGGACATCGACGAACGTGTGAATGCCTTCCTCAGACGCCCTCTTTCCGGTGCTTGGCCATATTTGTGGTTGGACGCCACCTATTTGAAGATGCGTGAAGGCGGGCGCATCGTCTCGGTCGCGGCAATAATCGCGGTGGCTGTCGACACGGATGGCAAGAGGGAGATCGTCGGCCTGCATATCGGCCCTTCCGAAGCCGAACCGTTCTGGACGTCATTCCTGCGTGATCTGGTGCGCCGAGGGCTGACCGGCGTCAAGCTGGTTATCTCTGACGCTCATGAGGGACTGAAATCGGCCATCGTCCGTGTGCTCGGTGCGACCTGGCAGAGATGCCGGGTTCATGCCATGCGTAATGCGCTCGCCTATGTGCCCAAGGGCCAGCATACCATGGTCGCGGCCGCGATCCGCCAGGCATTCATCCAGCCGGACCGTGACGGTGCCGTTCAAACTTGGCGGCATGTCGCCGACCGGCTCCGGGCCAGATGGCCGAAGCTCGGCACATTCATGGACGACGCTGAAACCGACGTGCTCGCCTACATGGCGTTTCCTTCCCAGCATCGCACCAAGCTTCACAGCACGAATCCACTGGAGCGTCTGAACAAGGAAGTGAAGCGCCGTGCCGATGTCGTCGGCATCTTTCCCAACGAAGACAGCATCATCCGCTTGATCGGAGCCGTCCTCCTCGAAGCCAACGACGAATGGCAGCTCCAGCATCGATACATGCAGATCGAGGGAATGGCAGAGCTAAACCCACCGACAATCGAGGAGGAAAAGCCCCTTCAGATTACACCGAAAGCCGCCTGATCATGACGGCCCGGTTCCACACCCAAAATTACACCAACTTGACGGACGCTATCCTTAGATCGGGCAGTTAACACTGACAGTTTGACATCTCATCTGTCGTTTGCTATCGGTATTTGTCAATTGGTGGGTTCAGACATGACATACGAGACATCTTGGCTTTCTCTCGACGATACTGCTTCCTACCTCGGCATGGGGAAGACTGCTCTCTACGCGTTGGCGCGCGAGGGGAAGATCCCTGCGCGGAAGCTGGGCAAGAAGTGGACATTCGAAAAAGCGGGCTTGGATGCCTGGGTTCGGTCGAGTCGCCCGCTGCAGGCATTCTTTCTCGACTTGGAATTCAAGATCGATGGGAACGAGAACCTGCGCGACCCGCAGAGGGAAGGCTACCTTCGGACGTATGAATTTTTCAGAGCTGGCAAGAACAAGGCGATACTGCAGATACCTGTCGGGTGCGGCAAAACGGGCCTAGCTACAATCTTGCCTTTGGGCCTCGCAGAGGGCCGAGTCATCGTGATCGCGCCGAATCTGACGATACGTGACGGCTTGTATGAAGCGATGGACATCACCAACCGTCAAAAGTGTTTCTGGCGGAAAGCCGCAGTACTCAGCCAAGATCAGATGATCTCAGGTCCCTTGGCGACGACCCTTGATAGCGGGAACATTACGGTCGCTTCCAAGTCGCACGTGGTGATCACGAATGTGCAACAGCTCGCCACCAACGTGGACAAGTGGTTGACGCAGTTCCCCGATGATTTCTTTGACATGATCATCGTCGATGAAGCGCACCACAGTGCCGCGGCAAGCTGGCAGCGCGTCATTGAGAGGTTCCCGAAAGCGAAAGTTGTCTTGCTGACCGCCACACCGTTTCGCAGCGATCGTCAGGAGTTGGACGGCCAACTCGTGTTCCGGTACCCATTCAGAAACGCGACTTTGAAAGGCTACATCAAGCGACTGAAGGCGAGCTACGTCGCGCCATCGACCATCCAGCTTAGCTTCACCGATGAGGGCGGAAGAACTTACACACTCGCTGAAGTTGAGAAGCTTAAGGAAGAGGATTGGTTCAGCCGTGGCGTCGCTCTGGCGCGAGTTTGCAACCAGCATATCGTCGACAGCAGTCTTCAGAAGCTCGAGGAGCTTCGACAGAGCGGGACGCAACATCAGCTCATCGCGGTCGCGTGCTCGATCAATCACGCGAGGGAAATCCGCTCACTGTATCAGGAGCGCGGCTTCAACGCCGACGTGATACACAGCAAGCAATCCTCCGATGAACAGGCCGACATCCTGGCGGCACTGCGTAATGGGACGCTCGATTGTATCATCCAAGTTCAGATGCTCGGTGAAGGTTTTGACCACCCAAAACTGAGCGTAGCCGCCATTTTCAGGCCGTTCCGCTCGCTCGCACCCTACATCCAGTTCGTCGGCCGAGTGATGCGTGTGGTGGTGCAGAACGATCCCACACACCCAGACAATATGGGGCACATCGTTACGCATCTCGGCATGAACCTGGATCAACGGCTGAAGGAGTTTAAGGACTTCGAGAATGACGACCAGTCATTCTGGGACAAGGTGATCGGTGGAGAGGAACCGGAGGTTCCGCAGGAGGTGCTGGATGGAACGAAACGGCTCCGCGCCGGAGAAACCGTCGTCGTCCATGGCGAGATCGTTGATTCGCTTTGGGAGGAGGATTTCACCAGTCTCGAGGACGCGCAGATTGTGGAAGACATTCGCGAGCGCTTCAAACTCCTAGGGCTTGATCCAAGCCAAGTCGAAGAAATGGTGAAGCGAGCGCTCAAATCGCCGTTGCGCAAACAGGAGCCGACGGCGCCGTTCCTTGTTCAGCCGCAACGGGAGTGGGAAGAGGCGAGAAAAAGACTTAACGAGCAGTCGAAACGCTTGGCAACATTGCTGCTCAATCATGTTGAGTTGAATGTAAATGGAACGGAACTGACCTACAAGTACCGCTCGCTCAAGCTCTCTGGGCGAACGAATTTTATCTCTGCACTGACGATGGTCAATCACGAGATTAACAAGCGTCTCGGCAAAGATCGGGGCGAAGCATCGATCGAAGAGTTCCGGGAGATACTCGATAATCTAGACGACATATTGCAAACGCTGGCTCGCCGAGTCCGAAAGGCAAAGTCTGATTATGACAAAGAAAATTCCTAGAGGGCCGACACCATCGCTCATTGGTGGCGCCAATGGGCGGCCACGCAGGGTCGACGTGTTGCGTAAAGGCAAATGCTATCGCTGTGAGGATACGTTGCTATCGGGCACGAAGTGCATTGAGATTCCGAAGCTAGGCACCGGGTTTTCGGATTCGAAACGGTGTTGCGACGAATGCTATGAGAAGATCATCGCCAAGACCATGAGCGATCTAGAGGAACTGAAGGTTTTGTAGCGGCGGGGGAAAGCGATGGGTGATGGCTACAACTTCAAACAACTAAAAGAGCGTATTCTCGCGCTCAGCTTGGCGACCGATTGGGAGGTTGCGCGGAAAGAGTGGAGCCTCGTGGGCATCCATGAATCGGACGACCCTGAAACTTGTATTTGTGGGCATTTCCCGATTGTTGAAATCTGCGAAATTCACAACCGTGTAACGAAGCGCCGCTCCGAGGTTGGCAACCAATGCGTCAAGCGCTTCCTTGGCCTCAGATCGGATCTGGTTTTCACCGCGATCAAGCGTATCCGAAAGGACATCACCAAAAGCCTGAATGCCGATGCGATCGCTTTCTTTTACGAGCGCGGCCAACTCAATACTTGGGAATACACATTTTCACAGGACACTATGGCGAAGCGAAACCTTTCGGCTCTGCAACTTCAAAAAAGAAGGGCTATTAACGAGAAGATCCTCGCCGTAATTGGCCGTCGTGGATTCCAAGGGCCGGAATGAGAAGGGGCCGAGATGTTTCGCCGGCGGAAGAATGTAGACCCTGCCTGTAATGCGTAGTGATAAGAGGCATCGAAATTTTTTAAAACGGGTGCATGCCCACCCGCGCGCTGGGCCGACGCTAGCCAGCGCCATGGCCCACAAGCGTCACGGGGAAATTCGATGTAATATAAAGGGGACAGCAGCGTGGATACGGAAAGATCAAGCCAGGGCGTCCTGTTCGATGACCGCTTCCTGGACAAATACGCCGGGCCGATTATCTCCGATCCCGCGGTGGCCATCGTTGAACTTGTCGCGAACGCTTGGGACGCCTATGCGACGAAGGTGGATATCGTCTGGCCGAAGCGAAGCCAGGACATCCCCTTTTCCATCACCGACAATGGCAAAGGGATGACGCCGGCGCAATTCGAGAGGCGCTGGAAGACCCTTGACTACAATCGCTTCGCCGACGAGGGCACCAAGTCGGCGCCCCCGGCTGATCTGCCAGACTCCCCTCCTCGAAACCCCTATGGCCGAAACGGTAAAGGCCGCCACGCGGCCTTCAAGTTCTCTGACCCTTATCATGTTCGCACGTGGCGGGACGGTATCGAAACCGTCTATGAAATTCGTCGCGGCGTGACCCAGCCATTTGACGTCACGGTGATCAGTTCTCGCGACAATGTCATTGGGCATGGTACGGAGATAGCGGCGACCGCCTCCGACGGCACTTCTATGGACGCGGACACAGCCCGGGAAATCATCGGGACGCGCTTTCTCGCAGACCCAAACTTCGTCGTTACGCTCGACGGAACCTTGGTCACATTCGATGATATCCCGACGCGCAACATCCAGAAGGTCAATGTCGAAGTACCCGGCTTTGGGGTGGTCCAAATCGTCATGATCGATAGTCAGAAAGCCGATCGGACCACAAGGCAGCACGGCATCGCATGGCGCGTAAACTCGCGGCTGGTCGGAAACCCAGGCTGGGTTGGGTTCGACCATGAGCGTATCCTGGACGGGCGAAGCACCGAAGCAAAGCGTTTCCAGTTTATCGTCTCGGCAGACATACTTGAGAATGCAGTGCAGCCGGACTGGAGCGGGTTCCTACCCGATGACCAGGCATGGCAGGCCACGCGGCCGGCCGTCCATGCGCAGATCAAGCAGTACCTTTCTACCTTCTCTGCAGATCGTCGCCGCGAAGCAAAAAATTCGGTTAAGGAACAGCTGGCCAGAACGGTGCGGCAAATGCCTCCCGTTGGGCGCGAACGCTGGAATCAATTCGTGGACGAGGTGATCGATAATTGCCCCTCGATCTCGACGGAGGAGGTCGGCAAGGTTGCCAGCATCCTCGCCAACCTCGAATTGAGCACGTCGAAATTCAGTCTGGTCGGGAAGCTGCACGAGTTACAGCCAGGCGATCTCGATGCGCTTTATGAACTCCTAGACGATTGGACGCTTAGGCTCGCGAAGGATGCCCTCGATGAGATCCAGACCCGCCTGAAGCTGATCGAAGACCTCGATAAAAAGCTTCGCGATGAAACCATGGACGAAGTCGGCGACCTGCAGCCGCTGTTCGAGAGATCGCTGTGGGTTTTCGGCCCTGAATTCGAGAGCCTCGAGTTCACGAGTAACAGGGGTATGACAGAGGTCATTCGCAAAATATTTGGATCGACTGAGGGCGGCAGCCGGCAGCGGCCCGATTTTGTGATGCTGCCAGATGGTAGCGTCGGACTCTATAGCCGTGACGCGCATGATCTCGGACATGAAGTGGATGGCGTGTCACGTCTAGTCGTCGCCGAGATCAAGAAACCCGGTGTGGGCATAGGCTCGGAACAAAAGGATCAAGCGTGGCGGTATGTGAAGGAGCTTAGGAGCAAGGGGCTCCTGACCGAAGCGGCCATGACAACCTGCTACATCCTCGGATCGAGGATCGATGTCGCCGAAGGCGGCAATCGAACCGAATGGGACGGGCGCGTTACGATCATCCCGATGACTTATAATACTTTCATTCGTAGAGCAGAAAAACGAATGCTCGGCCTTCGAGAAAAACTCAAGGAAGCTCCCTTCCTCAAGGAACACGGTGTAGATGGTGATGCCTTCGTCACACCGCCGGTGGATCCCCAACGGGACCTCCTTGAAACTTTTGGCTCGGTTTCGCCGGCGCACTCGTAGGATCAGCATGGCGAGCTTCGGCCCACGATTTGGGGAGGACGACCAAGGCACCTTGTCCCTTGAGGCACGAGGACCTGGCATCGTGGAAGTGTTTTTTCAACCTTCAGCCACGCGACTAAAGATCGCGCGCCGTGAGGGGGACCCTGCGACACGCGTCCTGCTTATGAGGTTCGATGCGAAAACGGACACGACCACGCTCTATCCCGTCAATACCATGCCGACGTCCGCGAGCTTCCTAGCGCCTAAGCACGATCCAATCGTTTCGATCGAGCTGGTACTAAAGAACGGGTTCGCCCACATCGTCGATGATGCCAACGGAGCCGAACATTTCCTCGTACCGAACACTCTCGACGAGGTGCAGATGTACCTTGAGGAGTGCATGCCCTCGGGTTTCACCAAGGACCCGAATTTTGGGCTGGGGCTTGACCGCACACTCTCCTTCATCACCCAAGCGCTGTCAGAGATCGACGGTATCAAGCATTTACGGTTGACCGACCAGAAGACTCTTGAGGTCTCGCGATCGCCCGATAGCAAGACTTTCGAGATGGGCTTTCGCCTTTTTGACGAGTTGCGCCGCGGGGCCAACCGCTTTGATGATAAGGCGCGCGCCTCGAGCAGGAAGAAGAAGCAGCAATCCGCCTACACCAACCTTCTTACCAGGCTCGATCGAACAAAGTTTCCGCTGAAGCTGCTCGAACGTGCACCTGATGATCTGGCGGAAGTCATCGGCGAGTCCATTGTCGATGACCGCCTTTCCGAAAATGACCGGGCCGCCGTCGTCAGGCTCGCCGGCGCGACGGTGCGCAAATCGATAAAAACTCAGCGCGCAGGGCTTGTGAAGCTTCATGACGAGATCGAGCTTGCGTCCCTCGACGAACTGATCGTTCATATGGAGACGCAGTTCGCGGCGAAAGCCACAGAGCTACAATGGCAGAAGCTGTTCGAGGCCAATCCGTTCATCTTGGACATGGCATTTAACGTGCCGGTGCTTTTGCTGCAGGGGCAGGCGCATGTGGGGGGCAAGATCCTGGACGGGTCAGGCGAGAAGATCGCCGATTTCCTGTTCACCAACAAGCTGACCGACAGTATCGCCATCCTTGAGATCAAAACGCCCGGGATGGAGCTTGTTAGCAAGAAGCAGTACCGCGGCGGCGTTCTGGCGCCCTCCCCTGAGCTGGTCGGCGCGGTCGTGCAGACCCTGGACCAGATCGACAAGCTCCGCAGTGATATCTACCGGGTGAAGGCTGTTAACCCCCAGCACAAGCTGGAAACGTATGGCGTCAAAGGTGTTGTGCTGGCAGGTATGATCCCAGATGCCGGGCGGAAACGCTCTTTTGAATTGTATCGAAACAGCCTATCTGGCCTGTCCATCATCACGTTCGACGAACTGCTGGCGAAGCTGAAATCCCTTCGCGAGCTACTGACGGCGAAGCCGGCATAGTAGCCGTGGCGCGGGACGCCGCTCGGGTTCAGCAAGAATGAGATACGCCGCTCAAGGGTCGACCTGGGAAAGACATGGTCCCGGCATAGCCTTGCATTCTTTTGGGCATTCCCAACAAATCGTTGGGAGTAAAAAGTCTCTTCCAACAAGCCAGCTCGACTGCGGCCTCGGCGCGAACTATCGTCGGGTCTGGTAAAATCGGTCGCAATTCACTTGGGAGCGTCGCAAATACCTGCTGTTGTTCAGCGTTTAGTGATGCAGTATGTGGCGGACTAATGGGAGCTTTTCCACAATTCCTACTGAATTGATCTCGTCCTTGGAGCGGTACATCGTACGCTGCGCGATCTGAAGAGCGTCATAGAACCGTTGTGCATCGTACAATTCAACTCTGTATCCCGACTTGAGATAGCGTTCAGCCGTTGAATCCGCGCCTGATTGGAACCTGGAAGTGGTAACGAAGATCCCGCGCGTCATCCCGTCGAGGACCAGAGCGCCGACAAGCGAACGAATCTGCTCAACTTCTATGCTGCCCTTATATCTCTTTACCTGGACGCCGATCCTGCTCGAGCCGGACCCGAGGATGACGTCGATACCATCATCCCCCGAGTGACCGGTCACAATCGCGTCGTATCCCAGACCCTTGAACACACTTGCGACTACTTCTTCAAATTTTTTCGGTGCGAGCTCAAACCGTTGATCGTAGCGTGCAGTGAGATAATCACGAATCTCGTCCAAAGGAGCTTCTATATCTGCAACGTCAAGGTTTTTGAGCGCCGCTGTACCTTGGTACAAGTCGAAACAATTTTCAGCAGGGTTGATCCATTCAGCGATCCGTTGGGCTTTCCACCACCCGCACGCCGGGCAGACATCTATGTTCAGGCTCTGAAATTCATGCTGCTCAGGCCAACGGGGAGGAACAGGGGTGACATTGCGTTTATCTTCCGACGCGACGTTCACAAGTTCGCAGTTGCAGAAGGGGCAGCGAACCTCGTGATAAAGCCCTACCAGCCTGCGTCCTTCAGGCGTTCCCTCGCGGACGCGCACGGCTTTGACCCCATAAGGAAAATCTTCTTCCCTTAAATCCGAGTAGGTCCAGATCGACATCGGCTCAAACTTCCTTCTTTAGAGATCCAGTTTTACTCGATCGCGGTTCAAGAAGTCCACTTTACAGAAAATGCATGTCAACCATGAAGCCCTCGTTTTCGATAAGTAACGAACACTCTCAGAAGCGATATTTTTAACAACATTCTTCGAGGCATCGACACATTGCTTTGCGGCACTCGTCGCGGAGCCAGTGATCGGCTCACATCACTCCCCAAGCACGAAACCTCCCCCTCCCGGTCATCTCCCGCAAGCCCAATTCCAAAACAATCCGCCGCGCCGCCTGCGGCGTCACCCCGAGCGTCCTCGCCACCATGCCGGCCGACACCAGCGGTTTTGCCATCACCAGTTCAACGAGCTCCGGCAGTTTAGACGACGTCCGCCGCCCCTCGAGCTTCCGCTCCATCATTGTTTTCACGAGTGCGAGCCGGTCATGCTCCTTCATGCCAATCTCGGCGGCCGCCAAAAAGCCGTGGGCGATGGCGACCAGCCTCGTCTCCCGATCGCGATGCCGGCGCCGATCCACGGGTATGGTTTTGAGGCCAAGATTGATCGCGGCCAGATGGGCGCCGGTGGTGACGCCGGCCTGGCGCAGGATGGAGGCGGCAAATAGCCGGCCGAGCCACGGCGCGTGCTGCAGGACGGGCAGCTCGTTCCAGGCATCGAGCGCGACGATGACCTGCAGCACCGCCGGCAGGTGTTCGACCTGACGCAACACGCCGCGCCATTCATCGAGCCGCGCGTCTTCGTCCCAGTCGAGATCATAAACGAGAGGGTCTCGCTCGCCGGTATCAGCGCGCCCGGGCCGGCTTGCGCTCTCGATCGCCGCCTTCGATCGGGCCAGCACCGCATCGATGGCGGCATAGTCGACGCCGGGAAGACTTTCAACGTCGTCGGCGTTTTCCCCCTCCCCTTCCGGATCGGTTGCGACCGCGCGCCGTATGGCAGCGCCCGTCGCCGCCTCGTCCGCATCAACAGATGTGTTCTCCGCGGTTCTTCTTAGCATCCGAATGCCGTCGGCCGACAGTGCCCAACCTGGGAGCTGGGAAGCGATGCGCCGGCGGGTTTTCAAAACATCGCGGGCGATGGTCAGTTCGTGGGTCGGGGTGCGGATGTCTTTTGTCGCGTCGTGCAGCACCAGGTCCTCGAGATGGACGAGTTCACCGTCAATCCAGAGGGAGGCACAGGCATCGACGAAATTTTGGCGTTCGATCCAGCCGCTTCCAACCGGCGAACGGGCGATGCGCTCGTCGAGACGCGTCAGAGCGACACCAGCTTCGAAAGCCGGCCGCATCGGGGCTGTCATGCTGATTTTGGACAGATCGTAAGCCATTGAAATCATGGTAAATGATTTCTTACACGAACTCTATCTGAATATTACGGTTCGCCACTGGATATGATGCATCAGCGCACGCCTAACCATCGATAGGTTTCAAGTATCGATAATTAGCCATCTCGCTGCAATTCCTTGCCATCTTCCTGCGCAATGACTATCTTGAAGGCAGGAATTTGATCAGGAAATTGCCCAATGTCCGAGCCGCAGCTTTCCATCCGCAGCGCCAAAGCCAAAGAACTTGCGCACGCACTGGCGCGTCGCACCGGCATGCCGATGAGCAAGCTGGTCGAGCGTGCCCTCGAGCGCTATGACAACGAGCTCCGCCAGCAATCTGCCCGGGCGCCGATCGATGTGTTGACGGATTTGATGGCCGAAGGCCGGCATGCGGTCCCGGCCGGCACGACATCGGCCCATGACGATTTCTATGACGAGCACGGTTTGCCTCGATGATCGCTGTCGATACATCGGTCATTCTGTCGATGGCGCTGGGGGAGCCGGAGGCCGAACGCTTCACGGCGTTGATCGGCCGCGGGGCCGTCGCGATCGGCTGGCCGACCCTGCTGGAGGCGCGCATGGTGCTGACGGGCAAAGGATTTCCCAACGCTTCAAAAATCGTCGATCAGTTTGTCCAGTTGCCCAACGTCACGGCGATTGCTTTCGACGAGGCGCATTACCGGGAAGCGGAACGAGCCTTCGACAGCTTCGGCAAAGGCCGCCATCCGGCCTCGCTCAACATGGGCGACTGTTTTTCCTATGCTGTTGCGAGAATTTCTAAGGCCCCCCTTCTCTACAAGGGCCACGATTTCGGAAGGACCGATCTGAAATGCCACCCCGCGTCGGCCGGCCCCTGAACGAGCCTCTCTCCACCGCAACGCTCAAGCGCGCCGAAGAGCTCGACGCGCTTGATTCCATCCTGCCCTTCGATCGACGCGACCAGCTCGCTGTGCTTCTCACCGACGACGATGTCGCTACGCTCAAGCATCTCGCTAGCGAAGGCATGGGCGACAATACGCTGCGCGCACTTGCCTCCGATCTCGGCTACCTCGAGGCCTGGTGCCAGCTGGCCACCGGCAGCCCCCTCCCCTGGCCGGCGCCGGAAAGCCTGCTGCTGAAATTCGTCGCCCACCACCTTTGGGATCCGATCAAACGGGCCGAGGACTCCGATCACGGGATGCCGGTTGACGTCGAGGCCGGCTTGCGGGACAGCCGCCTACTGCGCGCCAACGGTCCGCATGCCCCCGCGACCGTGCGGCGCCGCTTGACCAGCTGGTCGATCCTGACGCGTTGGCGCGGCCTGACAGGCGCCTTCGACGGTCCCTCGCTCAAATCCGCGCTGCGACTTGCGGTCCGCGCCAGCGCGCGGCCGCGGCAACGCAAGAGCAGACAAGTGGTCACCCGCGACATCCTGGCGAAGCTGCTGGACGCCTGCGCGGGTGAACGCCTGGTCGATCTTCGCGATCGGGCACTACTTCTGACCGCGTTCGCCTCCGGCGGCCGCCGCCGGTCGGAAGTGGCGGCGCTGCGTGTTGAGGACATCACCGACGAGGACCCCGTCCAGGCGGATCCATCGATCCCGGACTCCCCTCCCCTTCCCTGCCTCGCCATCCGTCTGGGCCGGACGAAGACGACCACCAGCGATGACGACGAACATGTTCTGCTGATCGGCCGGCCGGTGCTGGCGTTGAAACGCTGGCTCGAGGAAGCTGACATCAAAGACGGCGCCGTTTTTCGCGGTATTGACCAATGGGGGAACATCGATCGGCGCGCCCTCACACCGCAGTCGGTCAACCTGGTCCTGAAAGGCCGTTGCAGGCAGGCCGGGCTCGACCCGACACTGTTTTCGGCGCACGGACTGCGATCAGGCTACCTGACCGAGGCGGCCAATCGCGGCATACCACTGCCTGAAGCCATGCAGCAGTCATTGCACAAATCGGTGACGCAGGCGGCGCGCTATTACAACAACGCGGAGCGAAAACAGGGGCGAGCAGCGCGCGTATTTTTCTAAAGTCGCCCCGCCCGGAAACCCGCCAGCGGACCCGGAAATCAATCTTTACCTTGCATTTCTGGAATCTCACTCCATAAATGCAAGGATGCTCGAGCGCCAAATAGCCACCACGTTAACAGAACTCATCGATACGAACCCCGCCGTCGCGCTCATTGGACCGCGCCAGGTTGGAAAAACGACGTTAGCGCTCGCAATCGCCGAGCAGCGGCCATCGGTCTATCTTGATCTTGAATCCGATGCCGATCGCACCAAACTGAGCGAACCAGAGCTCTACCTTGAGCAACATAGAGACAAGCTTGTCATCCTTGACGAGGTTCATCGGCTGCCCAACCTTTTTCAGAACTTGCGTGGCTTGATCGATCGCGGCCGAAGATCAGGCAAACGATCGGGGCAGTTTCTCCTGCTGGGTTCGGCGTCTATAGACCTGCTGAAGCAGTCCGGCGAAACTCTTGCCGGTCGGATCGCTTATCTTGAGATGCACCCAATCGATGGCCTCGAGGTAGCGGATAAGGATATCAACCCTCTCTGGGTCCGAGGAGGCTTCCCGGACAGCTTTCTCGCCGTCAACGATCGGGCCAGCTCTCGCTGGAGGCAGGACTTCATACGAACATACCTGGAGCGCGACATCCCCCAGTTCGGCCCTCGAATCCCGGCCGAAACCCTCAGGCGGTTCTGGACGATGCTGGCACATCATCAATCGGGTCTCCTAAACGCCGCTGAATTTGCTCGTGCACTGGGGGTTGATGGCAAGACCGTTGCGAGCTACCTCGATCTACTTGTCGATCTCCTGTTGGTTCGGAGGCTCGAACCTTGGCACTCCAATGTGGGCAAGCGCCTGGTAAAATCGCCCCGCGTATATGTTCGCGACAGTGGCATAGCTCACACCCTTCTGGGATTGACGAACCAAGAACAAGTCCTCGGACATCCTGTCGCGGGGGCGAGCTGGGAAGGTTTCGTCATTGAAACTCTCTCCGGAGCCGTGCCTTACGGCACCCAATTGAACTTTTATCGAACAGCAGCGGGTGCCGAGATAGATCTCCTCATCACCCCGCCCGGTGGGCGCCCCTGGGCCATCGAAATCAAACGTAGCCTCTCTCCAAAACTCGAGAAAGGGTTTTACCTCGCTTGTGAGGCGATAGATCCCGAAAGACGACTGGTCATCTATCCCGGCTCGGAAACGTACCCTTTGAGCGAACAGGTCGAAGCAATGCCACTTCCGTCCGCCGGAAAGCTCCTACGAGGTCTCGCCTGATCGCCTATAAATCGAGACCCATTGGAGGAGCGCTGAGCTCCGTCAGCTCAGTCGCATTCACAAGATCGCCTGCCTCGGATACCCGCACTGCACACTGTCGCTACGAAGCCTCGCGCCCTGAGCCTGCATTTGCACGCATCAGCGCCGGCAGCATTGGTCCGAGTGAAAACTCCCCACGCTCGGCCTTTCGCGTCCAATCGCGCTAATAGCCGCCGGCCGAGTTGATGTGTCCTGCCGCTCGAGAGTTGAGGCGATGATGGGAGCTGCATTTCCGCCACAGAAGCCCGCTGGTGCGGTTTCGTTACAGCCTGCGGTCCGTCAGTCATCCGCATCCACAATTGGAGTCTGGCGGGCTTCCATTCACACTATAAAACACGCTTGCAACCGGTCAATTTCTCATGCATTTCGTATCTGTACAGATCACGTTCGAGCGGGCCGTTCAAAAGTGCTATGGCGAAGCGACAAACAGTTAACGTCCAACAACCTCCCAAGCGGCTGATCGGCTACGCAATCGCCACGGTCACGACTGGACCGTTGAGCGCCTTCGTCGCGCCGTTCATCGCTTGGTCCGCGAAAAGCTCGCGGAGAAAAAACTCCTGGCCCGGTCCCCTCGCCGCGCCCCCGAGGACCATCTGATGAAGCTGGTGGCGGCGATCGCCATTGCCGATCCCGACCTGTCGCTTCGCGACATTGCCGCGCAACTGGACCAGATGGGCGAACGGCCTGTGCGCGGCGGCAAGAAGTGGCAGCCCTCCTCCGTTCGAGACTTGCTGGACGAAGCCCACCGCTTCGGCCTTATCCGCCGCTGAGGACCCGGTTCATCAGGCGACCGATCACGCGGTCTTTTTCTGGATAAGGCGAAAAACTCGCTGAACCTGGCAGAGTCCGCCGATCTTGGCCCATGTCGCATCGCAGGAAAACAGCTAAATTGAGATCCGATGATCCTCGAAGACTGACAAGGTAAATCTGCGTCAAGCACCGCTTTATCCGCCACCCGATCGTGGGCCTATTCGACTCGGTACGCTTTGCGGCGGTGGTCCAGGCGTCGTTGCCTTCTCGGATCGCGTGCCTTAGCGTTGCCGTTCGGTGCATGTCGATTGCCCCCGTCTACGCGAGCGTACATGCGCTTGCTATTCGGATGCGATCCTACCGCTAGCGGCCGACATAGTTGCGGTCGATCAGCCGACGCATTGGCACTTGATCGCGTCGCGGCGTTAGCCAACGGCTCTCGGAACGGCAAATGCAGAACTTCGGCACATTTGTCTGGACGCTGAGCTGGCGGTTCTGGTGACGCGTCGCCATTCGGTTGGAGTGCGTTATGTTATCTCCACCCAGACCGCTGCAATGTTCTTTAACGATAGATTGTGGTTGGCAGAGCGGTCCCCGGTGACACCGCATAGTCCGCTCGTTACTTCGGTACCGCGCATAGGAGGCGGAGGCGGTCGCTTTAGGGTACCCGAGCAAGCATGGGGACGATAGTAGTCGTCGCATTGTCCATTGGCGCAGGCAATGAAGCTATCGCTGGTCAAGCGGTGTCAATTTCTCCCGAAGCAAATGGGCCTCCTTGCTGTCAACTGAGAACAGAAACGGCCTTGCACAGGGTGCTTGCAACAATGTCAAAGCGCCAAGCTCGGGGTTCGGCGAAACTGTTGCCGACACTGCGCGTAGCGGAGGAATGCGAGAATGTGGGTCCCGCAGGGCAATAAGAAATGGCCCGGAAGGCAGGCTCTTTGGTTCGCCAAAAGTTGAATTGTCCCATGACAACGAAAGCAGATGACCTGGTTGACCCAGCAAGACCTCATCGACCACGATCAGAAATCGGCGAAATCGGAAAGGAAGCCTGACGGCTCCTTGGCTGTTTTGTTAAGTTCAGGGTTTCTGGCGACGAACGATTTATGGCGCTCGCGTACATGGGGATCAAGGACGACGCGGTAGTCGGAATTGTCCCCACGACCACGACATCAGCGTATTGGACATCGTCAAGGTCCAATGGGGCGTACATCGAACAGGCGTCCGCCCTCCCCCCGAGACCTGAAATCACGAAAGCGATCGCAGAAGTAAACAACGAAACCGCATATGAACTCCATTGCTGCGATCGGCCTTAGTCAACCTGGAATTCTAATCGCGGCGGGAGGATGACCGAGGAATCTGCTCACCGCTGAGACGCCAGCCGTCTTTCTGCTCCTTGCCCCAGCGTGACTTCACAGCCCTAATCCGGTAGCGGCTGACGATCTCGACAATGTCTCGTGTGCGTGTCGCCCGCACGCTCCATTCAGTATCGAATTCGCCTCCCGAGGATCGAATGGCGGAGTTCACCGCCGCCGAGGATTCAAGAGGCAGTGTGCTTCGAAGGGTCGGTTCGGATTCGGGTGCGCTAGGCGCGGAGTGCCCCATACACGGGCCATGCATCTGGCATATGGCTATCGTACCGCCGGTCGAAGGGGGCTCGGTCCACTTCATTCGGAACATCGGCAAGCACCGTGGCTTCAAGTCATTGAAAGCCGCCTGGTTGGCCCCGGAGGCGGCGCGATGCACTGATCGGTATAGTTGATGAAGCGGAGCTCAGCTGAGCGCATACTCGCTGAAATGACAAAACCCTGACAGCTGTCAGGGTTTTTTAGAGAGCCAATCCCGGCTTAGAAGCGCGCCGGCCCCTTGGCTTCATCTCCATCTGATTACGCGAGCAGACGGAAAGTCGCCGCGTCGGCAGCGTTGAGTTGCCCTGGCCTTCGACCGCAGCTCGCTGTGTAATCTTCGGGCATCCTTACATGGCGGCTACGATAGTCGGCTCAGGTGGACCAAAAAAAACGCTGACAGCTGTCAGGGTTTTGGATGTGATTTTCGCTCAACGCGGATGAGCTCTATTGGGTCTCTCAGGCCTCCGACTACCCGCTGGGCAGGTGTGCAGATCTGTGACAGGGCACAAAGAGTTGAGACGATCGAGGCGAACTATGACGCGCACGCCGGCGTCGAATTTGTAAGCCGGCAGCATATTTCGTATGGCGACGATGGCGCCGTTCTGAGAGTACAAAACCCTGACAGCTGTCAGGGTTTTGTAGAGAGACCCAGGCTTAGAAGGACGCCGGCCCCTCTGCTTCATCTCCATCTCACTACGCGCGCAGACCGATAGCCGCCGCGTCGGCAGCGTTGAAATGCCGTGGTCTCCAAGCCCAGCTCGGTGTCTGATCTTCGGGCATCCTCACGTGGCGGCTACGATCGCCGGTGGGCGAGGACCAAAAAACCCTGACAGCTGTCAGGGTTTTGAGCTATTCGACCTCACGGATTATCTGGCCATGGTGGGCCACGATTGCGGCCCGAACGGTGCGGTCGCGACCTGGCGCGACCTTTTGTCTGCGGCTGTCGTGGTTCGATCGATGCTCGGGGTCAGTCCGAGCGCCTATGAGAGGCCTGCGGAATTCTTGGAGCGGAGAATGCAGCCGCCGTCATGGCGTGTATTCTCGAAAGGGCAGGGGCACATCTATTCGGCCGGCGGCTATTAGCGCAATTTGACGCGAAGGGCCGAGCGCGGCGAGTTTTCGCTTTGGCCAATGCTGATGGCTGATGCGCGCTGGCACAACTCACGTTGCCCCCAGGGACTTGCTGCGCGGTAACGCCATTATCCATTTATCGGAGCAACCACGCCTCCTGAAGCGCTTCGGTCCAACGGGCAGCGCTCCTCGTGCTCCGCTGGCGGTCACTCACGCCAGGGTGGCCCACGTCCTTCTACGCCAGACTTTTTCGTTGCGCCAAACTGTGAGGTCTAATGAACCATCGCGATTCTGCCCTTGTTGTTGATCATCATTGTCCTCATGCAAACAGAATCTCGGGAGCGATGATGGAAACGGACGACCGCGAACTCATCGTCGTGATGAAACGCTATTTTGCGGTGAAGGCCGAATTGGCCACACTTACGGCGGAGTTGGAAGCGGAGCGAAAGGCGGCCGGTGCGCAAATTGGCGTGTTCTACGATCCGCGACAAAATGCCGAGCGCGCCGCCGACCTCCAACGCTCGCATCACTTGAAGGCAGAGATGGTGTCGCTTATGCAGCGGGCCGAAGCCTGGGGAAGGGCGGCAGTAGCCGCTGACCTGCGCGATAGATCGGAGGCGGGAGGTGAGCCAGAAGAGTGGCAATCGTTTGAGAGACGAGCCGATACATTGTTCGGCGCGTAGTCTCGCCTAGACGATCAGCCGGGCCGCTCGTCCATTCTTTCGTTCGGCGTTGTTGTAGTAACTCGCCGCCGTGGTCACCGATTTATGCAGCGACTGCTGCATCGCTTCCGGCAGGGGAATGCCACGGTTGGCAGCCCCAGTCAGGTCAGTCCGAGCGCCTATCTGGAGGCCTGCGCGGGGGCGGAGAACGCAGCGGCCACAATGGCATGCATTTTGGAAAATGGGCAGGGCAGATCAACTTGGCCGGCGGCAACTTGCGCGATCTGACGTGAAAGGCGGAGCGCTGGGAGTTGTCGCGTGCGCCGATGCCGATCGAGCGACTGGGAACCAATGGGAGGAGTGGACAGACGAGTTGGAGCGGATACGGCGGACCATTTAGGGATCGCGGTCAGCGTTATGACTTCTGTTCGCTAGAGGTTCAGAGAATACCGCGTGTGCCTTCGTTCACCAGTTCTCGTGAGTGCTCCTTTTTCGACCAAATCTTGCAGATCACGGGTGGCAGTCGCGCGAGATGTGTTGGTGATCGAGATATAGTTTTCCGCACTTAGACCACCTCGAAAGCCAGCGAGGCCCTCGCGGAACATCCGCGCGATGACCTTTTCTTGACGTTCGTTAAACTGGTCGCGGAAGCGATCGAAATATTGCGCCTTGGCAAGATGAAACGCGACGCGTTTTAGCGTCGTCTGCTGCGCCTCCAGGATGGTCTCGGCAAAGTAGACAAGCCATTCCGTTATATCGAGTGTCCGCTGATGCTGCTCAAGCTGATCGTAGTATGCTTTTCGGTAACGCTCGATAGTGAAGGCTAGGGCAATGAGGCTGGGCTGCCCGATATTTTGCGCAAGTGACTTCTCGGCCAGCGCTCGACCCAGCCGCCCATTGCCATCCTCGAACGGATGTATGCTTTCGAAGTAGAGGTGACCAATCCCGGCGCGTGTGAGGGCAGGGAGGGGAGTTTCAGCCCCGGGTGCAGATCGGTTGAACCACTCGATATATGCCGCCATCTCCGTGGGTACGCGTATCGATGGGGGAGCCTCGAAATGGATAACGGGCTTATCGTAGCGACCGGACACGATCTGCATGGCATCCTCATGTGTTCGGTACGCGCCAATAGTTGCGAGGTGACGGTTCCCGGCCATCAACATCCCGTGCCAACGAAACAGTGTTTTATCGTCCAAGCGCGTGGACCAGTTTGCATAGACGTCAACCATCATCTCTGCGACGCCGCGCTCCTGTGGCCTCACAGGTCGTGTGTCTGCCTCGAGACCAAACTGTCTGCGCAGCGAGGATTGCACACTTAAACGATCGAGCACTTCGCCCTCGATCGCGGAGGTCTTGATCGCCTCCTCGCTAAGCAGCTCGATGCGAAGCTGGCTGCGGTCATCATCACTGGCATGACGGATTGCACCAATGACTTCGCCCGACGAGAGGAGGAACTGCAGTTCGAGCGGCGCAAGCCGGGCGGCATCATACTTGAAGTCGGGCCAACCTTGATGTGTCCAGTTCCAATTCATGAGTTATAGATTTCCTTTCTATAACTCACTTTTGACGGAGAAAATGAGCTATAGCAAGTGCGTCAATAGCTCAATCACGCTGGCAGAAGAGAGCTGTAGTGTAGCTACATGATGGCTGGAATTGATCGTCCAGCGCTATGCCGCTCGCACCAAGGGAAGGGGATAGCCGCAAGAAGCCGAGAACTTCGGTGCTAAATCGGATGCAAGATCCGGAGAGGGGAGAGGGAGCAGGCAGGAAGAACTAGCACCCGCGCCCCGGGCTGGCAGCACTGAGCTGAAGCCGCGGAGCGGTAGCGACTACCGCCGCGTGGCGCTGCAGATCCTCAAGAGCGAGCCTGGAAGTCCATGCCGTCCGTGCCCTCAGTGGCCGCTGGAACGCGACATGCAGCGGGCGGTTGGCCCCGTTGGGTGCAGTTCCAGGCGATCGCCGGTAGGTCAGTTGTCAGCCGTTCTTTTTCGTCGTTAGTGTGGCCAAATCAATGGCTTTCTTGCCAACCTTTGGGGAGGAAGCATTGAAAACCGTGGCACGTTGAGATCTGTGCGCGGTATCAAGGTGTTGATATTAGCCTGTCCGGCCGCTTAAACCTTCATAGGCGCCGAAGCCACATCGGCTTTTCGGAAATCGGAGCAACATTTATGACCCGCCAACTGTCTCTCCCACGCGACCGAATTTCCGTGCTTCTGCTGGAAGGCATTAGCCAGACCGCGGTGGACTACTTTTCTTCTTCTGGCTACACCAACCTCATTCATTTGCCGAAGGCGCTCGACGACAAGGATCTTAAGCGCCACATCGCTGACGCTCATATCATCGGCATTCGTTCCCGCACGCAGCTGACGGACGAGATTTTCGAATCCGCCAAGAAATTGTTCGCCGTTGGCTGTTTTTCCGTCGGTACGAACCAAGTCGATCTGGATGCAGCGCGGCGGCGCGGCATTCCGGTGTTCAATGCACCTTATTCAAACACGCGATCGGTGGCCGAGCTTGTGATCGGCGAGATTATCATGCTGACACGGCAGATCTTTCCGCGCTCGGCTTCCGCGCATCAAGGTGGGTGGGAGAAGTCCGCTGTCGGCAGCCGGGAGGTCCGCGGCAAAACGCTCGGCATTGTCGGCTACGGCAATATCGGATCGCAGCTCAGCGCGCTTGCCGAAAGCATGGGCATGGTCGTGCGCTACTTCGATCTTTCCGATCGGCTGCGCCGGGGCAATTCGGAGTCGATGGCTTCGCTCGGCGACCTTCTCGAAATCTCTGACTATGTGACAATGCACGTTCCCGAAACACCCTCGACGCATAACATGATCACCGAAACCGAATTGCGCCGCATGAAGAAGGGCGCCATCTTCATCAACAATTCTCGCGGCACGGTGGTCGATCTCGATGCGCTTGCGAAAGTCCTGAACGACGGGCATCTAGCGGGTGCCGCGGTGGACGTGTTCCCCAAGGAGCCGGCATCGAACAACGAGCGTTTTGAGACGCCGTTGCAAGGCTTGAGCAATGTTATTCTGACGCCGCATATCGGCGGCTCCACTGAGGAAGCCCAAGAGCGCATCGGCGGGGAGGTTTCAAGGAAGCTGGTCGAGTATTCCGACATCGGCTCAACGATGGGCGCCGTCAACTTTCCGCAGGTACAGCTGCCCGAGCGCCCGAACGGCACGCGTTTCATTCACGTGCATGAAAACCGCCCCGGCATGCTCATCCAGCTCAACGAGATCTTCTCGTCGCGCGGGCTGAACATCGTCGCTGAGTTCCTTCAGACGCTTGGCGACACGGGCTATGTGGTGGTCGAGGCCGAAGGAATTTCCGCAAATGCCGACGAGGTTCTTCAGGCCCTACGCGAAATTCCTGGAACGATACGAACGCGATTGGTCTACTGACAGCTGACCGGGGCTCAGCGCATCAGCGAATGATCGCCTTTGGTTTGGTTGCCATCGCTGAGATCGCAGGCCTGGTGGAGCCGCGTGCGGCCGGAGCTGCTCCGCCGTTCCTGCATGAGGCGTTCAGGGACTTTCGGGGAGGGGAGAGCGAGCAGGGACCGGAAGAACCCGCCGCCGCGCACGGGCCGTTCTCCCATCTGGTCCAGTTGCGGGGCAATGTCGCGAAGCGATAGGTCGGGATCGGCGATGGCGATCGCTGCCACCGACCGCAGGGTGTGACGAAACCGCATCGGCGGGCTTCTATTTGAGCGATTTGGCACCGGCGAAGATCGGCGGACTCTACCAGATTCAGTGGATTTTCCGTCACCTCAGAGAAGTTGCTGCCGTCGGTCTGGAGCCGCGCGATCGGCCGCCTGATGAACCGTGCCCTCAGCGACGGATAAGGCCGAAGCGGTGGGCTTCGTCCAGCAAGTCTCGAACGGAGGAGGGCTGCCACTTCTTGCCGCCGCGCACAGGCCGTTCGCCCATCTGGTCCAGTTGCGCGGCAATGTCGCGAAGCGACAGGTCGGGATCGGCAATGGCGATCGCCGCCACCAGCTTCATCAGATGGTCCTCGGGGGCGCGGCGAGGGGATCGGGCCAGGAGGTCTTTTTCCGCGAGCTTTTCGCGGACCAGGCGATGAACGGCGCGTCGCAGGCGCTCGACGGTCCAGTCGTGACCGCGGCGATTGAGCACCCGCACGACATTGTCCCAACTGTGCTGGGGCCGGAGTTGACGTACCATCGGCAACCACGTCTGCGCGGACGCAATGAGCTCATCGAGATAGCGTTTCTCGCGCGCTTTGGAGACGGCCTTGATTGCCTCCGGTCGCCGTTCTCGCAGGCCGGGGTTTCCGGGAAGCTTGCCGCGCGCCTTCGCCGCCTTGATGCCGGCTTTGGTGCGTTCGGCGATCAGCGCCCGCTCGAGCTGGGCGACCGCGCCGAGAACCTGGAGGGAGAACATGCCCTGTGCCGTCGAGGTGTCGATCGGGTCGCGGATCGACCGGAAATGCACGCCGCGCTCCTCGAGGTCTTCTATCACCGCCAAGAGATGACTCACCGATCTGGCCAGCCGATCGAGGCGGACAACGACGAGGACGTCGCCCGCGGTGAGCTCGCCAAGCACTTTGGCCAAGACTGGGCGCGCGCGCGATGCCCCGGAGCCGTGCTCCTGATAGATCCGATCGCAGCCGGCGGCCCGCAGCTCATCGATTTGGGCATCGTGGACTTGGTCGTCGGTCGAGACGCGGGCGTAGCCGATCTGCCGCTTGAGGGGCTGTGGGACGTTAACGGTTTGTCGCTTCGCCATCGCGCTTTTAACGGCCTCGTTTCGAAGTGCTTTGTACAAATAAGAAATGCGTTAGAAATTACTCCGTTGCAAGCGTGTTTTACGATGTGAAAGGAAGGCCGCCAGACCCGAAACGGCATGAAGGATGACCAATCTCCCGCAAGTGTCCACGGAAACGCGCCAGCGGCCTTCAATGGAGGAAATGCCGCAGCAATCATCGCGTGAATTCGCTAAAGGTCAGCGCAGATCAACACGACCCGCAGCTATCTGCGCGATCTTAGGCGAAAGGCGGCGCGCGGCGCCGAGACTGGATGAAGTTCGATTCCGGTCGGACTCTCTCAAGGCGTCCTGACAACGAGTTGCCCTTTCTTGGGGAGCAAGCGGAAGCAGGGCCGGAACTTCTCCTCGAGACCTGCGTCTACATCGATGGTTTGCAAGGGCGGGCGCCGGAAGTTGTTGGAGACCTGCTCGAACTCCGTCACAGCAACCGTTCCACGATCGCCATCCAGGAGTTGATGCACACGGTGGGCGTACTCGATCGAGCACACCCGAGTACGAAACCTGCCATTCAACAGATCTGGACGACGATTGAGGCCATGCCGCCCCATCGCGTGTTCGCACCCGATGCGGATGTCCTCGGACGCGCCGCATTGCTGTCAGGCATGTTGTGTCGCCTCCAGGGCTATCAGCGCGATGCTCGCTTGCGAGCGCTGCACGACTGCGTCTTGTTTCTGCAGGCCCAAAAGCTCGGGCTTACCGTGCTTACCGCCAATGTGAGCGAATTCGACTATCTGCTCCAACTCATGCCAGGCGGAAGGGTCATCTTCTATAGGTCGGGCAATTAGTCTGAGCTGTAGGCTCAGTTGATCGAAGCGACTGCAGTTTTCGACGGTATCCGCTCGGTGTTCGACCGACTCTGCCATACGCGGCAGAGGAAGGGGATACCAACCAAGAACCGTAAACGTCCGTGCCAGATCGAAAACGATCTCCGGATTGACGTGCTTCTCGTCGAGCAACGCGATCTGAAGGCCGCGTCTAATAGCGCCGCTATCATGCACGCCCCAGCTGAATCTCAGTTGACGTGGAAACGGCCCAGCGCTGTTCTCACATATCTCAATTCAACGCCAACTCTCAAATTACGTGCGAGGCTAACTATCTGATATCGTTCAAATGAAATTCTCACGATAGGCCCGCCGCCAGCATCGTGATTGGACAGCGCAATTGACAGGGATCACTCTATTGCTGGGGTCTGCTTTCGCAACGTCGTTTGATTGGAGGCGACAATGAAGCATCACACCTTGGAACAACTGCAGACCATCGCACAGGTTGAGCCCTGTTTCGATCCAGACGGTATGACGCGCCGGCAGCGGCTGGAGCGCTGGGCCGAGCTTCTGGAACTAATCAGGTACAGACACCTGGACACGCTTCATGAAACCGAATTCCAGGTTATGGACGAGCGAAATGCCCTGCGCTGCGACTATTCGCCGATAACGATCGCATTTAGGGATCCGGTGCTCCGTGCTGCAGGTATGGAAACGGACACCTATGGCGAGGCGAAGCGCTTCTTCGAAATTAGCGATGACGAACTGCATGACGTTGTCTGCTACTGCCGCTTTGGCACGACGGTAAGTGCGGCGGTGGCAGCCCGCCAGGTTCGCTCGTTACTCGCCGACAAGCCGAAAGGCTTCTGGGCGTCGGTAGCAGGGTTCTTCATCGGCCGGCAACCCAAGGAGCAGCCATCCTAGGATTAGGTTTCCGTACTTCGCCCGCGGACGGAGGGGGAAAGGTTGCTCAGATCATGCCGGCAACTATGATCTTCTTGCGTCCTGCGGGGATCCGCCTAGCTCTGCCGCAGGGATCGACGAACGCGAGCAGCGCCCGGCGGGCGCGGCTTCCATGCCATCGCGAGATCCCAGGTGAGATCGTTTAGCATTCCCGTGGGCGGGCACCATCACCACACCGTCCACCCGCATCGAGCGCGCCCCTTCTGGCTCAAGATCGTGTGCATCAAGCGCCCGTCAGCCGACCGTGTAGCGATGGTCCTTGAACATGGGGGAAGAGTACAAAGCACCCTTTTAACAGTTCAGCCAGATCGACAGGGTGGGCGGCGGTGACGAACAGCGTCCATTCGTGGGGATCACGCTAGCGACCGTGCTCCCGCGATCATAGAAACTCACCTTTCCCGGCCGAGTTGGTATGCGGTCCGCACCGATCAATTGACGAACTTGACGACGACGCCGAACTTGACCATCCCTGCGAGTTCTTCGGCATCCCAGTTCGTCAGGCGGACGCAGCCATGCGACGCTACCTTGTCGATGAGGTCGGGGTCGGGAGTTCCGTGGATCCCATAGGTCGGTTCGGTTAAATCGATCCACACGATGCACCGCTTGGCTGTCAGAAGCCGCCCTTCTATGGTTGTCGATCATCGGACCACAGTCTCCAGGGGCCTTGCCGAAATTACGACAATCCGTTCTTTCCGGAAAAAGGAGTATCAAAATGACGTCGACCGTCACCGCTGCGGCGGTTTCGAAGAATTTCGGCGCCTACCAGGATGCCGCCGTGCGTGAGCCGGTGATCATCACCAAGAATGGCCGGCCGCGCATCGTGCTGCTTGCCTATGAGGATTATCTGCGGCTGTCGCGGCGCGACCGTCGCGTCGAGGCGACGGCGGACCTGCGCGGCGCCGATCGCGCCGCCGTCGAAAAGTCCGAAATGGAGCCGGGCCTTGATCATCTCAATGCCGAACTGCTGACGAACAAGCATCCTGCCGACTGATATCTCGGATCATTGCGTTTGCGGTTCCCTGGTGCAATGGATGCCATGTCATGCCGCCTCGATGTCTGTGCGGGAGAAATCATCGCCTTTGTACAACAGCGGTTCATTGCGTGTCTTGGCCAGCGCATAGGAGAAGCAGTCCCCGTAGTTCAGGCCGGCCGGATGTCGGCCCTTGCCATAGCTGCGCCAGGCTCGCCTTGCCACCGCGATCTGTTCCGCGTCGACGGCGACGATTTCGACACCCGCCTTGTAAAGCCACAGATCGAGCTCTGCGGCACCTGCCTCGCCGAGGCGCGCCTCGATGACGATGGCGAGTTCAAGGATTGTCGCCGCGGAAATGAAGCGCCGTGGCGCGTCGACGACCTTTTGTTCGTAGGTTTCTGCTTCGGGCTCATTGAATGCGATCGCGACGATGGCGGACGTGTCGATGACCATTAGCTGGGGAGCCCGTTTTCGTCATACCCCAAGATCTCGTCGGCAGAGCGGTTGTCGACAATCGGCAGCTTGGCCCAACGCTTACGGCTGGCGGCCAGTTCCTCGAGAAGGACATCGCGATTTGCGGCATTTGCGAGGCGCCGCAGCCGTTCCTCCAGTGCGCGGCGGGTCGCCATGGTAATGGTTTCACCGGTCTTCTCGGCCAGTGCCTTGGCAAGGCGTTCCGTCTCTAGATCTTTGATGCTCAGTGCCATTCTCTGGTTCCTTGGTGCCTAATCGTCTATATTCTACCTCGCTCCGGCTGGGACACAAGCGCCAGGACATCGTGACACGAAGCGCGGCCACTTCCGACCGGCGACGGCCGCCGGAGGCGAAAGCGGTCAGAAGCAGTGCCCTATAGCGCAGATTGACGGGGCGCTCGCCGGCTGCAGGCCTGCAGCAGCTTTGCCAGGATATCGCCGGTCACCGCTTGTCTGCTCTTGCGTTGACGCGGCCGAGCGCTGGCTGCGGACCGCAAACCGCGGCGCCGACTTGAGCGAGGAACCATCGAAGGCGCCTGTCAGGCCGCGCCAACGGGTAAGGATCGACCAGTTCGTCAACCGGCGCCGCAGGTCTCGGGGGCATGCGGCCCGTCGGCGCTCAACAGAGGTTGAGAACGCAAGCCAGCTTCCACCTCCGCGGGCATGCCATGGCTTGGATCTTCCGCGCACTTGTCCGGGTCCCAGAGATGGTGGGCGACGAACTTAAGTAGCAGGCTCTCCGGCGCCGACCAGGGGAGGGGGCTGCCCGTGGCGACGTCGTCGTCCGTCAACAGGGCAGCGAGTTGGTCGCGACGGTCGAACGGCAGGATGGCATCAAGCGCGTCGAGTTGCTCGGCTCGATGCAGTATCGAGCCGGCAGTAACGTCGATCGATTTGCGGCGTCCGCCACCTTACCTGTCCCGCCACGGGTTTATGATTACCAAACCGACATCCTCGAAATCCGGAACATTCCGAGTTGCCAGCGCGGCGCCACGGGAAAGGGCGATGGCGGCGATCTGGGCGTCGAACTGACTGATCGGGCGACCCGCCTTGCGCCGCTCAGTTGCAATCATCCCATAAACGTCTGCGGCCTCCCGATCGAACGGCAGCACGCGACCGGCGAGGTCTTGCGCAAAGATCGGCAAGATTGCCGCTTCAAGGTCGCGCCGGCGGCGACCATCGGGAAGCAGGCGTAGACCATATAGGATTTCGGCTTCAGTGATCGTGGTCGTGAAGATGGCGGCGGGAGGCTGCTCCGCAAGCCAATCGACAACCGCGGGCTCGGGAGCCGGTAACAGCAGCTCAAATATGATATTTGTGTCGAGAACGATCATATTGCAGAGAAATCCGGAGCGTCACGGATCGGTTCGCGCGCGGGAATTTCCAGCTCGACGCCGCCAAGCGGCTGCAAGCGCGCGCGGATCGCGCCAGCGAGGTTTCCCGCCGTTGTCTCCTGCTGCGCCAACACCATTTTCAGGATATCACGGGCCTCGTCTTCCATCGATCGGCCATGGGTCGCTGCGCGGACTCGCAGCCTCTGTTTCAATCGATCGTCGATGTTGCGAATGGTCATGCTGGCCATGTAAATCGCCTCCAGTCATCATTGATTGCATATAGTGCAATGATGGCATTTTTTCAATTGGAGCCACAGTTTTCGCGGCCGGAGTAGGCAAAACGTCGAGCGAAACATGGCTGTTACCCGGGACCTCGCGGTAGGGTTGGGTACAGATCGACCCAGGTCGGGACCGTTCCTGGTCGCCGACAATGAGTTGCCACTGTTCGAGGGGCGTGGCGGTAACTCGGCCGGATCTATCTCATGATAGCTGCTTCTACACCGATGGTGCACAGACGGCGGCGCCGGATCTTCTCGGAAACCTGCTTGAGCCCCGCCACAGAAACTGTCCACCATCGAGAAGCGCATGCCTCAAGCGGGGGGTCCACACGAACGGTCCGACTTTGTCGGCCGCACGTCAGAAGAAGCCAATGTGCTCTCCTCTCAGGATCGGCCGCATACTGCACGGGTTGCCACTGTCGCGCCCGGTTCCGCCAGGAACGACAATGCGAAAACCGGGACGGAAATCGTCTACCCAACCTGCCGGTCGGGGCTTCCGCTCGCTCTCAACAGGGCCATCAGCATAGGGCCAAGTGAAAATTCGCCGCGTCGCGCCTTTGACGTCAGATCGCGCAAGTAACCTCCGGCCGAGTTAATGTGTCCTGCCCGCTCGAGCAAACACGCCATGGCAACCGCCGCATTTTCAGGTCCCATCACTTCGCAAGCATCCTGGTAAGCGCTCGGGCTCACCCCCAGCATCGAACGCACCACCACGGCCGCCGCCATCAAGTCGCGCCAGCTCGATATGGTCCCGCCTTGTCCGTACATCGTGATCTCAGGGCAGGCCCGCGTCACCATACTCAACGGGAATGCCTTCAGCGGCTCCCTCAGTGGCGGCTTTTCTGGCTCAGCCTTCGCCTCCAGCTCGTCTCTAGAGCTAGGTTCAAGTTCATGGGTGGATTCGGTATTTGAATTCTGTATGTGACGCTCAATATGAGCATCATTGCTGCTCATATTTTCAGAAATATCCAAAACATCCAACTGATTGACTATCTCTGCGCAGAGAAGATCCATCTCTTCGAGGATCGATGCCAGGTCGTGGATCGTCGGAGATCGCGGTATCCGGGCTACGAGCGCCAGGTACACGCCTTCAATCTTGCCCCAATCGCCGCTCGCGCCTTCTTCGATCGCTGCCGAGATGAGCTTACGGGCATCGCGTCGGCGAATGGTGAGCGCCTCTTTGGTCCGGCGAAACAGTGCGCGTTCTGCCGCCATCTGTTGGGCCATCTGCGCAAGCTCCTCCGATCGGGCAAGAAGCGGGGAAAGATCGAACCCGAACGCATCCTCGATGTCGCCAGCCCTGTCCTTCCGGACATAACGCTTCCCATTTGCACTGTCTTTGCGAACAATCAGCCCAGCGTCAACAAGCGTCGCCAAGTGCCGCCGCAACGTGGCGCCGGCGATACCGTGCGCACGGACCGACAACTGAGCATTCGACGGAAAGACGATGAGAGAGTCTCCCTGGCGCAGATCGGTCTCCGGATAGAAGCTCAAGAGCGCGTCAAGAACGGCAAGTGCACGATCCTGTAGCCCGAGAAGCGTCCTGGCTTCGCAGGCGTCACGAAACACTTTCCATTTGTCAGCCGTCTTGTTCGACTTCATCACGGTGGATGCCACCTGCCGTCTTACCAGCGCAAGCGTCATCGGCCGCCGCCCGAAAGGCGTCGTCACACTTCCACTCTGCATTTCCTTCACCTCTCAAAAGGCAAAAGAAGTCCGCTCACCAAATTAGGTGCCAATCACTCTTGACGGGGATTCGTGGAAATGCGATTCTCAGATTGTCCAGATATGAGAGAGGCTTCCACTACGGCAACGTTTGGGGGCCTTTTTCTTTTGCGGTGTTCCTTTCCGTATTCCCTTGTCGAATGAGATCCTCTGACAGC
The DNA here is from genome assembly GCF_900103435.1 of Sinorhizobium sp. NFACC03. Lineage (NCBI taxonomy): Bacteria > Pseudomonadati > Pseudomonadota > Alphaproteobacteria > Hyphomicrobiales > Rhizobiaceae > Sinorhizobium > Sinorhizobium sp. NFACC03. Next base: position 29,634 of record NZ_FMXF01000036.1, read on the forward strand.
TGTCAGGGTTTCTAACTTTCACGCTCGCGAGAGAAGCGTTCAATGAGGGTTGGCAACTCCTTCCCAACGAACTTCACGAACTCCAGTCCGAGAGGGCCATCCGCCGATATTCGAAGCTCCTTGGGCGACATCTTCCAGGCACCCAGTTTCTTGCCCGCGCTGTCCGACAGCTCTTTGCTGTCATCTCGAGGCTTGTCCGACGGCTTTATGGCTTCGAAAGCCCGCTGGAAGCGTTGATCCGACACCAAGACGCCGTCAGTCGCATCCGTAAGCACCCGACGGACCACAGCTAGAGAACCTGGATCGCTTTCTATCGTTTTTGCAAACTCTATCCAGCGAGGCCGACCCACTTTGGGCGCGCGTCCGATCGCTTCGATCACGTCGGCAGGGACCGCCCGATAGACGCTGCGCATTCGGGCGAGTTCCGCGTCCGCAATCGACAGCGCCGCATAGATGTTCCGCGCCTTGATGCCGGCATCATCCATTCGCGATGCAAACAGCGTCCGCTCGATCCAGGTCAGGTCCTGCCGGCTGGCATTCTCGATGCCTTGCGCGACGACCAGATCCAGGTCGGTGATCTCAACCTCGAGCGCACGAACGGCGCGCCCAAGTTCCCTGGCAGCACGCCAACGCCTGTGGCCATAGACAATCTGATAGCGCCCAGTCGACGACGGGTGACGCCGAACCTGAATAGGAACCTTTTGCCCTTCTGACTCCATCGAACGCTTGAACGTTTCAAAATCGGCGGCGTCATCGTCCGCCAGCCGGTCCGGAAAGGGGGAAGGATCGATGAACGCGGGATCCAGATCAAGGATCGTCCCTCCACCTGCCTCGACGATCGCCTTCAAACGGTCCCGCTCGGCCCTGATGTCATCGATGGCGCGATGTGCTGCACCGACGACGCCCGCGCCGACACGCGGCGACGGGGCAGGGGGCGCAGGTTGCGGGTCGTCCGCGAGCTTGTTCTCCAGTTCTTGAGACAGCAAACCGAAGCTCGCGACAATCGACTTGCGAGAAGACTTGCTCATGGCCGCCCCCAGCTATCGTTGACGAGGCGGATAATCGCTTCATTGACCGCATCGACAGCTTCGCGCGCGCGCTTATGGGTATCACGGCCAATCTGGCCCATTTCGAGCTCGTAGATCGAACGCTTCGCCAGGCCGGCCGCTTCAACCGCTGTGCTTTCGATGGCAGTGGGCAGGAGGACGTCGGTCCCGAACATATGCCGTAACATCGCAACGACTTGCGACTGAGGGGCATCGTTTGGGTCATGCCGAGTCACGAGGTATCGGATGAAGTCCTGGTCGAGTTGGGCACCGTTCTCATTCAAAACGCTGATCAGATCGCCCATCATCAGGAGGAACTGGCTCATGGACGCCACGTCCAACATGGCCGGATGAACGGTGATGACCATGCTTGTGGCAGCGTAGATCGCGCTGAGCGTCAGGAAGCCAAGGGACGGGGGCGTATCGAGAAGGACAATGTCGTAGTCTTGTTCGACTTCCGCCAGCGCAAGCTTCAGGCGCTCGAAGAAGATCGCACCGGAGCTCGACTTATTCGCCAGGACACGAGGGGTCTCGTGCTCGTACTCCATGACTTCGAGGTTGCCCGGAACGAGATCGACGCCATCAAAGTAGGTCTTGCGGATGATGTCCCTGATCGGCCGTCGCTCAGCGTCGTCGTAGCGAAGCGCCGCGTAGATCGTTTCGTTGGCGCCAACATCGATTTCCGGCTGCGCGCCGAACATTGCGGAGAGCGATGCCTGGGGATCGAGGTCGAGTGCGAGAACGCGATAGCCTTGCAAAGCGAGATAGTGCGCAAGATGAACACAGGTCGTCGTCTTGGCACTTCCGCCCTTGAAGTTTGCGATCGCGAGAACCTGCAAGTGCTCGCCCGGGCGACGGCGAGGCAGAAAGCGCAGGGCCTCGACAGGCTTCTGCTTGGCAAACAGCTCACGAAGCTCGTTGATCTGGGTGAGCGTGTAGACCCTATGGTTGTTTTCGAGGCGGCTTGGCGTCGGCCCGCGCCCTTCCGACGACATCAGCTTCAAAGTCGAATCTGGTATGGATGTCAGCTTCGAAACTTCGTTGGTGAGAAATGACCTCAAGGTCTTCTCGGATTTCGGCGGGTACATGCGGGTCCGCAGCTGCTGTAGCTGGCTCGACAAAAGACCGGCGTGCCGCAAGATCTTGGCGGCAGCGTCTTCCTTGAGTTGAACATCAGTTTCTGCGCGTCTAGCTATCGCCATTTTTCCCTCTTGGCGGCCTAAAGCCGGTTTACCGACCGTTGCCCGCCAAGAGGTAGAACACGATTCTCCCGAACCGTCCAGAATTATAGGGTTAACAAAGCCTTAACGCTCAACGCGAGCCCTCAGCGTTGAAAACCGGCCTACTCCCTGAAATTGCACCATTTTTTGCTCAATGCAATCTAGGCCACCCGCTGAGTTTACGCACACTTTTGCTCACCTGAACGGCGTCGTTAGCGCGGCGATCTCCCACACATTGCACCCCACCCGCCCGAATCAGCTCGGCGCATCAGCCACGACCGGTCACATTTCGACGTTCAAAATGCGCTGACTATTCTCCGACGAGCCGCACATCCGTTCGGTCAGGGAAGATTTCTCTGCCCCTAGAATCGAAGTGGCGATATTTCAGGAGCATTTACTTGGGGTCAGCCACATGGACCTGGTCAGGCCCGATGGTGACGCCGATACGTGACCACATCGATCAGCGCTGGGCCTTGCGGACCGCGAGTTGCACATTCTGCAGATCGACCCGGTGAGTTGCCATCGGAATAAGGCTGCGTACCGCGGTAATGCAGGTCGGATCGATTTCGACTTCAAGGACGCCAACCTCATCGCCCGCCTCGGCCACAACCTTTCCCCAGGGATCACACACCATCGAATGTCCGTGCATGTCACGTCGCTCTCCGGCAGGCGTTTCGTAGTGCCCGCATTGACCGCAGGCCACGACATAGGCCTGAAACTCGATCGCACGGGCACGGCAAAGCACCTCCCAATGATCCTTCCCCGTCTGCCTGGTGAAGGCAGCGGGTAAAACGAAGATGTCGACGTTCTCCTGGGCCAGGCGGTCGAACAGCCGGGAGAAGCGAAGATCGTAGCAGATGCAACAGGCAATCCTGATGCCGCCAATCTCGTAGATCAGAAGGCTATCACCCGCAGCGACTGTCTCCGACTCGTTGTAGACCTTTCCATCAGGGGCCGATGTCGAACAGGTGGATCTTCCTGTAGAGACCGATCTCGTTGCCGTGGGCGTCGAATATCACACTCGTGTTGTGGATCCGTTTGGAACCGACCCTGGTTTCGAGCAAGCTGCCCGCGTGGATTGCGACGCGGTTTCGCGCAGCAAAGCTCTGGACCAGCTTGTAGGCCGCGCCGCCTGGCACATGATCGGCTGCCGCGCGCTTCTGCACCGCCGTGCCCCCGGTCCAATCGAAATGCTCCGGCAACACGATGAGATCCGGTCTCCCCGAGAGGCTTGCTGCATGAGTTCTTCGGCCTGCCGCAGGTTTGCAGCGCGATAGGGTTGGGAGTTCATCTGGATGAGTGCGATTTTCATGATTGGGGACCCGGCTGGAAGTCGAAGATGGAGTGGCCTGCCGCAAGGTGCCGGCGCACGGCGATCGAATTCTGCTGGCGCGCGATCGCAGCGCGCGCCAGTGTGAGCATGCGGTCGCGCGGCGCGACGAACACGCCCTCCCTGTTGGCAAGGACCGCGTAGCCGGGCAGAACCGCAGCTCCGCCGCAGGCGACCGGTTCGTTGATCGAACCGCCGATCGAGTCGCGCCGATTGGTGGTCTTTGAGGAGATCCCGCGGCACCAGACCGGCAGGCCCGACGCCGCGATCTCCTCGGCGTCGGTGCAGGGACCGTCGATGACGACGCCGACGGCGCCCCTGGCCTTCACCGCAGTTGCGACCCCGCCACCGACACAGGCGATGTCGTCACCATCAACCCGCGCAATGACGAGAAAGTCACCGGGCATCAGGAGGTCGACGGCACGATAGATCACCGTGCCGTCCCGCCCGGGAGCCGCGACGGTAACGGCCGAACCTGCCGCCCTTGCCGGAAACACAGGCAGGACTCCATTGCTGACGAAGCCGACATGTTCGACATGGCCGATCGTGGCGGTTTCGGTCTTGCCCATCAGTGCGATGAGTTCCTCGCAAAGGGGAGGGTAACTGTCATTGATCCGGTAGGGCTGCATCTTCTCTGACCTCCTGATGATCGTTTTTGAGGTCAGACCGGCCGTTCGCCGGATGTGGTTGTGCGATGCATGATGCGGATCGTGTTCGGGTCGAACCCGTCCCGCCGATGCATCGTGCAACGGTTGTCCCACATCATGATATCGCCGACATCCCACTGCTGGACGAAGACCTCGCTGGTCGTGGTGGTGTGTTGCCAAAGTTCGGCCAGAAGGGACTCGCTCTCGTCGAGCGGCATGCCGACGATCCATGCGCCCTCGGATGTTCCGCCGAGATAGAGCGACTTGCGCCCGGTTTCGCCGTGAAGGCGAACGAGCGGATGAACGATCCCGCTCCATTCGCGGAAATCGCGGGTCTTTGGTGCGGACTTGCCAAGCCGGAGCTTGCCTGTCTTGTCGTAGACGTTCTGGAAGAAGATCTGCCGTCCATCGACCGCTTTCTTCAATGCTTCCGGCAAGGTCTCGTAAGCACGGTAGGAGGAGAGGAAGTAGGTGTCACCTCCGGTCGGTGGCACGGCGACCGCCCGCAGGATGGCGCCCGCCGGCGGCCGCTCATAGAACCAGGTGTCCGTGTGCCATGTGGCCTCACTGTTGCCCATGGCGCCGCTCGGCTTGCCGTCCGTCATCGCATTGCTGATGACCAGGATTTCCTTGTGGGTCGGATGACCACCCTCCTGCAGCTGCTTCGGATGGATCACGAATTCCCCGAAATGGCGTGAGAACGCGACTTGCTGGGCGTCGCTCATGGACGTCTTCTTGAAGCGCAGCACGCCGTATTGAAGCCAATAGCGCCGGACGGCGTCGATGTCTTCCTGGGTGTAGTTGTCGAAGTCGAAACCCTCGATGTCGGCGCAGACATTCGTTTCATGCTGAACGGCACGAAGCCTCTGTTTATCAAGCATTTTCATCTCCTTTAAAAGCCGCCCGATCGAGGTTAGCATCGAAATTGGCGAGTGACGTCGCCACCATGCGGGTCACGAAGGGTAGGGCGAGCACGACGTGCGCGGCGATCAGTGCCGGAGTGCCGAGAAACCCCTGAAGCCCGATCATCGAAAGGAAGAGCACGATTGCAACGCCCTTGACGATCTGCGGCACCGAAAGCGGGGACAGGAGGTAGGACATCAGGCCGTCGCTGCCCGGAATACGCTCGTAGACGACCGCATAAGCCGCGAACAATCCAAGCACGCCACTGATCGCCGCGACGACCGTCGCAATTCTGAAGCTCGCAAGGAACGGGTCGAGCCAGCGGCTTGACCAGAGATCCGCATACCACCGGCCGGTCCACTCCCAGGGCTGTAGCGTGACAGCCGATGTCGGGCTCAACGACGCCGCGCCGACCACGATGAGCGGCAGGGTGATGAAAGAGAGGACTGCGCCAAGCAAAACCCAGTAGAGTATGGAAATAAGCCTGTTCATCTTTCACCTCCCGATGAGACAGAGGCCCGCGACCTGCGGCGGCTTTCGTAGCGAACGCCGACGAACGAGATGGCCAGCATCATGAGGAGCAGCGCCATCGCCATGACTGATGCGAACGGCCAGTCGATGTAGAAGAGGACCTGCTCGTAGATCATCGTCGCCAGCACCTTGAAGCCCGCGCCGCCGAGAAGAGCCGGCGTGGCATAGGCGCTCGCCGACATGGTGAAGGCTATCAACATCGAGCTGACGATCCCCGGCACGGAAAGGGGCAGTACGATCGTCCGGATCACCGCCAGCCTCGAGGCGCCGAGCATCTGCGCTGCCCGCTCGAGGTTCGGATCGATGCCCTGAATGCTCGTCATCAGCGAAAGGATGCCGAAGGGCAGGACGACATGCGTCAGGCCGACAACGACGGCAAAGAGGTTCTTCGATAAGGGAAGCGGCGAGGTGATGAAGCCGAGCTGGAGGAGCATGTCATTGATGAACCCCCGATCTTCCAGGATGATCAGCCAGCCATAGGTTCGAAGCACGACGCCGGCGAGTTCCGGGGCAAGCGCAAGCGCGAACACCACGGCCCGCCAGCGCGTCGTCGACCGCGCCAGGAAGTAGGCGACCGGATAGCCTAGAACGGTTACGCTGATCGCGACCAGCAAGGACATCAAGGCAGTGCGACAGAAACCGGCAAGCGAAAGGCCATCCGTGAAGAAGCGCTGATAGTGTTCGAGGGTAGGGGAGAACGTTTCCGTCTGAGCAAAGCTCATTCCGATCATCATTCCCATCGGCAGCGCAAAGAACACCGAGAGCACCAGGAGTGACGGCGTAAGCGCCGCGATCGGAAACCACTGTGGAGGGTGCCGGCGTCGGGCCGGCGGATGCAAGTCGAGAGCAAGGCTTTTCATGAGTGTCCCTTCAACGGGCGTTGGGAACGACGTCACGTTCCCAACGTTCCGCCCAATCCGGCAGTTTTTCCTGAAGTCGCAGCAGATCGGGCAGGTCCAGAGGTTCGTTGTCAGATCCACGCGTGAGTTGGCGGTCTTTCAGCTCGTCGGGCACGGAAATGTCGCTGCGTGCGCTACCGACCCGACCCTGTATCCCGCGACCCATGCTTCCTGGCTCGACTTTTCGAGGAAGAAATCGATGAACTTCCGGGCCGCCTCCTTGTTCGCAGCTCCGACCGGAACGTTGAGCGTCGCAACAAGCGGAATGGTCCCTTCCTTCGGGCGAACGTAGTCGACCGGCAAGCCTTCATCGACCATCAGCTGCGCGCGGCCGTTCCAGAAGGGCATTGCCCAGACTGAGCCTTCGCGCAGATAGCTTTCGAGAATGGCCGAGGATTGCTCAAACCCCACCGATTGGGCAGACACCTTTGCCATGGCGTCAAATCCCGGACCGACATTGTCGATAAGGTCGCCTCCGTTCGTGACCGACATCATTTCGAGCAGATAGACGGCCATGATGTTCTGAAAGGTGGGGAGGATGACCCGCTTCTTGAGTTCGGGCTCGAGCAATGCAGACCAGGAGACAGGCTCTGTGGCGAGCTTGTCCGTGCGGTAAAGGAGAGAAAGGTACTGGACCTCGTGCACTGCTCCGCAAGGTCCCGCGACCGCCGCTAGATCGGCTTGAAGGGCGTTGAGGTTCGGGATCGACGCCGGCGTCAGTTTCTCGAGCAGGCCATCCTTGCACCCTTGAAGTGACTGTGATGCCGTCATGACGACCAGATCGAACCCAGGCCGGCCCTTGGTAGCCTTGATCTTGGCGTAGTCCTGCTGGGCAGATCCGACGGCATCATAGACGACGTCGATACCGGAGCGTTTCTCGAAGGGTTCAATGATCCGCTCCCGGATGATGTCCTCGTATGGGCCTCCATAGCTGTTGATGACTAGCGTTTCGGCCCCCGCCGATCCGGTACCGATGCCCGAAACTGTCAGGCACAAAGACGCGAGCAAGCGTTTCGCTCTCACGGTGTCTCTCCCATTCGTTGAAAACAGAACGAATGGTGACCCGCGGGAGTCCATGGGTCTAATCGGCGATCCCTAGGATTAATGTCCTAGGCATATTAATTCATCACATGCGCTGTGGTCTGAAGGGAGCCTTTCGAAGGCGTCTCAGGGTACTTTTCCCTATTGCGGCTGCTCTGCTTTAGATTGTATTTCGTATGATAATTTCACTGGCAAGCATGGCAATGGCGAGAGAAACACCCTTCAGCGCAGTCGCACGCAAGATGCTCGACAACTGGCTTCAGACCCACCCCGAGCAGCCGACTTCACCAGAAATTGTATATCGCGACATCGTCGACATGCTGTCGATAAAAATGCGCCTGACCGTGTTCACTGTTGAAGGCAACGACCCGAAGCGATGGTTCATGAAAGCCATCCGGCATTCCGGCTTCACGTCCCGCATTCTGAACATCAACAAGATATTTTCCGACGCCTACATCGGTGATTTCAAGGATCAGAGCTACATGGGAGAGGCCGTTATTCCGCGGCTCCAGCAGGTCGTATCCAGCCAGCAGCCTTCCATGGAGCTTGTCAAGACGCGTCTTTTCGGCGTCAACGTCGGCTATGATCGCATCCTGCTACCCCAGCGAAACATCGATCGACCAAAGTGGATCATTTCGTCCTCCTATGCTCAGTTCCTGCTCAGTCCGCCACGACGGCTCGAACAAATGGACGTCGCTGACGAAGCGATCATCCAGCTGCTGGTAGAGGGCGCGACCGCAAAGGAAATCGCCGCCGCACTTTCAATCTCACATCGCACCGTCGAACACCGCCTGGAGCGGATGAAGGAAAGGTTTGGAGCCAGGAACACGGTCCATCTCGTGGCCATGCTGATCGCCACGCACATCGAACGCGGGCACAGCATCGCACCATAATGATTGTCTGGTGCAAGGCATCAGGTGTAGGCAGGAGAACTCTGGATCACCTGAACAATTGCAGGATCGCTTCGCTGTTGTTGTTGGCAATATGCAGCGATTGGATCGCAAGTTGCTCCTGCGTCTGAAGCGCCTTGAGCCTTGTCGACACCTGGTTCATGTTGGCATCGACGAGGCGGCCGATGCCCTTGTCGATGGTGTCAATAAGCTTGTTTGCGAATTCCGACTGCATGTCGATGCGTTGCTTGAGGGCGCCAAGAACGGCCGCACCGTCGACCACCCGCTGTCCCGACACTTCGATGTAGTTCATATAGTGGTCGACCAGGTCAGGGTTCCGCTCGATGTCGATGTTGAGGAAGTTGATAGCTGGAAGCGGCTCGATGCTGACGACGATGTCCGAAAACCCCGCGCGCGTTCCGGCGCCCCACTTGCGATCAACCAGAGGGTCTGACTTGACGATGATCTTGCTCGGATCGGCGCTCGAGACTTGGATGACCGTGTCCGGCCAGTCCGCATCGAGCAGGGACCGCAGCAGGGTTACCATCTCGTCGGCCGTTTCGATGGCCCCCGTGTCCTTTCCAAGAAGGTTGTTCACGTATGTCCGGTCAAAGGAGTACGATTTCGAGGGGGCACCGTTTATCGCAAATTGAAAACTGACCTCGACGCCCTCAGGAGTGTCGCCGTCCATATGGAGCGTAAATGGGTCGAATTGCAGCGACAGCGCTGACCCTCTTTCACCGTAGTTGGATTTTTGTATCAGACCGCCCGTGCTGACCCCGATGCTGCTCAGATTGACAATCTCGACGTAGGAGCCGTTTCCGTGCGTCTGGAGCGTTGCAATGCTCATAAGGACGTCGTCGTGAATCCAGTTGTTCGAGCCCGGTGGCTGATAGTGGCCATAGTTTGCGCTGACAGACGCTCCTTCCGGATTTAGCAGCGTATTCAGCAAGCCGGCGAACTGGGTGTTCGTGGAGATGATGCCCCCAAGACTGGCGTCATAGGCGTCAACCTGCGCTTTGGTAATCGTTATTGTCTTCGTGTATCCAGGGTAGTACGGGCCCGGGAGATCGCGAAGCTCTGCGGTGATCCCGGTATCCCCCGAGGGGTCGTATTCCCTGTCCAGGATGATATCGAACTTGATTTCAGCGCCCGGGCTACTGAAATCCAAGGGCGATCCATTTGGAAAATCAAAGGAGAAACTTCCCGCCACCCCGGCATTCCACCTTGGGTTCATCCAGCTCGATCCTGTTTCGGTGTAGTAGATCGTGGACGAACCGCTTTGAGGATAAACAGTGTCGTACCTCATGCCCCCGATTGTCTTGACGTCGCGAGGATCGGCCTGGAGTAAACCTCCGCCTGTGGTGTTGAACAGGCTGATCTCGTCAAGGTGGAGATCGATCGTACCGAGCGAGACGCTGCCTGACGATCTGGAGAAGGAGGAGACGAGCGACACCTTGTTCGCATTGAGGTCGTAAATTTGTCCGATATCCGTATTGAGCCAGTTCTGTCCGCCAAATCCGGAGGACGTAGCAATGCTTACGACCATCTGCTTAAGCTGATTCAGTTCGGACTGGATCTTTGCCTTGTCGACGCCGGGCTCCTTGGCCGCAACGAGCTTCGCCTTGAATTCTTGCACTACATCGATGACGGCCTCCATCCCGGCATAGGCCGTATCAATCTTGGCTGCGCCGAGACCGAGCGCGTCCGCTACGGCGGAAATCGACATTTTGTCCGAACGCATGGTCGTTGAAATAGACCAATATGCCGCGTTATCGGCGGCGGTGCGGATACGGAGCCCCGAACTGGCCTGGACTTGTGTCTCTGCAAGGTTGGAATTGATCGACCGAAGGATCTGAACTGCGGAACTAGCTGAAGTGTTCGTCAGAATGCTTGTCATCAAACGGTGCCGATTCTATCAATTTTTCAAAATGAACGGCGATCGTCATGATGCCAGGCCGGCTGTACGAGCCGCCCGCTGACTATGGTTTGCAAAGAGTTAACCGAAACGGCTGGTCGGCAGGGTAGAAATACCTGCAGACCATGGATCGCCAAATTGGCGCATGTTTTGCGCTGCGGATCGATCGACGAAAAGCACCGCTGAGCAAACAGACGTTATTCGTTCGCTTGGCTGGTGTGTGCCACGGTCACGACCTTGAATGGCCCCGCGCCGGGGTGCGGGGCCATTTTTCCTAGCTGTTCAGCGCATCCTTCAAGGCCTTTGCTGGCACAAAGGTCACCTTCCTGGCGGCGGCAACCTTGATCGTCGCTCCCGTTGCGGGGTTTCGGGCCTCGCGTTCCGGCGTGGCCTTCACCTTGAATTTTCCGAAACCGGGCAGTGACGTCTCGTTGCCGGAGACCGACGCGGCAGTGATCGCTGCAAGCACCGCCTCGACAACGGCTTTGCTTTGAACCTTTGTCAAACCGTGTTCGCTCGATAGCTTTTCAGCGATTTCATTCGTTGTCGTCAAAGCTGTTCCTCCTTGTTTTTTTGACGGAAACGATCCTCCCCGTGAGCGCGAGCGATGTCACCGGATTTCGTTGCTCGAGCCGCGATCTTCCACAGTTTGTGCTCATCGGCGACCACTTGCGGGGTCGGACATCAGAATTCAGGTCAATGATCGCGCGAGCATCACAGCTCGTAGAACATCCTCGCCAGGGCGATCGGATTTCGGATCGCATCCCTTGCAGGCTCAACTTAGGTGATCGGCCTATCTAACCGGCTCGCCCGCTGCGTTCACACCGGTGCGCGAGATATCCACCCGCATGCCGGCAGAAGTAACGTCATCAGCCTCGACCTCGCCACGCACCGGCAATGGCGCTTCATCCGTAGAAGATTGCCCCTCGGCGGTGACCCCTTGCAGGAACATCCGTCCGCCTGGGTCCTGCGCCCGGAATACATCCTTCCCTTCGAACTCACCCGAAACCCACGCATTGAGGCTGTCGGACAGGACATAGGGTAGCACTTCCTTGCTCGCGTTGCTGCCATACCACGCGGCGACGATCCGCATGACTTTTGCGAACATGGCTGTCCCCATGCGAAGGTTCTCGCAGGCATCGAAGAGGGCAGGGCTCAATTCCATGCCACTCTCGATCCCAAGGTGAGCGGGGTACGAAGTCACTCCAACCCGCACGGTCGCCTGCCCGACATACCGGCGGGCAATTGCGAGCGCCTCATCGGGGGTCGCTGCCTTTTCCACCAGGATCCTCTTCCGACCGACCTTGACCGTCACAGCCAGTGGATCGCCGTCGCCAACCGCGTTGACGAAGGCATCGACCACATTTGCCTCAAGCGACGGATCTGCGCATTTCTCGATCAGGAGCGCCTCAAGCATGATTGATCCAGATCACGTGTTGAAGGAAATCACGAGCGGTGTGCCGAACAGTCGGGCCCATGCGGCCACGCTGGCGCGTTGGATATCTACGATGGAACTGCCTGCCGTCCACCAGCCGTTCCCAACGGCGACCATGATGTCGGGCCCTTCCAGCATCGACTGAAGAACCGGCCAGACGAGCAACTGCTCATAGCAAATCAGCGGAGCAATCCGGCGACCGCCCACCTCGGCAACCGGGTTGGCAAAGAAATGCGCACGCGCACCACCCTGTTCACCGAACCATGGGCCCCAGGGACGCCACATGGAGACCGGAACAGGCATCCGCTCCCGATAGAGGATGCCGCCGCCATCGATCATGAGGAGCACGTTGTCGTATCCTGCAGGATCGAGCGACGCAGCGCCGGCAATGACCGTAATCCCGCTTCCTTGCAATCCCTCCCGCCAAAACGTCGAAAGCGTCGGCGTCCAGAACCCCAGCGCACTCTCCGGGAGAACGATGACGCGTGCACCTTGGCTTGCGGCCCCATGCACCGTTGCGATCAGGTCACGCTGTCGCCTTAGAGATGCGTCGCGACCAAGCGAAGACCCCATTTCGAGGTCGACGCCATGCCATGCGAGCGGTACCTTCGACTCGGTCCAGATAGCGGCGGACCAGAGCCAAAAGCCTGCCAAGGCAACGACGACAGCCGGTCCCATGCGGGTTGCGAGGCCCATGAGCCCGGCTGTCATGGCCGCCAATCCCCACCATCCCCAGCCAGGAAACAGAACGCCCGAGGCGGTGACCGGATGTGCCCATCCGGTTATCCCGAAGGGTGGAACCGCCATCACCAGCATCGCAACAAGAAAGCCAAGCGGCCTCCGGGCCTGGCGCTTGCTCCAGGCCGCCAGATGAACCAGGACGAAGCTCACGGACGCTACGAGCCAGAAGATGAGGCCCGCCCAGACGTCCGTTGAATAGAAGTGTGAAACTCCATGCGGAAGCCCTCGCGATGCCGCCATAAAATACCCGGCGGAGACAATCACGACCGCCATCCTGTTCGGCGCCCTCGACCAGATCAGAGCGAACGCACAAGACGCCGGCAACAGCAGCACATTTCCGTTCCAACCGATCCATCCGGCCAGAATGGCAGCAATCGCCAGCACTCCAGTTAGCATGAGATCAGGGCGCATAGGTCAGCACCGCCTCAGCCAAACCGAGAACTCCGTCTGCAGGTACCGGACCGAAGTACCGGGAGTCCCAGGAAGCGGAAAAACGGGAATGGAGGAACACGTGGCCGGCCGGCACAATTCCGCTCTTAAAAGACGAAAGCGGGCGGCCACGACCATCGCTGCTTCGAACATCGCTGTGTTCGATCAAGCGACCGTCAATCCGAAGGACGCGACCGATCTCAAAGCCTTCTCCGTCAAGCGCGATCACCGTCTTTATGAGCGGACCGTATCCGCCAGGGCAAAGGCCGCCCCTGAGATAGCCGCGCAAGAGCGCCTCGCGAAACCGGGGGGCGTCAGGCGGGCAAACAAAGACGAGGTCACCAGTCGCGACCGCACCTGTGAGCGGACGGATGCGCCAAAGACCGAGCGATTGGCTTGGCGTCCAGTTGAGCCGATAGCCGCAAGCCAAACCGTAAAAGAGAATGGTGAGCGATGGCAGCAATCCGGCCAACATCACCAGGATTGGTCTTTGACGCCATTGGCGCGTTGTTCCTGAACGAGGGGAGACGTTTGTCACTTGAGGCCGAGCCCCTTCGTTTGCGATTGGCGGTGCGTTTCAGACAGTTTCAGGCCCTCGGCGAGGCGATCACGCGCAGAAAGCTCCTGGATCGTCCGCATCAGGTCCCAGGCCAGTCGCACTTCAGTCTTCTGTTGAGGGGTCATACCCGCGGTGACGGACGCAAAGATCTCGCCATCCGGCACCTTGGCAACAACCCCGAGGAAGGTGCGCTCGCCGAACCTTTGGCTAACCGCCGTTGAAAATCGCTCCAGTTCTGTTCTGACTGACGGGTCGAGCGATGTGCGTTCAAGGCGTGCCGGATCATGCCGGTCGAGCGCTTCGCGCATGTGTTCGAGCGACCGCTTGGCCGCCGGAGAGAGAGCTGGGATCTCGATCGCCAATTTCGAACGAAGGGCATTTTCTTCAGCCACATACATGCGTTCGGCCTCAGTTCGTGCGCGAATGTAATCTGCGAGGTTTCGGGCGAGCGCCGGCACGTTGAGAAGCGCGATCTCGCGATCCTGTTTGTCGGCGCTGCTCGCAAACATCCCGGCCCTGCCATTGAGCGTGCCAAAATGCTGAGGCTCGCTTGCGAGCTTTTGCAGGACGTTCGCAGCGAGCGACGCATCATTCAGCGAGGCATCGACCTTGGCGGCTCGCCTCGGTTACCTGCGCATTCTAGAGACGGCACGCGACACCGGTCGCAAGTACGGGATATCACTCACGCTGATCTTTCAGTCGATCGGCCAGATGCGCGAGACCTTCGGTGGCCGCGACGCCACGAGCAAATGGTTCGAGAGCGCGAGCTGGATCTCGTTTGCCGCCATCAACGATCCTGAAACGGCCGAGTACGTTTCAAGGCGCTGCGGCGCGACGACCGTCGAAGTCGATCAGGTGAGCCGCAGCTTTCAATCGCGGGGGTCGTCACGCACGCGCTCCAAGCAACTTGCGGCGCGGCCGCTCATCCAATCGGACGAAGTGCTGCGCATGCGCGCTGACGAGCAGATCGTGTTTACGGCGGGAAATGCGCCTCTTAGATGCGGCCGGGCCATATGGTTCAGACGGGACGACATGCGAGGCTGCGTAAAACAGAACAGGTTTCGCACTCCGCCGACAACCACCTAATCTTACCCGGCGATCCATCACAAACGTGAATCGATCAGGCCGGACCGATTCAAAACACTCGTTGGACGGGATTCCGGGCATCGGCGATGGTACTCTCATGCTCAGTCAGCCCTACCAGCTCTATGTCGAACGAACCGACGCAAACAGGAACATGGCCCGGTTCTATGCCCTGTCAATCGACCGGACGCTGTTTGGAGAGGCCTGCCTGACGCGGCGCTGGGGAAGGATCGGTCAAAGAGGCCAATCGATGGTCCATCATTTCGAAAGCGAGCAAGAGGCGGTCGCGTTGTTCCTTGATGTTCTCAGGAAAAAGCGCACCCGGGGATATCGGCCAGCGGTAAAACGCCCCTCGAAGTGACGACGAAGTCCGCCGAACGCAGCGAGAACCGATGCGACCGCGAACGGTGGTCGTAATCGCTTGGGCGAACCAAGAGAGGTGGCCCCGCCTGGAGGCGGGGCCTAGTTGCCTCAATCCCTGTTGGAACGGGACCAGATCAGCTGGTAGCCGTCTTCGCCCTCGACTTCCGCGAGCGTCGCGTAGATCGGAGCGGGAAAGCTCGGGTCGTCGAGCTTGACCGAGAGGTAGTCACGGCCGGTCTGCTCGGAGCTCTTCTGCCAGGCCGCACCGAATTCGACGTTGCCGGCATAGATGCGGAAGTGAGGGCCTTTGTCGGAGGGGTGTTCGATCCGTGCAATGCGAGCCTTGACGTTGAGGGCCAGCGTGCGGATCGACCCGTTGAAGCCGTTGTCGGTGGAGGTGAAAGTGCCAATGGTTGCCATGTCGAAGTTCCTTTCTGGTGTTTCGGGCCGCGCCCTTCGCGGCCTCGATGGCTGTCGAAAAGACCGGGGACGATCGGACCGCACCCATAGGTCCAAAATGAAATGGAGGGCGGCAAGGAGCAGTTTTGTTGGATGGCGAGGAATGGCGGCTTGAGCCGCCAGGGGTAAGAAAACTGCGGATGCCGTTGCGGGAGGACGATCGAGGCTCCAGCCGCTTTCCGGTCAGACACGCCCATCGAGCCCGCGCAGGACGCTTCCGCAGCAAGAAAGAACATTGCCTGGCAAGAGGGTGAAACAGGACCACCCGGCGACGATCAGCATCCAGCGGACTGCTTTATCCGTAGCCGCCGGCTCGCGCCGCATCTACATCCTCGATCAAGGCACGGTTGCCAATGGCGTAGTGCACGATATCGTTCGATTGCGATTCGTCGCCTTGGGGGAACCATGCGTCAGCAAACAAAGTCATTCATCGTCGAGATTAAACCGTCGCGGAAACCGAAGTCCGGCATGCGGAAAACGTCGATCTGGGGAAAGTTAGATCTCAGGGCGAGCGACGACCAGCTTGAAACGACACGGACCGGACAGGAGGCGGCTGCTCCGGCTAAGGTCGGCGAGCAACGTTAACCCAACGCCGGTCGCATCGTTGTTCGAACCGAATGTAGAAGTTGGAAAGGGGCCGGCGACGACGCCAGCCCCAATCTGATAGTTGCTACACTCGCGGTTTCGATCGACCGCTCAAACACTCTAGGTCAACTTGGGGCGGGCACAAGATTGCGGCGGGGACGCACTAAATATCCCCCGTCTTTCCACCGGTCGTCCACAAGATAGGCAAACCCTACTGCAATGAAAGAAAACCCGTTTTTGTGCGATGTGGCGATCACCATCGCGGTGCACGGATGTGGATAAATTTTCGGGCGGGCAGGGGTGTTTGAGGGGCGGGGTTTTGGGGCGCCCCTCAATCCACCAGCAGGGAGGCGTGCTTGTGCCCACCCCGTTTGTGCCGGATCTGGCGCAATCCAACCGGAAAAGAAGCTGCCGGACGTCGAAGAGCGCCTCGCATGCAGACGGTTCTGGACGCGAGGCGATCGAAACCATTTCTATTGCGGATCAAACTGGCCATCCGTTCCCCTACAAGCCAAAGAGCCTTGTTGAGCTTGATATCCTGATCGATGCCATTAATCGGGCGGGACGTCGATCTGCGCGGTCTGCCGGTTTCATCGCGACTCACACCGCGCAAACCACCTTTGATGCTGTTTTCTTGAACGACATTCCACACCGTCCAAAGGTCGTCAGTGCGGTCCTCCTGGCGACGGGGCACAAGCAATTGTTCTGGCTTGATCGGAGTCGTCACGGCGCCGTCAGCGTCACCAAAGCGCAGCAGATGCGCCGCCTCCGCCAACACCTCCTTTGCATCCCGCCCCATTCTGAAGCTCGACCAGTCTTAGGGCGCTGCCAGGGCGCGTTCGGCCTCTGCGAGCACGCGATAGGTTCCTTCGATCACCTTGTCTTGAACGTCTCCGGAGTGCCGGACTTTGATCGCGTCAATCGTTCCGGTCTGGGCCACGAGTGAATTGAGGCAGCAAACTCGGAATAGCCCCGCGAGCAACTCATAGGCACTCGTTCCATCATTTGCGTTTTTGAGGAGGATTTCGCAGACGGTGTCACCCACTTTGTAGACATTTCCGTCATCGAGGCGGCGAAGACGGAGAAGGTGCTTGGTAAAGTTGGCCTTTCCTTCCGTGCGGCTGACTGACTGACGCGCTCCGACCGGCGCGAAGCCCTCCTTCATCAGCCCACGCAGGATTTCGATTGTCGGGATTGGCATGAAGCGCTCCGAGCGGCTTTCGTGCGCCGAGGTTGCAAATATCGAAGGCGCAATGCCACGCATCTCATCCTCGGTGAGCGCGCGACCCGTGTCGAAACGGGCAGCTCTGGCGTAGATGCTCATTATCATTTCTCCTTTTCCCTTGGACCGCGAAGCAGGGCCGCGTCCTGCTTCCCGGGGCCGCGCGAGCGGTGGGGATGGAGGGGGAAAACAGTCTTCGCGGGGAACCGCCTGCACGGAACGCAAGCGCAGCGAAGAGGAGGAAGGTGGGCGGAAGACTGTTTGGGGGAGAGAAGGGGCAAGGTCCCTCGGTCCCCTTCAACCGATCCGAGAGGTTCGGTCATTTCACAATGAAGCGTATCGGAGCTTTCAGCATAGCGCCGCGGCAGCGGGAAAGCGGGAATTCGCGTCGCGCGAAGGCGGAAAAAGGGCCGCCGCAGGAGCTTCAACATAGTGGCCCTAAGGGGGAGCGGGATCGACCGCCCCGTCCTTCGCGTTCGCCAAGCCTCAATGTCTACGGCCTGCCCCATTGCTTCCCACGGTTCAAGCTGCTGGGTGAGTGGCGCGAGACCACGATATCGCCTCCAGGTCGCGCGACGTCGATCAGGAGGCACGCCACCTATCAGGCACTTATCAAAATCTGTCATACATATTTGACAAGATTGCTGACATCTGTCTATTCTCACATTAGACAAGTTGGCGCGGCTAGGCCGCTGCCTTTCGCATACTGGAGGAATAATGATCATCACCGACGTTGAAGTGCGGGTTTTCCGCACGACCACTCGCCGCCACTCGGACAGTGCTGGTCACGCGCATCCCGGCCCGCCGCATCAGGTCGAGCAGGCGATGCTGACCATTCGGACGGAAGACGGTCACGAGGGGCATTCCTTCACGGCGCCGGAAATCGTTCGGCCGCACGTTATCGACAAGTTTGTGAGGAAGGTCCTGATCGGTGAGGATCATCGTGATCGCGAACGGCTATGGCATGACCTCGCACACTGGCAGCGCGGGTCCGCTGCACAGCTCACGGACCGTACCCTGGCGGTTGTCGATTGCGCGCTGTGGGATCTGGCAGGGCGCACTTTGAACCAACCTGTATACAAGTTGATCGGCGGCTACCGCGACAAGGTACTCGCCTATGGTTCGATCATGTGTGGTGACGAGCTTGAGGGTGGCCTTGCAACCCCCGAGGACTATGGGCGCTTCGCAGAGATCCTGGTCAAGCGCGGCTACAAGGGCATCAAGCTGCACACCTGGATGCCGCCGGTCAGCTGGGCTCCAAACGTGAAAATGGACATCAAGGCCTGCGCCGCCGTGCGCGAAGCGGTGGGACCGGATATCCGCCTGATGATCGACGCCTTCCATTGGTACTCTCGCACCGATGCGCTGGAACTCGGGCGGGGGCTCGAAACGCTTGGCTTCGACTGGATCGAGGAGCCGATGGATGAGCAGTCGCTTTCGTCCTACAAGTGGCTCGCAGACAATCTCGATATTCCTGTCGTCGGTCCGGAAAGTGCCGCCGGCAAGCATTGGCACCGCGCCGAGTGGATCAAGGCGGGCGCCTGCGACATCCTTCGCACAGGCGTCAACGACGTCGGCGGCATTACGCCGGCGCTGAAGACGATGCACCTTGCCGAAGCATTCGGCATGGAATGCGAAGTGCACGGCAACACGGCGATGAACCTGCATGTCGTGGCCGCCACCAAGAACTGCCGCTGGTACGAGCGCGGCCTGCTCCATCCATTCCTCGAATATGACGACGGCCACGACTACCTGAAGTCGCTGTCCGACCCCATGGATCGCGACGGCTACGTCCATGTGCCGGATCGCCCAGGTCTTGGCGAGGATATCGACTTCAATTTCATCGAAAACCATCGCGTCCGGTAGCGAGCGAGGAAGCTTGTGATGAAGACCATTCTCGCTTTCGGAGACAGCCTGACCTGGGGCGCCGACCCGGCAACGGGCCTGCGCCATCCGCCGGAAGGACGTTGGCCTGATGCTCTGGGCGAGGCGCTTGGCGGCCAGGCAAGGATCATTGCCGAAGGACTCGGTGGTCGCACTACCTGCTACGACGACCACGCGGGGCCCGCATGCCGCAATGGCGCCAAGGCGCTGGAAGTGGCGCTGGCCAGCCATATGCCGATCGACCTCGTCATTGTCATGCTCGGTACCAACGACATCAAGCCTGTCCATGGCGGGCGGGCAGAAGGGGCGGTTTCGGGAATGCGCCGGCTGGCGCAGATCGTCGAAACCTTTCCCTACAAACCCAAGGGGGCTAAACCGAAGCTCCTGATCGTCGCGCCGCCCCCCTGTTCGCCCGGTCCCGGCGGACAGCCGGCGGCGGGCCGCAGCGTGGCCGAATCCGAGAGGCTGTCTCCGCTCTACCACAAGCTCGCGAACGAGCTTGGCCATCGATTTTTTGACGCCGGTTCGGTTACGCGCGCGTCCGAAACCGATGGTGTGCATCTCGAAGCCGCAGACACGGCAGCAATCGGACGGGCGCTTGCGGCGCCCGTCGGCGAAATTCTTGGCTGATCTGGTCTTTGCCTGTGGAGGAACAGGCCGGCGGATCTTGTAATAGGAAGGTCGGTTCCCGAGTGGACGACCGCAAAGGAGGAAGCATGAAACACTTTCTAGCAACGGTCGCATTCGGTGCGCTTCTCGTCACCACGATGCCCCATGTCGTCCTGGCCGAAACGCCCGAGGATCAGCTCGTCGTCGCCACGACCATGAGCAACATCCTCACCCTCGACCCGGCAGCCATTACCGGCCGCGAGACGGTCCAGGTTCTGAACAACATCTACGACACCCTTGTCGTCCTGTCGCCTGAGGACCGCAGCGTTCAGCCGCGGCTGGCGGAACGGTGGGAAGTGGCCGACGACCGCATGTCGATCCGGTTCCACCTGCGCAGCGACGCCAAGTTTGCTTCCGGCAATCCCGTCACCGCCGAGGACATCGCCTGGAGCCTGAAGCGTCTGCTTGCGCGCAACCTCGCGCAATCGTCCTTCCTCAAGACCCGCGGGTTTACGCTGGAAGCGGCCGACAAGCTGTTCGTCGTCGAAGACGATCGCACCTTCGTACTGCATCTGCCGAAGGCTGACGACCCGAACCTGCTCCTGATGGTCCTTGCGCAAAACGGGCCGGGCTCGATCATCGACAGCAAGACGGCTCTCGAAAACGAAAAGGACGGCGATCTCGGCGCCGGATGGCTGACCTTGAATTCGGCCGGCTCCGGTCCGTTCACACTGACGCAGTGGAAGTCGAACGAGTTCATCATCCTCACCCGCAACGGCGAGTACTGGGGCGAAGCGCCGGGCATGAAGCGCGTGCTGCTTCGCCACCTGCCGGAATCGCAGTCGCAGCGCCTGCTTCTGGAAAAGGGCGACATCGACGTTGCCTACTCGCTTCAGGCGCCGGACCTGAAATCGCTGGAAGCCGACAAGGCGATCACGATTGAGTCGACTCCGGGCTCTGGCTTCTACTACCTCAGCGTTTCGATGAAGGACGAACGGTTCGCCAACAAGAAGGTCCGTGAGGCGCTTCGTTACCTCATCGACTACGAAGGCCTCGACAAGGCGGTAATGCCCTACTACGGCAAGCTGCACCAGCGGCCGCTGTCGACGGGTGTGCTTGGCGCCTTGCCGGACGAAGGCTACAAGCTGGATGTCGCGAAGGCCAAGGCCCTGCTTGCAGAGGCGGGCTATCCGGAAGGCTTCAAGACCACCTTGCGCGTGCTTTCCGAAGACCCCTTCATGAAGGCGGCGACCGCCATCCAGAACACACTCGGCCAGGCCGGAATTCAGGCGGAGCTCATCAGCGGTTCGGGCGACCAGATCTACGGTGCCATGCGTGAACGGAAGTTCGAATTGTTGCTCGGTCGCGGCGGCGGCGGTCAGCAACCGCACCCGGACAACAACCTGCGGTCCGTTGCCTATAACCCGAACAATTCCGATGACGCGAAGCTCACCAACTACCAGAGCTGGCGCACCAGCTTCTTTAACGAGAAGCTGAACAAGATGATCGAGGAGGCGCTGGTCGAGCGCGACACCGCCAAGCAGATCAAGCTCTATGAAGGCGTACAGACCTACATGGACGAGATCGTCATGTCGATCCAGCCGTTCTCGGAAGTCGTCGACACAGCAGCCTTCCGAAGCGACGTGAAGGGCATGATCGTCAGCCCATGGCTCTCGCGCTTCGAAGGAGTGAAGAAGGAACGGTAAGCCCAGGCTTCGATTTCAACGGGTTTGGAAAGGCGCGTCGCCAGGCGCGCCTTTTTGTTGTTTGGGCAAGTGCAGGCTTCATACGTCGGGGCAAGGCCGCGAGTGGCGGTGCATGTCAGACACGGTATTGGCGACGCCCGGAGCGGCAGGAGCATTGACCGGGACGTTGGGCCATGACCAGCCTGACAGGCACGGCCGTCGCCATTGACCCGGTGTCGATACCTGAACCTCCTTGCCGACCTCCCAGCGACGATCGAACACATTGCAAGGAGAACGACAAAGCATAGCTTTGCGGATGCAGTGTGCGAGCTTCCCTGGCACGCGACCTCCGTTGGGCGAGGGTCGTCCTGACGGCCCTGCTAATTCCGTCACGACCGCGCTCAAAATCAGTTTCCTTTGCTGCAAAAGAAATGCCCGGCACTGGGCCGGGCAAGTCGGGGGGAGAAACCTTGTCACGCGTCGCAAGCTGAGGAAGTCCGTCTTGCAATTGGGGAGCGCCCAGCGTCAGGGAACGTCAGTGCGCGCCCTCGTATTCCAGCGATGCACCGATCAGTTCTCGAGCATAGGGATGGGTTGCTCGATTTACGGGGATCGCCTCGCGCGGCAGAATTTCGGTGATTTCGCCATGGAGCATGACGGCAAAGCGGTCGCACATATGGTCGACCACGGCGAGATCGTGCGTCACCATGATGTAGGTGAAGCCACGTTCGTCCCGCAGGCGCTGAAGCAGGTTGAGGATCTCCGCCTGCACCGAAACATCGAGCGCCGACGTCGGCTCGTCGAGCAGCAACAGCGATGGTTCGAGGATCAACGCGCGAGCGATCGCCACCCGTTGCCTTTGGCCGCCGGAGAGCTGATGAGGGAACCGGTCGAGGAATGAGATCGGGAGGCCGACATCGGTGATGGCCTTGCGAATGCGCTCTTCGCGGTCACCAAGTTTGTGGATGACGAGCGGCTCGTTGAGGACGGTGCGCACCGACTGGCGCGGATGCAGCGAGCCGTAAGGGTCCTGGAACACCATCTGCAGCATGCGGCAACGCTCGATGAGCGGCATGTCGCGCACCGGCTTTCCGCCGATGAGAATGTCACCGGTCCAAATCTCTGTCAGCATCGAAACGCAGCGCAGGACCGTGGATTTGCCCGAGCCGCTTTCGCCAACGAGCCCGAAGCACTCGCCGGGTTGCACCGAGAAGGTGACGCCTGGAAGAACCTTGGCGGCCGTTGGACCCGTGCCGAAGGTGATAGCGAGATCGCGGCATTCGACTGAAACGGACATCAGGCAATTTCCTCCAGCCATTCAGGACGGCGATCAAGCACGGCAAGCGGCGCGCGCCCGCCGCCGATCCGCGGCTGTGCCGCGAGCAAGCCGCGCGTATAGGGATGCTTTGCCTTGTCGAGGTCCGCGGCGGCCAAGGTTTCAACGATGCGACCGGCATACATGATCAGGACGCGGTCGCAGAAGTTACGCACCAGGTTCAAGTCATGGCTGATCATGATGAGGCCGATGCCGCGATCCCGGACAAGACCATCAAGGATGTTCAGCACCTGCAGCCGCACCGTCACATCGAGCGCCGAAGTCGGCTCGTCAGCGATGACGAGGTCCGGGTCGGCAAGCAGCATCATGGCGATCATGACACGCTGGCCCATGCCACCGGATATCTCGTGCGGATATTGGTCGTAGACGCGCTTCGGGTCGCGGATCTTCACCGCTTCAAGCATGGCAAGGGCCTTGTCGCGCGCTTCGGCCTTTGAGCACCTGAAGTGCCGCAGATAGGTTTCCGCCACCTGGTCGCCGACGCGGCGAATGGGGTTCAGCGAAAACTTCGGATCCTGCAGGATCATCGACATGCGCCGGCCGCGGACCTTGAGCATTTCCTTTTCGGAGAGCGACGGCAGATCGAGCTCGGCAAAGCGAAGCCGGTCGGCGGTGATGGTTGCGCCAGGCAGAAGGCGCAAAAGCGCGCGTCCGACCGTCGATTTGCCGGAGCCGCTTTCACCGACGATACCGAGTCGCTCGCGTCCCAGAGTGAAGGAGACGCCGCGCACTGCGTCCGTCGGAGCGCCGCCATAGCGGATGCGCAGGTTCTCGACTTCGAGAATGGTCTTTTCCATGGGGCTATCTCCGGTTCATCTGCTTCGGATCGAGCGCGTCACGCAAGCCGTCGCCAAGCAGGTTGAATGCGAGACTGACGGAGAGGATGGAGATGCCCGGGAAGGTGACGAGCCACCAGCTGTCCAGCATGTACTTGCGGCCGGTCGCGATCATCGCGCCCCATTCCGGAAGCGGAGGTTGCGCACCGAGCCCGAGGAAGCCGAGGCCGGCGGCGGTCAGGATGACTGTCGCCATGTTCAACGTCAGTCGGATGAGGACCGAAGGCAGGCACATCGGCATGATCGACTTGAAGATGATGCGCGTCGAGGAGGCCCCTTGCAGTCGCGCAGCCGAAATGTAATCCGCCTTGCGGAAGGTCATCGCCTCAGCGCGCGCCAGCCGTGCGATGGGCGGCCAGGAGGTGAGCGCGATCGCGATGATGGCGTTGTTCAGGCTTGGACCGAGCGCTGCGACGAAGGCGAGCGAGAGAATGAGGCTCGGAAAGGACAGGAAAATGTCGGTGATCCGCATCATCACCGTATCGACCTTGCCACCGAGGTAACCGGCCGTCGTGCCGATGATGAGACCGATCGGACCGACGACGATCGAGACGAGGAAGATGATCGTGAGCGTGATGCGCGCGCCAAAGACCAGCCGGCTGAAGATGTCTCGGCCAAGCTCGTCGGTGCCGAACAGGTGACCGTTGCCGGGCGCCTGCAAGGTGTTGGCGAGATCCTGCGCATAGGGGTCATGGGTGGCGATCAGCGGCGCGAAGGCGGCGACAAGGACAAGCAACGCCAGCACGAAAAGACCGAAGGTCGAAGTCGGGCTCTTCAGCAGGAAAAGAACGATGTTCTTCAGCGCTTGAACGGGTGCCGGCAGACGGAAGGTGGGTTGAACGCGTGCGTCCATCAGCGTGTCCTCGGGTCGAAGATGCGGTAGAGAACATCGGACAGGAGGTTGAGCCCGATGAAGATGATGCCGACGATCAGCACGCAGGTCATGACAGCATTCATGTCGCCGGTAATGAGATTGCTGGTGAGATATTGGCCAAAGCCCGGCCAGGCAAAAACCGTCTCGATCAGCACGGCCCCTTCGAGCAGCGAGCCGTAGGCAAGCGCAATGATGGTGACCAGCTGGACGCGGATGTTGATAAAGGCGTGTTGCCAGATCGTCTGGCTGCGCGAAAGACCCTTCACCCGCGCTGTCGTCACATATTCCTGGCCCAGCTGATCAAGCATGAAGCTGCGCGTCATGCGCGTGATGTAGGCGGATGAGGAATAGCCGAGCAAGGCAGCCGGCAGGATGATGTGGTTGACCGCCGACCAGAAAACATCCATCTCGCCAGCCACCAGGCTGTCGATCAAGAGGAAGCCGGTTCGTTCCTCGACAAGGCCGATATAAAACTGGTCCATCCGCCCGCTGCCGCCGACGAGGCCGAGATGGGCGTAAAAAACGATCAGCGCGATCATGCCAGTCCAGAAGATCGGCATGGAATGACCGAAGAGGCTGAAGACGCGCACGACATGATCCGGCCAGCGATCCTTGTTGACGGCGGCAAGGACGCCGAGCGGAACGCCAAGCCCCGCGCCGATGAGGATCGCGAAGGTGGCAAGCTCGATCGTCGCCGGCATCACATGCAGGATATCCTGAATGACAGGCTGGCCGGTGCGAATGGAGGTACCGAAATTGCCGGTGAAGACGTCTCCCAGGTAATAGAAGAACTGTTCCCAGAGCGGTCGGTCGAGACCCAGCGAGCGGTAGACCTGCTCGTACGTCTCCCGGGTCGCATCTTCTCCGACGATGGCGCGAACGGGGTCGGCGGGCATCAGCCGGCCGATGAAAAAGGTCAGGAGAAGCAGGCCGAGCAGCGTGACCGCGATGGTCCCGATCTGTCCGGCCGCGCCATAGAAGCGGATTCGGCGTAGTGACATGGTTCCTCCGTGTGTCAGTCGCCTGAAGGTAAGGCGGCACAGGCTCCTATCCTGTATGACAACTTTGGCAAACCTGTCACAGGTTTGTCATGCTGTCAAGCCAAACCGATCACAGGAAATCATCGCGTCGGGGCGTGAAGCAGTCGATAAGCTCGCCCGCCTCAAGGCATTGGCACCCGTGCTCGGTGTCTCCGGGGATAACGAGACTATCGCCTGCCTGCAATTCATAGGCCTCGCCGTTGCGGAAGAACCGGAAACGGCCGCGCGCCACATAGGTGGATTGCACGTGCGAATGTCTGTGCAACTTGCCTTTGGCGCCGGATTCGAAGCGAAACGACACGACCATGAGTTCGGGGGAATCGGAAAGAACCTGACGGGTGATGCCAGCGTCCGGCGACACTGCGGGGAAAGTGGGAAGAGTCATGTGAACCTCGGCGATGTTGTATAACATCATCACCATACATGTTCTCATACTTGTATGACAACTATATCGTCGGCTTCCCGATCAATTTTCTTCGATTGCCATGGTGCGCGAACGCAGAAGCACCTTGTAGCGCTCCAGGCTTCCACGAAGGTGGGCGCGCATCCGTTCACGCGCGGCTTCCGCATTTCCCTCGATGATGGCATCGACGATCTGGCCGTGCTCCTCCTGCAGGTGGAGGTTATAGTCCTTCGGGCGCGATCCGGGCGCCGACCCCTGCAATTCGCCGCGCGGGATGATGCCGGAGCGGATCAGCTGAAGAAACTCCGGGAAGCGGCGGTTCTGAGTGGCCTCCGCAATCGCCAGGTGAAGCTCGAAATCTGCGTCACGCGTGGGCGCGCCCGCTGCCAGGCATTCGCCGACACGGTGATGGGCCTCGAGGATTGCCTCTATCTGCGCCGCCGAGCGACGAGATGCAGCAAGCCCTGCTGATTCCACCTCGAAAACCGTCCTCAATTCAAGGAGTTCGATCACCGAGGAAATCCGTTGCGTTGCAAGGTCCTTGAAGGGCTGGTTCTTGTCCTGCTGGGTTTCAAGGGCAAAGATGCCGGCGCCCTTGCGTGCCTCGACAAGACCGTCTGCGCGCAGGATCGCGATCGCCTCCCGAACGACAGTGCGGCTGACGGAATATTCCTTTGTGAGGGCGCTTTCGCTCGGAAGCCTGTCGCCGGGGCGAAATACACCCTCTGTCAGTTCGCGGCGCAGTGCAGCGCTGATCTTTGCCGCCAGCGAGGTGCCGCGAACGTGATTGTTTTCGGCTTCCATTTTCACTCCGCCTGTGTCGAACCTGTCTGGCATGTTATCCGTTATCTGTTCGAATGCAAGGGCGGCTACGGACGCGCATCCTCAGCGTGCGGCGCGCAACATGGAGCGGTAGCGGATCTGGCTGTTCTTGAGGTGGTTGCGCATCGCCGCGCGTGCTGCATCCTCGTCGCCGTTCTGTATCGCTAAGAGAATTGCTTCGTGTTCGTCCACAAGGCGGCTGAGCTCGTCAGCGGGAAGAACAGCCTCCTCGCCGCTGTCCACGATGGCGCGACGGGGGATGACGGCCGGGCCGAGCGCCTTAAGAAACTCGCTAAAGCGCGGATTGCTGGTTGCCTCGGCGATCGCGACGTGAAAGCCGAAATCAGCCTCGGCGGTCGGTTTGCTCGCAGCCGCACAGGCTCTGAAGGCATCAAAGGCTTCGATGAGCTTGCCTTCCTGACCGGGCGAGCGGCGAAGGGCTGCAAGTGCGGCCGCGTCGCCCTCGACTGCGGTTCTAAGCTCCAGCATCTCGATCAGCGACGACACTCGCGTGAGGTCGACCTGTTGAAACGGCCGCCGCGCGGACGCAGCCTGCTCCAGCAGGAATACGCCCGCTCCCTGCCGAGGTTCGACCAGACCGTCGGAGCGCAAGGCCGCAATCGCTTCGCGTACGACTGTGCGGCTAACGCCGAATTCCTGGGTGAGCTGTGCTTCGGACGGCAGGCGGTCGCCGGGATTGTAGCGCCCCTTGGCTATCTGGGAACGAAGAGCATCCGTCACCTGCGCCACGAGCGTTTTGCCCTGGAAGACGGAGGGATCGGATGTCGTCGCTGTCATCATGCAAGGGGCCGCTTCCAAGATCTTCGTCGCTCCGTTTGTGGATACGCCATCAATGGGTGATGGCGCAATCCGTCGCTACGCCGACTTCAGATACTGAGGCATCAGCCGCTCAGGAATGTTCTGATAGGAGATGGGCCTTAGGAACCGGCGGATGGCCATGGTACCGACCGAGCTTGCGCCGAAATTGGTGGACGCGGGATAGGGACCGCCGTGAACCATTGCATCGCAGACCTCGACGCCAGTCGGATAACCGTTGGCCAGGATACGGCCCGCCTTGCGTTCAAGGATCACCATGAGCTTGCGCGCGAAATCGACATCTCCATCGTCGAGATGGAGGGTTGCCGTCAACTGTCCCTCGAAACGCTTTGCCACCGCGATCATCTCTTCGAAGCTGTCGACCGTGACGATCAGTCCAAGTGGACCGAAGACTTCCTCTGCAAGGACATGATTGCAGAGCCATTCACGCGCCGGGACGACAAAGAGATTGGGCGTGGCATCCCGCTGACCACAGCTTGTACTGAGAATCTCGCGAACGCCGCCCCCCTTCGATACGCGGTCGCGTCCTTCGCGATAGGCCCTGGCGATGCCTTCGGTGAGCATGGCCTGCGGCTCGACGCCTGAAAGTGCTGCGCGGGCAGCTTCCGCGAAGGCGGGCGCCTGCTCGGCAAGGATCACCGCGATGCCCGGATTGGTGCAGAATTGCCCGGCCCCCATGGTGAGTGAACCTGCCCATCCCTTGGCGATCTCCGCGCCGCGCGCCTTGATCGCCTCCGGCAGGAGAAACATGGGGTTCACCGAGCCGAGTTCGCCGAAGAAGGGAATGGGCTCCGGCCGCCCTGCGCAAAGATCGAAGAGCGCCCGCCCGCCGGCAAGTGAACCGGTGAATCCGACGGCCTTGATCAGCGGGTGCGTCACGAGGCCCGTACCGACGTCGCGGCGGCCACCCTGGATCAGTGAAAACACACCTGGGTGCAATCCGTGCGCCCTGATGGCAGCCAGTGCAGCCTCGGCGACGATCTCGCCGGTTCCTGGGTGTGCCGAATGACCCTTGACCACAACCGGGCAGCCTGCTGCGAGCGCCGAGGCGGTATCGCCGCCCATGGTCGAGAAGGCCAATGGAAAATTGGAGGCGCCGAACACCGCAACGGGACCGATCGGCCGTTGGATCAGACGGATGTCGGAACGGGGCAGGGGCTTGCGATCCGGCAAGGCCTCATCATGTCGCCTGTCGAGGTACTCGCCCTTGCGAATATGGGAGGCAAACAGCCGAAGCTGGCCGGTCGTGCGTGCGCGCTCGCCTTCGAGGCGGGCTGCCGGCAATCCGGTCTCCGCGCTTCCGATCTCGGTGATCGCCGCCCCCCGCGCCTCTATCTCATCGGCGATGGCGTCGAGGAATGCTGCGCGCTCGTCACGGGTCGAGTAGCCGAAGGACCAGAAGGCTTCCTCCGCGGCCTCGGCCGCCTTGTTCACCAGTTCGGTCGTTCCGACGGAGAAATCAAAGCCCGGGCCTAACGCCGGCTCGCTTTTGAATGTCTGCCCGGTTGCGATCCATTCGCCTGCGACCAGATGTTTTCCATGCGGTTTGAAGATCATTCATCACTCCCTAAAGATCGGATTGTCGACATAGGCACCGCCCTGAAAGCGAGCCATGGATTCGTCGGGGCCGGGCTGCGGCGAGGCCTCCGAAAGGCGCGTCCGGAAGAATTCGGCATTGTCCCTGGGTTTCCAGCCCAGCCAGCCGAGGTGTGCGTTGTCCCACCAACCGGCGTCATTTGCCGATGCACCCCAGATCACGGGACAGCCCAAAACCGGGACGCGGAAGATCGCCTCGATCAGCGATGCGAAGTCTTCGTGCGAAAGCCAGGTCGACAACATCCGGTGGTTCGTTGGCTCTGGGGTACAGGAGCCGATCCGAACCAGTGCCGTCTCCTGCCCGAACTTCTCAAAATACAGGCGCCCAAGCGCCTCGCCGAAGCATTTGGAGACCCCGTAGAGCCCATCCGGGCGGAACGGGGCGTCGGGCTTGAGCCGGACGGTTTGCGGATAATAGCCGATCGTATGGTTGGAACTGGCAAAGACGATGCGCGGCTGGCCATTGGCGCGAGCGGCTTCGAAAAGATTGTAAAGACCGACGATGTTGCCGCGCAGGACCCCCTCAAACGGACCTTCGACCGATGCTCCGCCAAGATGGACGATACCGTCGCAGCCAGCGACCATGGCATTCACCGCTTGACCGTCGGCAAGATCGCATTGGACGAGCTCCTCATGGTCAGCTGGTGCTCCAAGACCTGTGCGATCAGCAAGGCGGATCGTGTCGGCCAGGCCACAGAGCCGTGTGCGCATCACACGGCCAAGCTGACCCGCCCCGCCAGTGATGAGAAGGCGTTTCATTCCAGGTCTTCCCATTGAGGTGTTGCAATCGAAAATCGAGGTTGGCATTTGCCTCTTGACGTTGTCAGACATATCATACAACTATGCCTAACACATATTATATGTTGGTCGCAATCACTGAAGGAGGACTTTCATGCTGACCGTCGAAACGCGGCAAGCCGTCAATCCGGACTATGCAAAGACGCTCGATACCGAGGGTCTCCGCAGGCATTTTCTGGCCGAGGACATGTTCCGGTCGGGTGAGATCCGGTTGATTTATACCCATTACGATCGCTTCGTGATGGGCGGCGCCGTTCCCGCGGGCGAGCCGCTGACGCTCGACGGGGTGGAAGAGACCAAGACGCCCTCGTTCCTCGATCGGCGCGAGATGGGCGTCGTCAATGTAGGCAAAATCGGCACGGTCACGACCGAACAGGGCACCTACACCCTCAACCGCGGCGACGTTCTCTATCTCGGAATGGGAACAGGCCCCGTCACCTTCTCCGGGGAGGGGCGCTTTTACATCACGTCCTGCCCGGCCCATCGCAGCCTGCCCGCCCGGCTTGTCACCATTGCTGACAGCAAGGAAGTCAAACTCGGCACGACCGAAACCTCCAATAAGCGCACGATCAACCAGTTCATCCATCCGCTCGTCATGGAAAGCTGCCAGCTCGTTCTCGGCTATACGACGCTTGAAGATGGCTCGGTGTGGAACACGATGCCTGCGCATATCCATGATCGCCGCATGGAGGCCTATCTCTATTTCGGCATGGACGAAAAATCCCGTGTGCTGCACCTGATGGGCGAACCACAGGAAACCCGCCATCTCTTCATTTCCAACGAGGAAGGCGCGATTTCTCCCCCCTGGTCTGTCCACTCGGGCGCCGGCATCGGATCCTATACCTTCATTTGGGCCATGGCCGGCGACAATGTCGACTATACCGATATGGAGTTCATCCAGCCCGGGGAACTGAAGTGACAAATCTCTTTTCGCTTCAAGGCCGTAAGGCCCTTGTCACCGGCGCGAACACCGGGCTTGGGCAGGCGATCGCCGTAGGACTTGCTGCGGCTGGCGCCGAGGTAATCTGCGCCGCGCGCCGCGCGCCCGAGGAAACGCTTGAAATCATTGCAAGAGCTGGCGGGACAGCTGCACCGCTTGCTCTGGACTTTGCCGATCCCCTGGCCGCGCGCGATGTGTTTGCCGGAAAGGGCTACGATATCCTCGTCAACAATGCCGGCATCATCCGCCGCGCGGATGCGGTGGAATTCAGCGAGGCCGACTGGGATGACGTCATGGACGTTAACCTGAAAGCGCTGTTCTTCACGTGCCAGGTCTTTGCCAAAGAACTGCTGGCTAAGGGCCGGCCCGGAAAAATCGTCAACATCGCGTCGTTGCTGTCCTTCCAGGGCGGCATCCGAGTGCCATCCTATACGGCCGCCAAGCATGGCGTGTCGGGCCTCACCAAGTTGCTTGCCAACGAGTGGGCCGCAAAGGGCATCAATGTGAACGCGATCGCACCCGGCTACATCGAAACCAACAACACCGAAGCGCTGCGCGAAGATCCCGATCGCAACAAAGCGATCCTTGATCGCATCCCAGCCAATCGTTGGGGCAAGCCCAAAGACATCGCCGGTGCTGCCGTCTTCCTGTCGTCGACTGCGGCCGATTACATTCACGGCGCCATTCTCAATGTGGACGGCGGCTGGCTGGCTCGCTGATGCTGTCGCCGACTGCGAACTCATCATATGAGTTATATGATGAGTTGATACGGAACTGGCCCGTGCCCCGAAATTTTATCATCCTGAAAACACGTAGAGGATTAAGAAATGACCCCAGAACAGATCAAGGCCGCGCTTGGATCGGGCCTCCTTTCCTTCCCGGTCACGCACTTCGACAAGGACGGTCGCTTTGCGCCGGAAAGCTACAAGGCACATGTCGAGTGGCTGGCGGGCTACAAGGCGCCGGTGTTGTTTGCTGCCGGCGGAACCGGCGAGTTCTTCTCGCTGAAGCCCGATGAAATCCCCGGCATCGTTGCCGCCGCCAAGGAGGTTGCTGGCGAAACGGCGATCGTATCCGGCTGCGGCTATGGCACGGAGGTTGCGGTCGATATCGCCCGCTCGGTCGAGCGGGTTGGCGCCGACGGCATCCTGCTCCTGCCCCACTACCTGATCGATGCGCCACAGGAAGGGCTTTACGCCCATGTGAAGAAGATCTGCCAGTCGGTTGGCATCGGTGTCATGGTCTATAACCGCGATAACTCCGTGCTGCAGCCCGACACGCTGGCCCGGCTCTGTGACGAATGCCCGAACCTGATCGGCTTCAAGGATGGCACCGGTGATATCGGCCTCGTGCGCCAGGTCACCGCCAAGATGGGCGACCGGCTGATGTATCTCGGCGGCATGCCGACCGCCGAGCTTTTTGCCGAGGCCTATCTCGGTGCCGGCTTCACCACCTATTCGTCCGCCGTCTTCAACTTCGTTCCGGGTCTTGCCAACGAGTTCTATGCGGCGCTGCGCAGCGGCGACCGCGCCACCTGCGAGCGCATCCTCAACGATTTCTTCTATCCGTTCATGGCCATCCGCAACCGCGCCAAGGGCTATGCCGTTTCGGCGGTCAAGGCGGGCGTGCGCCTGCAGGGCTTCAATGCCGGCCCAGTGCGCAGCCCGCTCAAGGACCTGACGGGGGCCGAAGTCGAGATGCTCGACGCGCTCATCGGCAGTCACAAGCGCAAAGCGTGACGGGCAGGGAGGAGTGGCATGAAGATCGTTGCCGTCCGCACGCATCTCCTCGAGCATCGGCTGGCGGTGCCGTTCGAAAGTGCGTCGATGCGCTTTGATCGGCGCGCCCATGTGCTAGTCGAGATCGAATGCGACGACGGGACCGTCGGCTGGGGCGAATGCCTTGGGCCGGCGAGACCCAATGCGGCCGTGGTCGCGGCCTATTCCCCCTGGCTGATCGGCCAGGACCCGCGCCAGACCGAAAAACTCTGGGCGATTCTCTACAATGCGCTGCGTGATCAGGGGCAGCGCGG
>NZ_FMXF01000038.1:0-55756 GCF_900103435.1 Sinorhizobium sp. NFACC03
CAGTTCAACTTGGCTGCCACATTGTGTGTAGCGGCATTTTAGAAATGCGACATATAGGCCAGTTAGAGATGCGACAGTCGTCGCCTCTTGGGATGCTGGTCGAACGTCAGCGTTGGGAAGCAAGATCAGCGACTTGCATCGTGGCCAAGGCCATCTGTGTTCGGAGTCGTCATGTCTTGTTTGATTGTCATGTCGCAGAAAGAATTGCATCGCCTTGAACTCATCCAGCGGATTCGCGGCAGCCTGAGCGTCGTCGAGGCGGCCGAGTTGCTTCGTCTCAGCCGCAGTCAGGTCCATCGGCTGTTGCAGGCCTATGATCTGGCCGGCGCCGACGGCCTGGTATCGAAGAAGCGCGGCCGTCCGAGCAATCGGCGTCACAGCGAGGATTTCCGCAATCTGGTGCTCGACCTGGTGCGTGAGCATTACGTGGATTTTGGACCAACGTTGGCGGCCGAGAAGCTGATCGAGCGCCATCGGATTGCCGTCAGCAAGGAGACGTTGCGTCAGTGGATGATGGAGGCCGGCCTCTGGCTGTCGCGACGCGAGCGCAAGAAGCGGGTTTTCCAGCCGCGCGGCCGGCGCGATTGTTTCGGCGAACTGGTTCAGATCGACGGTTCGCTTCACTGGTGGTTCGAGAACCGCGGTCCCAAATGCGCCCTGCTCGTCTATATTGACGATGCCACCGGCAAGCTGTTGCACTTACGCTTTGCGGCTTCAGAGAACACCTTCGACTATCTGCACGCGACAAAGGCGTATTTGCAGCAATGGGGCAAGCCGATCGCGTTCTACAGCGACAAGCATGGCGTCTTCCGCACCACGCATGCGTCGCAGAAGGACAGAACCAGTGGCCTGACGCAGTTCGGTCGAGCCCTTTACGAGCTCAACATCGACATCTGCGCCAACACCCCGCAGGCCAAAGGGCGCGTTGAACGCGCCAATCAGACGCTGCAGGACCGTCTGGTCAAGGAATTGCGGCTGCGTGGCATCGACACGATCGCGGCGGCGAATGCCTATGCGCCGGAGTTCATGGCCGACTTCAATCGTCGCTTTGGCAAGGCACCGCGTAATCCAAAGGACATGCATCGGCCGTTTGCCGCGCATGAGAACCTCGATGGCGCGATGTGCCGCAAGGAGATCCGCAAGCTGTCGCAGTCGCTGACGCTGCGCTATGACAAGGTGATGTTCATTCTCGATCCGACAGATCGCGCAGCTGCGCTGGCGGGTACGAAGGTTGTCGTTTGCGACTATCCCGACGGACGCCTGGAGATCACAGACGGGGAAGCCACCCTGCCCTACAGAACCTTTGACACGTTGCGCTCGGTGCACCGCTCCGAGGTGGTTGAGAACAAGCGGCTTGATGACATGCTGGCGCTGGTGGCGGAGATGCAGGCCGGCCGCGAGCAGCAGCGCAGCAAGGGCGGACCGCGCCGCACCGGACAGACGGTTCATATGTTCGGCATTCGCGATGGCAGCCTGGGCAATGGCTACCAGAAGCGCGGCACCAAACCTGGCCGGAAGACGGACTTTACGAAGGATCCCGTGGTTCTCGCAAAGCGGCAGCAAGCGCTTGCACGGCTGAAGGCGGCGGAGTGATCGGATTGTCAAAGCTAAAGTCTATTTTGTGGCAGGAGTCATCCGCCGCCGACCGGGCTGCGCAACCCTCACCAGCTCCACCCGGACGGCGGCTCACATCTGCGTATTGGTCAAATATGTTCGCTTGCAACTGCAGTAACAAACGATAGTATTGGTGTCGCGTTTCTAAATTTATTACTTTGTCTCATCTTTAAATAGCTGTGACATTGTGTGTGTGTGGGTACATTCTAATTTGAAGTGCAACATGCCAATCGATTCCACCCTCACCACTTTGTCGAACGCAATGAGCCGATGCAAATGAAGCAGTCTGGTGCGGGTCTCACCTTCGCCCCGTTCAGCTTATGCCGTTTCGACCTCGGCGCGATTCGCCATATAGGCCGACGGACTGGGCGCGCTTTTCATCATCGTTTTTCGCCAGGCTTCCTGCTCGGCATTGATCAGAGCCAGTTCCCAAACACAGGCAACAACAGGTCTCCGTACGGTGTCCAAGGGTTCAGCAGCCGAATAAAGCTTCCGATAGATATGCTGGCAAAGAACCGAACCCTGTATCCACCAATGGGCCGAGATGGAGATACCAAGGGTGCCGGCATGAACGATCACAAAGCCCATGCCGTTGCTATCACCTTCATCCGTGACACGCGGCAAGACGTCATGTCGGATGAAGGACTGCGCCAACGCCACCATCGGCCCATCGATTTCCTTGCCATCGGCAACGAGGCCATAGGCCTTGAGCTTGAGACCGCCGATGTCCCATTCACCCAAATTCAAAACAGGACGCGGCTGGTAGATTTCGATTGTCTTCGCGCTCATCGCAATCGCTCCATACGGGCATTTCGAGGCAATCATCACTGCAGGTTACAGGATCACCATATGTTCAGGTCGCCGCGCCCCACAACAGGCTCGCCCCCGAGCCAAGCAAGAGCGCGAGCCAAGGCGACGGCCGCGATGTGGCGGCAGGGTCCAACTCGGTCTTTGTGCTCGCCACACACCATGCCGCCGATACATGCGATCACAGTCGCGTTGAAGGCAATCCCGCGCCAACTCTCCCCGAAAACGTCGCTTGCCAGCAGGAGCGCCCCCGGCCAAATATCACCAATTTATGATATTTAAAGTAATATACATAAACTGTGATATAAGTGATTGAATTTGAACACATGTATTGTCTTGCGTGCGTTGCGAAGACGCCTAAAGAGACTGGCGCCTCCGTTTCCAAAGCGCACCGCTGTCCTATGCTCTTTGGAAGCTGGCTGCATGGAGATCGGCGATGTTCAGGACCTTTGCCATTGCCCTCGGACTGACGACCCAACTTTTCACTGCAAGTGCGGTCCGCGCCGATGAACCTGTCGATACCGCGCGCGCGATCATTCAGGAGCAGATCGCAGCCTTTCTGCATGATGATGCAGAAACCGCCTATTTCTTCGCCTCACCGGCGGTCCGCGGCAAGTTTCCCGACAAGACCACATTCTTCGACATGGTCAAACGCGGCTACCAGCCCGTCTACCGGCCCGGCAACTTCGCCTTTGGCCGGTCGAAGGTCGTCGGCGATCAGGTCCTGCAGGAGGTGTTGATCTCGGCCCCTGATGGCAAGGACTGGACGGCAATCTACCAACTGGTGAAGCAACCGGACGGGAGCTACAAGATCAACGGCGTCATGATGCTGCAGGCAGCACCGGGGCCGGCGATCTAGGCCCTGCACAAAGCGCCAAGCGTCCTCCAACCGTCAGACCGGCGGAAGGTCCCCTCGCCGCCAGGTTTCCTGGGTTTCCGCCATGAAGTCGGCGAAGCGACCTTCGTCGATCGCCAGACGGATGCCGGCCATGAGCTCCTGGTAATAGGCCAGGTTATTCCAGCTCAAGAGCATGCCGCCGAGCGACTCGTTCGAACGGATCAAGTGATGCAGATAGGCGCGCGAATAGTCGCGCGCCGCCGGGCACGAGGATTCTTCGTCGAGTGGGCGCATGTCTTCGGCGTGCCGCGCATTGCGCAGGTTGATGCGGCCATGACGCGTGAACGCGAGGCCATGGCGCCCCGAGCGGGTCGGCATCACGCAGTCGAACATGTCGATGCCCTCGGCCACCGACCGCAGGATATCATCGGGCGTGCCGACCCCCATGAGGTAACGCGGCTTGTCCACCGGCATGATCGGGCAGGTAATGTCGAGCATGCGCAGCATCACTTCCTGCGGCTCGCCGACGGCCAGACCGCCGACAGCGTAGCCCTTGAGATCGAGCCCCTTCAGCGCCTCGGCCGAGCGTCCGCGCAGCTTTGGAATGTCGCCGCCCTGCACGATACCGAACATCGCCTTGCCTGGCTGGTCGCCGAAGGCCACCTTGCAACGCTCTGCCCAGCGCAGCGACATTTCCATCGCGCGCTCGATTTCCTTGGGCTCGGCCGGCAGCGCCACGCATTCGTCGAGCTGCATCTGGATATCGCTGTCGAGCAGGCCCTGGATCTCGATCGAGCGTTCCGGCGACATGTGGAAGAGCGCGCCGTCGACATGGCTCTTGAAAGTGACGCCCTGCTCGTCGAGCTTGCGAAGGCCCGCAAGCGACATGACCTGGAAGCCGCCGCTGTCTGTGAGGATCGGTCCCTGCCAACGGATCAGGCCGTGCAGACCGCCGAGCCGTGCGACGCGCTCGGCGCCGGGGCGTAGCATCAGGTGGTAGGTATTGCCGAGAATGATGTCGGCGCCGAGATCCTTCACCTGGTCGAGATACATCGCCTTGACCGTGCCGACCGTGCCAACCGGCATGAAGGCCGGCGTGCGGATCGTGCCGCGCGGCATGGACACTTCGCCGCGACGGGCCTTGCCGTCGGTCTTGTGAAGCTTGAACTGGAAGGTCTCGGTCATCTAGTCTTTCCGGAAAAGCAGGCTGGCGTCGCCATAGGAATAGAAGCGGTAGCCGGTTTCGATCGCATGTGCGTAAGCCGCGCGCATAGTTTCCAGGCCTGAGAAGGCCGAAACCAGCATGAACAGCGTCGATTTCGGCAGATGGAAATTGGTCATCAGCATGTCGACGGCGCGAAAGCGGTAGCCGGGCGTGATGAAGATGCCGGTCGGCCCGGACCACGGCTTGACGATACCCTCTGCCGAGGTCGCGCTTTCGATCAGCCGGAGCGAAGTCGTGCCGACGCAGACGATGCGGCCACCCCTCGCCTTCACGGCGTTCAGCCGCTCGGCGGTGCGGGCGTCGACGTGGCCGATCTCCTGGTGCATCACATGGTCGTCGGTGTCGTCGGCCTTGACCGGCAGGAACGTGCCTGCCCCGACGTGCAAGGTCACGAAGTGCCGCTCGATGCCGGCCTCGTCGAGCTTGGTGAACAGACGGTCGGTGAAGTGCAGTCCGGCGGTGGGTGCGGCAACGGCGCCTTCCTCGCGGGCATACATCGTCTGGTAATCGGCGCGATCCTGTGCGTCTTCGGCGCGCTTCGAGGCGATGTAAGGTGGCAAGGGAATGTGGCCGACCGCCATGATCGCCTCGTCGAGCGACGGGCCCGAGAGGTCGAAGCGCAGCGTCACCTCGCCGGCATCGCCCTTCTCCTCGACCGTCGCGTCGAGCGCTCCGAGCAGGCAGCTCGTGCTGTCATGGCCGAAGGCGATGCGATCGCCGACCTTGAGGCGCCGCGCCGGGCGGGCAAAAGCCTTCCAGCAATCGGGTGCCGTGCGCATGTGCAGCGTGAGCGAAACCGGTGTGGTGATCTCCTCGCCGCGGCGGCGGATGCCTTCCAGTTGCGCCGGGATCACCTTGGTGTCGTTGAAGACCAGTGCGTCGCCTTCCCTCAGGAACGACGGCAGATCGAGCACACCCTTGTCGGACAGAACTTCCGCGCCATCAGGGCGAACGACAAGCATGCGGGCGCTGTCGCGCGGGCTTGCGGGCCGAAGCGCAATCGAGGTTTCCGGAAGGTCGAAGTCGAACAGGTCTACGCGCATTGTTATCTTCAGACAAAAGCAAACCCGCCCCGGCGCAGTTGGCGACCGGGGCGGGTCCGTGCATTAGCGCAAATCAGGCGTCTGCGGCAACCCGCATCGTGACGATCGAGTCGGGATCGCGCACCGGCTCGCCGCGCTTGATCTTGTCGACATTGTCCATGCCTTCGATGACCTGGCCCCAAACGGAGTACTGCTTGTTGAGCCAGGGGGCATCGGTGAAGCAGATGAAGAACTGCGAGTTTGCCGAGTTCGGCATCTGGCTGCGGGCCATCGAGCAGGTGCCGCGAACGTGGCTGACGTTCGAGAATTCGGCCTGAAGATCCGGCTTGGAGGAGCCGCCCATGCCGGCACGCGCCGGGTTGAAGTGCTCGCCGCCGGTCTTGCCGTACTGAACGTCGCCGGTCTGCGCCATGAAGTCCTCGATCACGCGGTGGAATACCACGCCGTCATAGGCACCTTCGCGAGCCAGTTCCTTGATGCGGGCGACATGACCCGGAGCGACGTCAGGCAGAAGCTCGATGACGATCTTGCCCTTGGTGGTCTCCATGATGATCGTGTTTTCCGGATCCTTGATCTCGGCCATGGGTTTTCTCCTTCTGTTGACTTTACTTGCCGACCTTGACGCTGATCATGCGGTCGGGATCGGTGACGGAGCCATTGTTGGCATCGTCGCCGAGCTTGATCTTGTCGACGTTCTCCATACCCGAAACGACCTTGCCGACGACCGTGTACTGGCCGTTCAGGAAGTCGCCCGGTGCGAACATGATGAAGAACTGCGAGTTGGCGCTGTTCGGATCCTGCGAGCGCGCCATGCCGACCGTGCCACGTTCGAACGGAACGTCGGAGAACTCGGCCGGCAGATCCGGCTTCGACGAGCCGCCGGTGCCGGCAGCCTGTGGCTGGTAGCCGTTTTCCATATCGCCATACTGCACGTCGCCGGTCTGGGCCATGAAGCCCTTGATCACGCGGTGGAAGGCAACGTTGTCATACTCGCCGGCGGCGGCAAGCGCCTTGATCTGCTCGACATGCTTCGGGGCAATGTCCGGACGCAGTTCAACGACGACTGGCCCATCCTTGAGCGTGATCGTGATGACGTTGTCGGCCGATTGTGCGATCGCCGTTCCCGTCCAGGAGGCAAGCGCAAGGGCGCCGGCAAAAGCGAGGTGGAGGATTTTCATGGTTTCTCCCTGCGTGGTGAAAGAGGGCCGCGCCTCAAGCGCGGCGTTTGGCCTGCAGTGCTTGATAAACTGCCGCGGGCACGAAGGCGCTGAC
Source organism: Sinorhizobium sp. NFACC03 (assembly GCF_900103435.1). NCBI lineage: Bacteria > Pseudomonadati > Pseudomonadota > Alphaproteobacteria > Hyphomicrobiales > Rhizobiaceae > Sinorhizobium > Sinorhizobium sp. NFACC03. The sequence goes on from NZ_FMXF01000038.1 coordinate 6,800, forward strand.
GTCACCGCCCATGGCCGCGATCTGGCGGACCAATGTGGCCGTAATGGGCCGCGATGCCGTGCCTGCGGGCAAGAATAGCGTCTGGATGTCGGGGGCCATCTGCCGGTTCATGCCGGCCATCTGCATTTCGTAGTCGAGGTCCGTGCCGTCGCGAAGCCCGCGCACCAGCAGTTTCGCGCCGCGCTCGCGCGCCGCATCGACGACCAGATTGTCGAAGGCGACGACGTCGATGTCGCCGGCCCGGTCGGGCAGGAATTCCTGAAGCGACCGACGGATGAGCTCGGCGCGTTCGTCGAAGGTAAACAGCGGCGCCTTCCCCGGGTGGATGCCGATTGCGACGATGACCGTCGCCGCCACGTTCAGCGCCTGCACGAGTACGTCGAGGTGGCCGTTCGTCATCGGATCGAAGGAGCCGGGATAAAATGCCGTGGTCATCGCACCTGTTTCCGTTTGGTGAAGCCTTTTGTCACGGACGGCGACGGATCGCAAGAGTTGTGCCGATGGCTAGAGCTGTTCCCTGGGAAACAGCGGGACAGAAAGAATGAATGCTAAATGAATGCCATGTTCAACAGTGCTTCACACGCAGAACGCTAGTGTAGCGCAGTAAACAACGGAACTTTTCGAACGTACTGCCGTTTAGGATGCGAAAGGATTACGGCTATGGGACTTGCTCTGTTTTCGATGGCGATGTTTTTCGCGATGCTGTTTGCGACGATACATGGACTTCGCAATGAGTCCCGTGCCCGGCGCGAGCAATTCGTGACCCAGAAGATCTTCCGTTGATGGAGGGCGTCATGGCCACCCTGTTCATGATCGCGGCAGCGGTCATCAGTTTCGTTTTTTTGATCGATTTTGCCCGGACGATACGCGACCTCCAGCGCGATCGCCAGGGTTCGGAGCGGCTTGACGGTTTCAACGTCTAGCGGTTTGGCTTCGTAATCGAAGCTTGGTAGTAGGCGACGCCGTTCCCTTCCCCTGAGGCGGTCGCCATTGTAAGCCGGACGGCATCCCCCTGCCCGTCCGGCTTTTTCTTTGCCCGCAGCCTGGAGCCTATCGCTAAATCGCGGTGTGCCTCGGGGGCGTGGTCGAAATCGCGCCGATCATCCGGAAGAAGCGCCAGTTCAAAAGCACGGCGGCTGCCGCGAGCCCGAGGACGAAGCCGAACCAGACGCCCATGCCACCGAAGTTGAACGGAAAGGCGAAGGCCCAGGCGCAGACGAAGCCGATCGGCCAATAGGAGATCAACGCCAGCAGCATCGGCACCTTGGTGTCCTTCAGCCCGCGCAGCATGCCGGCGGCGATCGCCTGCATGCCGTCGACGAGCTGGAAGGCGCCGGCAATGACGATGAGCGGCGCGGCGAAGGCCAGTACTGCCGCGGCATCCGGGCGGTTTGTGTCGAGATAAAGGGCGGCGAGATGGCTCGGGAACAGGGCAAAGATCGCGCTCCCGACGACGGCAAAGCCCGCACCGAGCACCAGTGATGCAACCGCCGCACGCCGGACACCCAGCATGTCGTTTCGGCCGTAGGCAAGGCCGACACGCACTGTGGCGGCTTGCGCAAGCCCGAGCGGGATCATGAAGGCGAGCGAGGCGAACTGCAGGGCGATGCCGTGCGCGGCAAGTTCAATCGTCCCGATCGTGCCCATCAGCAGCGAAGCGACGGTGAAGAGGCTCACTTCGGCAAGGATCGTCAGCGAGATCGGAATGCCGAGAGACACGACCTCCCAGAACGCCGTCCAGTCAGGCCGCCAGAATCGGACGAACAGTTCGTACTGGTTGAGCTCAGGCTTGCTCTTGATGTAGCCGATCGTCAGCGCCGCGCCGAGCAACGCAACGCCGAGCGCCGCTACCGCTGCACCGAAGATGCCGAGCTGCGGGAAGCCGAAATGGCCGAAGATCAGCACGTAACAAAGAGCGGCATTGAGTACGAGAGTCGCCAGCGTCACGTAGAGAATGATTCCTGCCCGCTCGAGGCCGCTCAAGAAGGCTCTGAGCACCATGAAAATCAGGCCAGGAAAGATCGCCCACTGGGCGATGCGGATGTATTCCCCTGCAAGGGCTGCGACCTCGGGTTGCTGACCGGCGAAAAGCAGGATCGGTTCGGCCATCCAGAGCACCGGCGCCGTCAGCACCCCGTAGAGCAGCACGACCCACATGCCCATGCGCACGGAGCGGCGCACCGAAACCTTGTCGCCTCGACCAACGGCTTGGGCTGCCATCGGAACCACCGCGTTGGCAAAGCCGTTCCCGAAAACATAGACGGTGAAATACATCTGCGTCGCAAGAATGATCGCCGCGAGTTCGGTGGCGCCGAGCTTGCCCACCATCAGGACGTCCGTCGTGTTGATCGCGAGCTGGGCGAGCTGGGCGCCGATAAAGGGCACGCCGAGATAGAAGCTCGCGCGATAATGCATCCGCCAGGAGTTGTCGGTCGTCAACGGCTTCGGGCTCGCATTCGCGGTCAGCATGGCAGATTCCTGGCGGTCGATGCGGCCTCGGCCGCAACTAAAGGTCGGAGGGAGGAAAACCGGAGATAGAATACCCCCGGGCAAAGAGCCAGCCGCAAGGGCGAGGTTGCTCAAACTTTCATCGATAGATCACGAAAATTGATCAATTTCCATGCATTCTTGGCTGTTCGATCCCTTCAGCCTCTTCCGCTGCTGCAACCGCAGCCGCAGCCGGCTCGATAGCCTCCTCCAGCCCTTGCGGTCCTACCGCCCTGCTTCTGGGTATCTTCAACAGGAACACGACGAGCGCGCCGACGAGGAAGCAACTCGCGAGCGCATAGGGCGCACCGGCGAAGGCGACGGGAGCGCTAGGGCTGGTGAAATAGCCGAAAGCCTGGGTGAAGACCAGCGGGCCGATGATCGTGGTGATGCTGCCGATGCTGGTCAGCGCGCCCTGAAGTTCTCCCTGTGCCGATGGCGGCACGTGGGCGGCAGCGATACTGCGCAATGGCGGATCTACGAGGCTTTCGAGCGCGGTTGCGATGATCACCGCATAGATCATCCACCCCTGCCAGGCACCCGCATAGCCGATGGCGCCAAGGGTGGTGAAGGTCAGTCCCAGCACCGCCGTCCGCCACTCGCCAAGCCGTGGCACGACGCGCGGCAGTATGACGGCCATGACGAACGCGCCGCCGATGCCGAAGATACCGAGAGATAGCCCGATCTGCCCCTCGCTCCAGCCATAGCGGTAGTTGGATACGAAGGACCAGACCGCCGGATAGACGGAGTGGGCGAGCCAGAAGAGAAAGAAGACGAGCCCAACCCAGCCGATGCCTGGGTAGTTGCGCATCTGCTTGAGGGCGCCGAGCGGATTGGCGCGCTTCCACTCGAAGCGACGGCGATTGGCGCGATCCAGCGTCTCGGGCAGCAGAAATACGCCGAGAATGAAATTGACGAAGGAGAGCGCCGCGGCACCGTAGAACGGCACGCGTGGCCCCAATTCGCCGAGCAGACCGCCAAGCACCGGGCCGAGGGCGAAGCCGGTCCCGAAGGCGATGCCGATCAGCCCAAAATTCTTGGCGCGGTTTCCGTCATGGCTGATGTCGGCGATATAGGCCGATGCGGTGCCGAAACTTGCACCGCTGATGCCGGCGAGCACACGGCCGATGAACAGCATCCAATAGCTGGTGGCGAGCGCACAGATCAGATTGTCGAGTGCGAAGGTGAAGACCGATGCGAGCAGCACCGGACGGCGGCCGAATCGGTCGCTGAGGTTGCCGATCAGCGGCGCGAAGAGAAACTGCATCGCCGCATAAACGAGCAGCAGCCAACCACCGTCGATTGCCGCTTCGCTGATATCGGAGCCGGTCAGTTCCTCCAGATAGGTCGGCAGCACTGGAACGATGATCGCAATGCCGATGATATCCAGGAACAGGATGAGGAAGACGAGGAACAGGCCGCGTCGCACAAACTTCTCGTCGCGCATGCGACCCTCCCCCGAGCGGCCTGCCCCGGGATGCGGGACAGAACGTGAACAACGCTACCAATTTAGGTGTAACGGATCATTTCGCGCGAAACAATCCGTGAACGTCTCAAATTATCTGATGGGACTATCGCAATGGTTGATGTGACGGGTGACGTGCATCTGCCTTCACCCGTTGTCGCGCCGCTGTTCAAGCTTCAAGAAATCCACGAAGGCGCGCAGCGGCGTCGGCATATGCCTGCGGCTCGCATAGTAGAGAAACGGTCCGGAAAAACTCGTCGTCCAGTCTTCAAGAATGGGCCGGAGCCGTCCTGCCGCGATGGCCGGGGCGACGAACTCCTCGAAGGTCCGGATGATGCCAAGCCCGTCAAGGGCAGCGCCGAGTTCGAGGTCGATCGTATTGGCGGTCACGACGGCAGGAGGCGCGATCGTCAGCGCCGCCTCCCCTTCACCGAACTCCCAGGGAAGAGAAATGCCGCTGGCGAAACGGTGGCGAATACAGCCATGGTCAAGCAGATCGCGTGGATGTTGGGGCACGCCGTGCCTGGCGAGATAATCCGGTGCCGCCGCGGTGACGTAGCGTTGCCGGCTCGGCCCGATCGGTATGGCGATCATGTCGCGCTCGACCCGTTCCTCATAGCGAACGCCAGCGTCGAAACCCGCCGCCAGAACGTCGACGAACCCATCTTCCGCCGTCACTTCCAAGGAGATTGCCGGATGCTTGCTGAGGAAGCGGCCGACGATCGGTGGTAGGATTTCGCGGGCAACGATGGTCGGGACATTCAGTTTCAGCGTTCCCGCCGGACTGTCGCGCATCTCGTTGACCTGATCGAGCGCGCCGGCAATCTCGCCGAGCGCCGGCGTCAGCCGATCCAGCAACCGCATGCCCGCCTCCGTCAGTGTCACGCTGCGGGTCGTGCGGTTGAGCAGGCGCACTTGCAGCTTGGCTTCGAGCCGTCGCAGCGCCTCGCTCAACGAGGACGCGGAAACCCCGCGCTTCTTGGCAGCGGCGCGGAAGCTACGCGCGGCGGCAACGGCGGTAAAGGCATCGAGATCGGCAAGCGGCAGGTCGTTCATTGTGCGGAATTTCGTACAAGTTGTTCGATTGAGGTCGGATTATCGCACGACGTCAAAGGAAGTAAACAAGAGACCGATCAACGGCCGGCGGATTTCGGCCTTGTCGAAGGAGAACGACAATGGATTACGTTTCACTCGGAAAGACCGGCCCCTCGGTGTCGGCTCTCGGCCTCGGCTGCATGGGCATGTCCGGCATGTACGGCCCGGCCGACCGTGCCGAAAGCATCGCCACGATCCACGCCGCGCTAGAGGCCGGCATCACGCTGCTCGATACCGGCGACTTCTATGGCATGGGCCACAACGAGATGCTGATCGGCGAGGCGCTGAAGGGCGGTAGGCGCGACAAGGCGCTGTTGAGTGTGAAGTTCGGCGCATTGCGTGATGCTGCCGGCAACTGGGCTGGCTATGATTGCCGGCCGAAGGCGGTTCGCAACTTTCTCGCCTATACGCTGCAGCGGCTTGGCGTCGATCATGTCGACATCTATCGGCCCTCCAGGCTCGATCCCGACGTTCCGATCGAAGATACCGTTGGTGCGATCTCCGACATGGTGAAGGCTGGATATGTTCGCCATATCGGCCTCTCCGAAGTTGGGCCCGAGACCATCCGCCGCGCCGCCGCCGTCCATCCGATCTCGGATCTGCAGATCGAGTATTCGCTGATTTCACGCGGCATAGAGACCAAGATCCTGCCGACCTGCCGCGCTCTCGGTATCGGCGTCACCGCCTATGGCGTGCTGTCGCGCGGCCTGATCAGCGGCCACTGGCAGAAGGGCGCGGCCGGCAAGGGCGATTTCCGTGCCATGAGCCCGCGGTTCCAGGAGGGCAATATCGACAAGAACCTTGCCCTCGTCGAAGCGCTGAGGCAGGTCGCTGAAGAGAAGGGCGTTTCGGTGGCGCAGATCGCGATTGCCTGGGTGGCCGCCCAGGGCAAGGACATCGTGCCGTTGATCGGTGCACGCCGGCGCGACCGCTTGGCGGAAGCCCTTGCGTCGCGCGATGTCCATCTCAGTGCCGGCGATCTGGCGGTGATCGAACAGGCGGTTCCGAAAGACGCCGCCGCGGGCGCCCGCTATCCCGAGGCCCAACTCGCCCATATGGACAGCGAACGCTGACCCGACAAACGAAAGGGCCGGCAATCGTGTCGGCCCTGACAGTTTTCTTGTGTAGAAGCGGTTAGACGGCGCCCGAGAAAGTATCGCAGGCCGACATCTTGCCGCTGTCGAAGCCCCGCTTGAACCAACGCATGCGCTGCTCGGAGGTGCCGTGGTTGAAGCTCTCCGGAACGACGTAGCCCTGCATCCGCTTCTGCAGCGTGTCGTCGCCGATCTGGGTGGCGGCGTTCAGCGCCTCTTCGAGGTCGCCTTGCGAGAGCAGGCCCTTCTGCTCGGTAAATTTGCCCCAGACGCCGGCGAAACAATCGGCCTGCAGTTCGACACGCACCGACATCTGATTGGCTTCGGTTTCGCTCATCGACTGGCGCATCTGGTTGAATTTCGGCAAGACGCCGATCAGGTTCTGGACGTGGTGGCCGACCTCGTGCGCAACCACATAGGCCTGGGCGAAGTCGCCGGATGCATCGAACTTCTGGGCGAGTTCATCGAAGAAGCTCATGTCGAGATAGACCTTGTGGTCTCCCGGGCAATAGAACGGTCCGGAGGCGGCAGACGCGAAGCCGCAGGCGGAGCGCACCTGGCCGCGGAAGAGCACCATCTTGGGCTCTTCGTACTGTTTGCCGCTCGCCTGGAAAATGCCGTTCCAGGTATCCTCGGTCTCGGCGAGCACGGTCGCCATGAAAGACTTCATTTCCTCTTCCTGGGCCGAACCGCGCGGTGCCGGCGAGCCGTCACTCTGCTCGAAACCGGGCAACTGTACCTGACCGCCGCCACCTTCCAGCACCTGCAGCATGTCGATGCCCATGGCCTTGAGGATAAAGTAGAGGATGACGAGGAAGATGATCGTTCCGAAGCTCATGCCGCCGCCAGCGCGCCGCATACCGCCTCCGCCGCCCGGCATGCGGAAACCACCGCCGCGCCCGAACGGATTGCCGCCACCCGGGCTCGCGCCGCGCTGGTCTTCGATGTTTTCGGATTGGCGGCGGCCTTTCCATTCCATGATCTGTCCTCCCAGCCTCTGTAAAAAGGGCGTTGTCGGTTTGCTCTTTTATAAGATGCGCCCAACGTCGTTGTAAAACGCAATCGCCGCCCGTAAGTTCGCGATCTGGCCAAACTTTTTGCTGCGGCTGCTAGCTCCCGCTACGGATATCGGCAGCGAAAACTCCGCCGGCTGAAGTCTGCTCCGCTCTCCTTGACGTAAAGCCGCTTTGCCGCTCCTAAGCCACCCGCAGAGAGGGACGAGGCGGAGCCTTCGTGAAGGCGTTGCGGCTTGAAGGAATCGGTCGCCTCGGCGTGGAAGAAGTGCACAAGCCCCTGCCCGATCCGCACGACCGCTCGTCCGGGTCGAAGCCGCCGGCGCGCGCCGGCGGCGCCTGACGCCTTGGCGCGGTTTTAGTGCCGCCGAGCGAGCGATAAAGCAGAGGACGCGCAAATATGCCGGCTTCTTGTCGATTCCGGTATTTTCGGGGTTTCGCTTGCAGATACATTTGCCTATAAGCCGCTTCTAGCCTGAAAAGACCATCAATGCGTACCCGGCCGGTGACCTCCCACTTTGGCCGGTTTTTCGCGCAGCTAGAAACGGATGACCGACCATGCCGAAGCGCCAAGATATCAAGTCCATTCTTATCATCGGCGCGGGGCCGATCGTCATCGGTCAGGCATGCGAATTCGACTATTCCGGCACCCAGGCCTGTAAGGCGCTGAAGGAGGAAGGCTACCGCGTCATCCTCGTCAACTCCAACCCGGCGACGATCATGACCGATCCGGGCCTCGCCGATGCGACCTATGTCGAGCCGATCACCCCGGAAGTCGTCGCCAAGATCATCGCCAAGGAGCGCCCGGACGCGCTGCTCCCGACCATGGGCGGCCAGACCGCGCTCAACACCGCACTGTCGCTGCGCCGTATGGGCGTTCTCGACCGCTACAATGTCGAGATGATCGGTGCCAAGCCCGACGCGATCGACAAGGCCGAAGACCGTGCCCTCTTCCGCGAGGCGATGGCGAAGATCGGCCTGGAGACGCCGAAGTCGCGGCTGGCGAACGCCACCGACATCAAGGACCATGACCGCAAGGTGCATGAGGCCGAGCGTGCCGAACTGAAGAGCCGCCTGTCTGGCCCGGACCTCGACAAGGCGCTCGACGAGCTGGAGAACCAGTGGAACCTCGGCGAAGGCGACCGCAAGCAGCGCTATCTGAACCATGCCATGGCGATCGCCGCGCAGGCGCTCGACGATGTTGGCCTGCCCGCGATCATCCGCCCGTCCTTCACGCTCGGCGGCACCGGTGGCGGCATCGCCTATAACCGCACGGAATTCTTCGACATCGTCGGCAGTGGCCTCGACGCGTCGCCAACCACCGAAGTGCTGATCGAAGAATCGGTGCTCGGCTGGAAGGAGTACGAGATGGAAGTGGTCCGCGACACCGCGGACAACTGCATCATCATCTGCTCGATCGAAAACATCGATCCGATGGGCGTGCATACAGGTGATTCGATCACCGTCGCGCCGGCGCTGACGCTGACCGACAAGGAATACCAGATCATGCGCAACGCCTCGATCGCGGTTCTGCGCGAGATCGGCGTCGAGACCGGCGGCTCGAACGTGCAGTTTGCCGTCAACCCGAAGGACGGCCGTCTCGTCGTCATCGAAATGAACCCGCGCGTATCGCGCTCCTCGGCGCTCGCCTCCAAGGCGACCGGCTTCCCGATCGCAAAGATCGCGGCGAAGCTCGCCATCGGCTACACGCTGGACGAACTCGACAACGACATCACCGGCGGCGCGACGCCGGCCTCCTTCGAGCCCTCGATCGACTACGTCGTCACAAAAATCCCGCGCTTCGCCTTCGAGAAGTTCCCGGGTGCCTCGCCGGTCCTGACCACCGCGATGAAGTCGGTCGGCGAAGTCATGGCGATCGGCCGCACCTTTGCCGAATCGCTGCAGAAGGCGCTGCGTGGCCTTGAGACCGGCCTCACCGGCCTCGACGAAATCGAAATCCCCGACATGGACGACAACGGCGATGGCCGCAACGCCATCCGCGCCGCGATCGGCACGCCGACGCCGGACCGGCTGCGTATGGTCGCCCAGGCGCTCCGCCTCGGCATGAGCGAGGCGGATGTTCACGAGGCGAGCAAGATCGATCCGTGGTTCATCGCCCAGTTCAAGGCGATCGTCGACATGGAGGCACGCATCCGCGAGCACGGCCTGCCCCAGGATGCCGAGAACCTGCGCATGCTGAAGGCCATGGGCTTCTCCGATGCCCGCCTCGCCACGCTCGGCGGCAAGCGCCCGAAGGAAGTGGCCGAACTGCGCAACGCGCTGAATGTTCGCCCGGTCTACAAGCGCATCGATACCTGCGCCGCCGAGTTCGCCTCGCCGACCGCGTACATGTACTCGACCTACGAAACGCCCTTCGTCGGTGCCGCCCGGTCGGAAGCCGGCGTTTCCGACCGCAAGAAGGTCGTCATCCTTGGTGGTGGTCCGAACCGTATCGGCCAGGGCATCGAGTTCGACTACTGCTGCTGCCACGCGGCCTTCGCGCTGAAGGATGCCGGCTACGAAGCGATCATGATCAACTGCAACCCGGAGACGGTTTCGACCGACTACGACACCTCCGATCGCCTCTATTTCGAGCCGCTGACGGCCGAAGACGTGATCGAGATCATGCGCGCCGAACAGGAAAAGGGCGAACTTGTCGGCGTCATCGTGCAGTTCGGCGGCCAGACGCCGCTGAAGCTGGCCGAAGCGCTGGAAAAGAACGGCATCCCGATCCTCGGCACGGCACCCGACATGATCGACCTTGCCGAGGACCGCGACCGCTTCCAGAAGCTGCTGATGAAGCTCGACCTCAACCAGCCGCGCAACGGCATCGCCTACTCGGTCGAGCAGGCCCGCCTGGTCGCTGCCGAGATCGGCTTCCCGCTGGTCGTGCGCCCGTCCTACGTTCTTGGCGGCCGCGCCATGCAGATCATTCATTCGGAAAGCATGCTGCAGACCTATCTGCTCGACACGGTTCCGGGCCTGGTTCCGGAAGACATCAAGCAGCGCTACCCGAACGACAAGACCGGCCAGATCAACACGCTGCTCGGCAAGAACCCGCTGCTCTTCGACAGCTACCTGACGAATGCCACGGAAGTGGACGTCGACTGCCTCTGCGACGGCAAGGACGTCTTCGTCTCGGGCATCATGGAACACATCGAGGAAGCCGGTATCCACTCGGGCGACAGCGCCTGCTCGCTGCCGGTGCATACGCTCGACACGGCCATGGTCGACGAACTCGAACGCCAGACGGCAGCGCTTGCCAAGGCGCTCAATGTCGGCGGCCTGATGAACGTGCAGTTCGCCATCAAGGACGGCACGATCTACGTGCTTGAAGTCAACCCGCGCGCATCGCGTACCGTGCCCTTCGTCGCGAAGACGATCGGCGCGCCGATCGCCAAGATCGCAGCCCGCGTGATGGCCGGCGAAACGCTCGACGTCGCGATCGCCGCCTATGGCGAGAAGCCGGATCCGCGCAACCTGAAGCACATTGCGGTGAAGGAAGCGGTCTTCCCCTTCGCCCGCTTCCCCGGCGTCGACACGCTGCTCGGTCCGGAAATGCGCTCGACCGGCGAAGTCATCGGTCTCGACACCGACTATGCGCTGGCCTTCGCCAAGTCGCAGCTCGGCGCCGGCGTCGACCTGCCGCGCGATGGAACGGTGTTCGTTTCGGTGCGCGACGAGGACAAGACCCGGGTTCTTCCGGCGATCCGCATTCTCGTCGATATCGGCTTCAAGGTCATGGCCACGGCCGGCACCGCGCGTTTCCTCGGTGAAAACGGCATTGCCGCCACCAAGGTCAACAAGGTCCAGGAAGGCCGGCCGCACGTCGAAGACGCGATCCGCAACCGTCACGTCCAGCTCGTCATCAACACGACCGACGGCAACAAGGCGATCTCGGACTCCAAGTCGCTTCGCCGCGCGACGCTGATGCAGAAGGTGCCCTACTACACCACCATGGCCGGCGCGGAAGCGGCAGCCCATGCGATCAAGGCGCTGAAGGCCGGCAGCCTCGAAGTGCGTCCGCTGCAGAGCTATTTCAAGGCCTGATACGACGAGCGGCGCGCGACAATCTCGCGCGCCGTTTTCGCTCCCCGCGAAACGATCGTCCGTGTGGGATGCCGTATGGCGCGACCTTTGTCCGGCACCTCCGGCTGAATGCCCGATGAACGAGCGGTTCAGCCTGCATTCTTCCGCACCATGCTCTTATACGCCTGCGCACTTCGGGATCGGAGAAACCTCCGGCATGGCGCGATATGGGGCAAGATCGTGCAACTCTATTTCTTCGATCTGCATTGCGGCGACGAGCACTTCGTCGACGAGGACGGCATCATCCATTTCGACGAGGGTTCGGCCCTCTATTATGGTCAGCGCATCGCCGACAAGATCGGCCGCGGCGCGGACTATGGATCGCTGAAGGTCGAAGTTTTCTCCAGCAATCGCAGGCCGCTGGCGACGATCGTTCCGTCGATCGGGCGCGGCGGCGAGCAACGGGCGCTGCTTGGGCGCCGCCACGTCGGTACGCCACTCCACGCGGCTGCCTAGGCTAGAACGTCATCTGTCTGAACGCACGGCGAGCGCCCCGAGCGCTGCTCCTCCTTGAGCGTGCCGCGATCGTTTGGCTGCAAGCCGCACGGTTCTGACGCCGAAATAGAGCGATGCCGTCGATATCACGGATGCGACCACGAAGACGGTGAACAGCGCCCCATGCATCGTCGCGACGCTTGCCTTCTCGTCAAAGCCGCGGAGATTTGCGGTAAGCCCGCAGATTGCAGCACCGATGGCGTAGCCGGCCGATTGCAGCGTCGGCAAAAAGGCTGACGTCTTGTCGCGTTCCTTATGCGGCGACACATCCATCATCAACTGGCTGAGCGTGCCCCAGGAGATGCCGAAGCCGGCGCCAATCGCGATCTGGCTCGGAAAGACCAGGCGGAATTCGTCGATGGCGACCGCGATCGTCAGGCCGGCCAGTCCGAGGCTGAGAAGTGCCGGCCCGGCCTGGATCAGCTTCACGCGCACATCATGTGAGCGCAGGCTCGCAACGAGAATTGCGGTCAGGCTCCAGGAGATCGCCATAAGCGCGCCGGAAAAGCCGGCAGCCGTCGGGCTGAAGTTCCATACATGCTGCAGGCCATAGATGAGGTAGATCGAGCCGGATGCCTGCGCTAGCGGCATCAGCAGCACCACCCAAAGGCCGGTGCCGAGCGGCTTCGCGAGCGCGAAAGCGCCGGCAGGCAGGATCGCATGTTCTGCGCGCCGGTCGGTCTGGACCACCGCCCAGAGGATCGTCAGCGCTGTCGCCAGCGCCGCGACCATCAAGGGGACGCTTCTGGCCGTGGTCGATACCGATATCAGCAGGATGCCGGTTCCGACGATGACCAACCGCAGGAGCGGAATCGGACGTGATTTCGTGGCTGGTATCTTCTGTGCAGGGACGATGGCGAGGACGAGCACCACGAAGATTGCTGCTGCCGGTATATTGACGCCGAAGGCCGCCCGCCAGGACCAATGTTCCGTCAGGAATCCGGAGACGAGCGGACCGCCGAAGGCAGCCATTGCCCAGACGATGGCTTCGGCTCCGAAGACCTTCGGCACCAGCCGCGGCGGGAAGAGTTCCGGGATCAGTGCGTAGCAGACCGCGGCGATGATACCTTCGCCGAATCCCTGGAACACCCGTCCGGCAAGCACCTGCGGCATGCTGCTCGCGGTCGTCGCGATCATGGTTCCGGCGACAAATACGACGGCGGCAGCAATCAGCGTGCCACGTGCGCCGAACCTCGCCTTCAGATTGGCAGCAAGCGCGCCGCCGAGAATCGCAAAGACGAGATAGAGCGTAACCGCCCAGGAAAGCAGCGTGGCGCCGCCGATCTGCGCGACAGCCGTCGGTAGCGCCGTCGAAATGAAAAATTCATTGAACGCAAAGAGTGCGACCCCAAGGCAAAGTGTGACCGTTGCCGCCAGATAGTCGGGCCGGAGCAGTTCGCTCCAGCGGCCATCCGCTTGCGGCTCCGCGTTCGGGCCTGTCTTGATGTGGTGATCCTTGGCAAGATCCATGCGCCATGCTTCCTCGTGATATTCTGCAGGAGCAGTTCTGATACGACCTCAACCGCAGTTGAGGTAAAGCTGTTTCTGCAAAACTTGCCACCGGTTTCCTTCGTCTACAAGTTGCGGATGGTTTGTTGGCTTCGGTGGATGGTGGCGAAATATCTGGCTTTCGCGCTTCCGTTTCTGCTATAACGAAGGTTCGAAGTTTCGGACGGTTCCGGTGTTTACGCGCCGGAGACCGTTTTCTTTTGCGTTGGCGCCGCCCAAAGGGCGGCGCCTCGTGCTTGATGAAGGACAATGAAATGGTCGAAAAAGTGCCGATGACACAGGGTGGATTCGTCAACCTGCAGGAGGAGCTGCGCTGGCGCCAGCAGGAAGAACGACCACGAATCATCGAGGCGATTGCCGAAGCCCGTGCACATGGCGACCTGTCGGAAAATGCCGAATACCATGCCGCCAAGGAGGCGCAGAGCCATAACGAAGGCCGCGTCACTGAGCTCGAAGACTTGATCGCCCGCGCGGAAGTCATTGATCTCTCGAAGATGTCCGGCTCCAAGATCAAATTCGGCGCCAAGGTCAAGCTGGTCGACGAGGACACCGAAGAGGAAAAGACCTATCAGATCGTCGGCGACCAGGAAGCCGACGTGAAGGCTGGCCGCATCTCGATCTCGTCGCCGATCGCGCGCGCCCTGATCGGCAAGGAAGTCGGCGATTCCATCGAAGTGAACGCCCCCGGCGGCTCCAAGGCCTACGAAATTCTCGCGGTCAACTGGGGCTGATCAGCCCCGGCAGGGGCGAAGCCTCCCTTCGCCCCATTTCTCTCTTTCCAAAAGACGATCGTTGCTCGCGCAAGGAGTGCGCTTTCGTGGCCGATATCCGGAACGTCGAGGTCATCGCTCCCAATTTCAAGCGCCGCCTCTCGGGCGTGACGTCCACCATTATCCAGTTGGTTCCGATCCAGCGCGCGCTTGGCGAAAAGGTCGCCGTGCTTGGCCCGGGGCTGCCGGACACCCTGCCCTCGATCCGATTCCGCGATCTCCTGCGCTTGTGGAGCGCACCGGATGGTCGGCCCTGCCGGGTCTGGCATGCACGCCGTAACGTCGAGATGCTGCCGGCGATCGTGCTGCGCGATCTGCTCGGCATGAAGCTGAAGATCGTCTTCACCTCGGCTTCGCAGCGGCGCCACACTGGCTGGAGCAAGTTCCTGATCTCCAGGATGGATGCGGTGATCGCGACGAGCGGCAAGACCGCCGCCTATCTCGAAGTACCGAACACGGTCATCCTGCACGGCATCGACACAAAACGCTTCCAGCCGCCGGCGGATACAGTCGCCGCCAAGTCTGCGCTCGGGCTCGATCCGGCGCAGAAATATGTCGGCTGCTTCGGACGGGTGCGTAAGCAGAAGGGAACCGACCTCTTCGTTGATAGCATGATCGCGTTGCTCCCCTGCCGGCCGGGCTGGAGTGCCATCGTCGCGGGGCGCGCGACCGGCCCGCATGTGGCGTTCGAGAACGAGTTGAAGGAACGGGTCGCAAAAGCCGGTCTGACGAACCGCATCCGTTTCGTCGGCGAGCACACCAACATTCCCGATTGGTATCGCGCGCTCGACCTCTTCATCGCGCCGCAGCGCTGGGAAGGTTTTGGTCTGACGCCGCTCGAAGCCATGGCAACCGGTGTGCCGGTTATTGCGACCGATGTCGGTGCGTTTTCGGAACTGGTCGTCGTCGGCGAGCAGGAAACCGGCACGGTCATTGCGGCAAACGATCTGCAGGCGATGGTTGAGGCGACTGCCGGCTTCATGGACAATGATCGCCGTCGTACGATGGCAGGCGCCAACGGCCTGGGGCTGACCTGCGCCTCCTTCGCCATCGAGGGCGAGGCCCGTGCGATCAACGCCGTCTATGAACGGCTGATGCGTTCCTGATCGGCTGCCATTCGTGTGGCAGCCGCGCGAGCGAAATTAGCTCAGCGTTTTGAAGCGAAGAGCTTCAAGTAGGCGTCAGTGATCGCCTGTTTTGAGAACTGGTTCATCAAGGTCTCGTGGCCGCGTTCGGCGAGGCGTTCGCCCAGTGACGCGTCGCTCGCGATGCGGTCGATCGCCTGGGCGAAACCGTCGGCGTCGCCGATATCGACCATCAAGCCGTTCTCGCCATCGCGCATGAACCATTGCGGCCCTTCCGAACGGCTGGAGACAACAGGCGTGCCCTGGGCCCAAGCCTCGAGGATGACATTGCCGAGCGGTTCATGGCTCGATGCCATGACGAAAATGTCCGAAGCAGCGAGAAACGGCCGCGTATCTTTCTGCCAGCCGGCAAAGCGCACACGCTTTGCCACCCCGAGGTCGGCCGCAAGTTTCTCGAGGTTTTCCCGCTCCTCGCCGTCGCCGACCAGCCAGAGATAGGCGTCCGGTACCTTGGCAATCGCCTGGATCAGCGTGTGGAAGCCCTTGCGCGGCACGAACCGCCCCATGGACATGACGACCGGCACATTCTCCGGCGTGTCGAGCGTGGCACGACTGACTGGCGCGACGCGTTCCGTCCCGGTGAAGTTGGAGATCACTTCGACGTCGCGTTTCCAGCCGATCTTGCGCACATGCTCGGCAATTCCGGGCGTGTTGCAGACGAGACAATCGGTATTGCGGAAATAGTCGAGACGCAGCGGATAGTCGCCGAGGCGGGAAATCTTGATGCAGCCCTTGTAGTTCGGCATGAGGCGGCTGGCGCGCGGCATCCAGGCAAAGAGCGCGTCCGGCTTCTCGCGGCGCGCCATGCTGCTGACCTTCATCGGCAAAAGGATCCGGTCGAGCGACAGGTTGCGGAAATTGCTTTCGATGATGCGCGTTGCACCTTCGATATCCTTCCGCCAGATGCGTCCGGGCCGGATGACCGAGGTCTGCTCGACGCCGCGCTCGCCAAGCGCATTCACCAGATGAACGAAGAAGCGCTCTGCGCCGCCGTCCTTGCCGAAATGAAAGTGCATGATTTTCATGGGAACCTCACGGGCTGGTCTGGCGCCGATCCATGTCGTCATGGTTCGGACGGCGCTTCAGCGCGTGCCTCTGATAGATCTTGGCTGCGGTCAGGAAGGCGTAGACCGCCCCCGTCGTCGCTTCGATGAAACCCGGAAAGCCGCAGCGCCAAAGGCCATTGCGGAAATAGAGCCGGTAGAAATAGAGCGGTGGGCTGAACAGCATCTTGTAGGGTCGCGCGGACTTTCCGGCCGCAAACTGCTGGTCTGCCTTCAGCGTCGAATATTTGTTTTCCTTGAGGATCTGCTCGTCGATGATCAGCGGCCGGTAATGCAGCAGGCTTCCCTTGCGTGCGGCACTGACGGCACCGTCCGGAACGATCCCCTCATGGACCTTCTGATTGAGGTCGTAGCGTCCCCTGCCCTGGCGGATCAGTCTGAGGTTCCGCCTTTCGTGGACGCGCTCGGGCGTGTAGCCGTAACCGATCAGATAGGGCCTGCGGGCGACGCGCCAGCCGACCGTCTCCGCCGGTGCATCGAGCAGCGATGGCAGCAGCGCCTTCAGTGGCTCGTCCAGGCGCTCGTCGGAATCGATGTTGAGGCACCACGGCTGCGTGCACTGGTCGAGCGCAAACTGCTTCTGACCGGCATACCCTCGCCACGGCTCATGCAGGAAACGGATCGGCCAGCCCTCGTCGATATAGGACTGCACGAGTGCCGGCGTGCCGTCGGTCGAGCCGGAATCGACGATGACGATTTCCGCGCATTGCTCGAGGCTCTCGATGCAATTGCCGAGGTAGGCTTCTTCGTTCTGGCAGATGATGAAGGCGGAAAGCGGAAGCTTGTTCATGGGCGGGCCTTAGATCTGAACGAGGCCGATATCCTTGACCTGGCGAATGGTCAGCATCGTGCGCACCGTGTCTACCCGTTCGTTGGCCGTCAGCACTTCGATGACGAAATCCTGGAAAGCCGTCAGATTCTCGGCGACACAATGCAGCAAAAAGTCGCTTTCGCCGGAAACTGTCCAGGCTTGGCGGACGATCTGCCATTCGGCCGTTGCCGCGGCAAAAGCCTTCAGGTCAGCTTCCGACTGGCGCTTCAGACCCACCATACAGAAGGCGACGAGATCGAAGCCGAGTGCCGGTGCATTCAGCAGCGCGTGATAGCCCTTGATGACGCCTGTTTCCTCGAGCTTGCGCACGCGCCTGAGGCACGGCGGCGCAGAGATGCCGACCCTTTGGGCTAGATCGACATTGGTCATCCGGCCATCACACTGGAGCTCGCGAAGGATCTTGAGATCGATTGCGTCGAGCTCGACTTGTTTCGTCATGAACGTTCGTCCTTTTTGCGTGGTGACTTTTTGCGCGAGGGCAAAGTCAAAAACTTTGTATTTGCTGATGGTTGAGCTGGCCCCGATGGCCGGCGATATTGACTGGTGCGTCCCCTATCCCGGCGCAGCCGCGATCATCTCGGTCGAGATTCTCGGCAAGGCGCGCCCCAAAAGGGCGAGGTCGTCTCGAGTCGGTGCGTGGCCGAGCGCAGCGCGATGGAACCAAGCACGGCCGGCATTCAACCCCATATGCTTCTCCAGCAAAGTGAATCCGCGTGAAATATCGCCAAACCCGCTGGACAACAAGCAGTCCCGCCGACTATTCGCGGGAAAATGGCATGGCTGACACCGGTCTTACCGCAAAAATGGGCCGCCACCGTCAGAAGCGGCATCGGCTTGGCCCGATGCGGCATTCATTCCGCTGTCGCACTGTTCCCGGCGCATGGCTCGGTAAAGACGGATCAGATGGCCGAACCTGGTGCACAAACGCGTCATCTGGTGGCAAAACTAGGCTTGGCGCTCAAGCACTTGTGTGTATCAGGGCCGACGCCCTTGAAAGTCATGGTAGGGAATACCTAAACTATGGAACTATTTCCCATTGACGCAATGGAATCGGACGAGAGCGTTCCCTCTCCCCGTGAACGAAGGACAAGACTATGACTGCCCGTCACGTGAAAGTGCTGATCATCGGCTCCGGCCCCGCCGGTTATACGGCCGCCATCTATACGGCGCGCGCCCTGCTCGAGCCGGTGCTGATCGCCGGCCTGGAACAGGGCGGCCAGTTGATGATCACCACCGACGTGGAGAATTATCCGGGCTATGCCGATCCGGTCCAGGGCCCGTGGATGATGGAGCAGATGCTGAAGCAGGCGACCCATGTCGGCGCCGAGATCGTCAACGATCTCGTGACCGACGTCGATCTGGCCGTGCGCCCGTTCCGCATCAAGACCGATAGCGGCACCGACTGGACGGCGGACGCCCTGATCATCGCCACCGGCGCCAAGGCGAAGTGGCTCGGGATCGAGACCGAGCCGACCTTCATGGGCTTCGGCGTCTCGGCCTGCGCCACCTGCGACGGTTTCTTCTATCGCAACAAGGATGTCATCGTCGTCGGCGGCGGCAACTCGGCCGTCGAAGAAGCGCTTTACCTGTCGAACCTTGCCAAGACCGTCACCGTTGTGCACCGCCGCGATTCCTTCCGCGCCGAGAAAATCCTGCAGGAGCGCCTGTTCGCCAAGCCGAATGTCAAGGTGATCTGGGACCACGAGGTCGTCGAATATCTGGGCGCACCGGCCAAGCCGCCGATGCCCGCCTCGGTCGACGGCGTGAAGCTGCGCAACACCAAGACCGGCGAAACCTCCGGCATGGTCACCGACGGGGTGTTCGTCGCGATTGGTCACGCCCCGGCGGTCGAACTTTTCAAAGGCAAGCTTCGGCAAAAGTCCAACGGTTATCTGTGGACTGCGGCCGATTCGACGGCGACGGATGTGCCCGGCGTTTTTGCCGCAGGCGACGTGACGGACGACATCTATCGTCAGGCGGTGACGGCGGCCGGCATGGGCTGCATGGCAGCGCTCGAGACCGAGAAATACCTGGCGGGTCATATGCCCGTCGCAATTGCAGCCGAATAGAAGCTGCGAATCGGGGTGGTGCCGCTGAGGCACCTAGCCCCGTGTGGGAACAGACGCATCAGCCACATCCGGAAGACAGGACCCCGTCTTCCGGAGTGGTTTCTTATGGGGGACTTCATGTCGCTGGACTGGGACAAACTGCGCATTTTTCACGCGGCGGCCGAGGCTGGGTCGTTCACGCATGCGGCAGACAAGCTCCATCTTTCGCAATCGGCGATCAGCCGGCAGGTGAGCTCGCTTGAGCAGGACGTCGGCATCAAGCTGTTCCACCGCCATGCGCGCGGCCTGATCCTCACCGAACAGGGCGAGATCCTCTACCGGACGGCGCACGAAGTGCTGATGAAGCTCGAAAGCGTCAAGGTCCAGCTGAGCGAAACCACGGACAAGCCAAGCGGCAAGCTGCGCATCACCACGACCGTCGGCCTCGGCCAGGGCTGGCTCACCGACAAGATCCAGGAGTTCATGTCGCTGCACCCGGACGTGCAAGTCCAGCTCATCCTCGACAATGAAGAGCTCGACGTGAACATGCGCCATGCGGACTGCGCCATCCGCCTGCGCCAGCCGCAGCAGTCGGACCTCATTCAGCGCAAGCTGTTCACGGTGCACATGCACGTCTATGCAGCACCCTCCTATATCAACAAATACGGCGAGCCGCAGTCGGTCGAGGATCTCGACAATCACCGCATCATCACCTTCGGTGAGCCGGCGCCGAACTATCTGCTCGACGTCAACTGGCTCGAAATCGCCGGCCGCGATTCCGACAATCCGCGCGTGTCGCACCTGCAGATCAACAGCCAGACCTCGATCAAGCGGGCCTGCCTCCTGGGCATCGGCGTTGCGATGCTGCCTGACTATATCGTTGGCCGCGATCCGGGCCTCATACAGCTTCCGATCAGCGCCGACATCCCCTCGTTCGATACCTATTTCTGCTATCCGGACGAGATGAAGAATGCCGCCAAGCTCAAGGTCTTCCGCGATTACATCGTCGCCAAGGCCCGGAACTGGAACTTCTGACGTTCAATCGGCAAATGCTCTTTTTGTGAGCATTTCTTGGCTGTTCCCGTAACTATATGTTTTTAATTTGATATTTTGAATGCGCCCTCTATTTTATGCGGCGCATTTTCTTTGTGCGATGCAGAAATGGGCAGGGATGCGCACATGACATGGCTGTCATGCATATTAAATGATTGCTGCCCGCCCAAAAAAGCAGCATACCAAACTCAGCTGATGCATCTTTGGTGGCTTCTCCTCCCAGTGCCACCGCAGCAGCTGTTCCCCTCTGGAGGTTTAATTACCTTCACAACTTATAAGGGCCCAAGTCATCTTGTGGCCCTCTTTTTTTGTCTACTGTTTGAAGACGAGCGAGCCGTGACGAAAATCACAGTCGGCTATTGAAAGCCGATACTTCGCTTCCCATATCAAAATGCAGTTGATGCATTCTTGGTGGCTCCTCCTCCCCCGCCACCGCATTAGCTGTTCCCCTCTGGAGGTTCTTATTACCTTCACAACTACAAGGGCCCAAGTTTTCTTGAGGCCCTCTTTTTTTGCCGTCATGGTGTTCACGGTCTTGTGATTTGAATATCGAGTTTTGGCGATACATCTATCGATAAAACACGATATGGCGATATACAATGGATCGAGACGAGATATTGAAGGCGCTTGCCCATCCAGTGCGGGTGAACATCCTCGCCTGGCTGAAGGAGCCTCAGCTCCATTTCCCAACGCAGGAACATCCGCTCGATCTCGGCGTATGCGCCGGTCAGTTCGAACGCTGCGGCCTGTCGCAGTCGACCGTTTCCTCGCATCTCGCAGTGCTTCAGCGCGCCGGCCTCGTGACAACGCGCCGGGTTGGCCAGTGGATCTTCTACCGCCGCGATGAAGAGACGATTGCCGCCTTCCTCAAAAGCATCGGCGATCTCTAAAAGCAAACAGCTCCTCCCAAGCAGACCTCCATGAAAGGACCTCCCATGGCCTCGCTTTTCGACCCCATCACCATTGGCGACATCGCGCTGAAGAACCGCATCGTCATGGCGCCGTTGACACGCAATCGTTCTCCCGGCGCCGTTCCGAACACACTGAACGTCACCTATTACGAGCAGCGCGCGACGGCCGGCTTGCTGATCACCGAGGGAACGGCGATCACCCAGCAGGGCCAGGGCTATGCCGACGTGCCCGGTCTCTATACGCCGGAGGCACTGGAAGGCTGGCGCAAGGTGACGGATGCGGTGCATGCGAAGGGTGGCCGGATCGTCGTCCAGATGTGGCATGTCGGCCGTATCTCGCACAATTCGTTGCAGCCGGATGGTCTGAAGCCGGTTGCGCCCTCTGCAATCCGTGCCAAGTCCAAGACCTATCTGATCAATCCTGACGGTACCGGTTCCTTTGCCGAAACCTCCGAACCGCACGCGCTCGATGTCACCGAGATCGAAGGAATCATCGAGGACTACCGCAAGGCTGCGCGCGCCGCGATCGACGCCGGCTTCGATGGCATCGAGATCCATGCGGCCAACGGCTATCTCATCGACCAGTTCCTGCGTTCCGGTTCGAACCACCGCACGGATGCCTACGGCGGTTCGATCGACAACCGAGCCCGCTTCCTGTTTGAGGTCATGGATGCCGTGACGAAGGAAATTGGCGCCGGACGTGTCGGCATCCGCCTTTCGCCCGTGACGCCGGCCAACGACGTTTTCGATCCGGAGCCGCAAACGCTCTTCGGCTATGTGGTCAAGAATCTCGCTCGCTATCCCCTCGCCTACATCCACATCATCGAAGGCGCGACGGGCGGCCCACGTGACCACCAGCAGGGCGACCGGCCTTTCGATTATGACGCTCTGCGTTCCGCCTATGTCGCGGCTGGCGGCAAGGCTGCCTGGATGACCAACAACGGCTATGACAGAGCGCTGGCGGTGAAGACGATCAAGGACGGCGAAGCCGATCTCGTCGCTTTCGGCAAATCGTTCATCGCCAATCCGGATCTCGTCGAGCGGCTGAAGCTCGACGCGCCGCTCAACCCGCCGGATCAGACGACCTTCTATGGTGGTGGCGCCAGGGGCTACACCGACTATCCGGCCCTTGAACAGGTTGCCTGACGCTCCCACATAGCCGATGCCCCGTCACCCGACGGGGCATTTGTCCATTGGGAAATTAACTCCTTATGTTTTCTAGATATTTTGAAAAATGGTCATTGCAGCCTGACGGCGAAATTATCGTCACGCCTTCCAGCCATCTTCAACCCGTCCGCTACCGCAACCAGTCGGCGATGCTGAAAGTCGCGCAGGATCCCGAGGAAAAGTTCGGTCGCCTGCCGATGCTCTACTGGAACGGGCACGGTGCGGCAAAAGTCTATGAGTCCGATGGCGATGCCGTCCTGATGGAGCGCACGGACAGCCAGCGCAACCTCTTTCACATGGCGATGACGGGAAGCGATGAAGACGTGACGCGCATCATCTGTGGCACGGTTGCCGAGCTTCATGCGCCGCGTTCGACACCCGTTCCGCAGGATCTCGTGCCGCTCGACAAATGGTTCGCTTCACTGGAGGCGGCCGCGCCTGCTCAAGGCGGCCTTTTTGCGCGCGCACTTGCGGCGGCGAAGGGCCTGTTTGCCGATCCGGAGCCGCTTGTCGTGCTGCATGGCGACGTGCATCACGCCAACATCCTCGATTTCGGCGACCGCGGCTGGCTGGCAATCGACCCGAAGCGCGTCCTTGGCGATCGCGGCTACGACTATGCCAACCTGTTCTGCAATCCGGAGCTGCCCCTGGTCACCGCGCCGGGCCGGCTGCAGCGGCACCTGCCCATCGTCGCCGAGGAGACCGGCCTTCACCCGCGCCGCATCCTGAATTGGGTGTTGGCCTATGCCGGGCTTTCCGCCGCCTGGTTCCTGGAGGATGGTGACGACTTCGGCGTGGAGAGCGACCTGGCGATGGCGCAGATCGCAATCGCCGAGCTCGACCGTTAAGTTCAGCCGGTCCTCAACAGGACGACGGCGTAGATACAGGTCTCGCCGCTGGCGTTGCGGAAAACGCAATCCTGCGGCGGGCCAAGCTCCAGGCAATCCCCCTCGCCGAGAACATGGGTATCGAGGCCTTCCACAAAGGTCAGGCTGCCCTGCTTCACCCATATCCATCGACGATGAAGCGCATAGGCGGATGCCGGGATCGACACGTCGGCGCCTGCCGGAAGCTCGATCTCGACCAGTTCGAGCGGCAGCTCCGACATCGGTGACACGTGGCGCCGGAGATATCCTGTTTGTGGATCGCGCCAGACCGATTGGTCCCGGCGTCGCGACAGCCTGCCCTGGCTCATTTCTGCGCGCGCGATCAGGCTGGACATGGTGAGCCCGAACGCGCCCGCAAGCTTGGCGAGCAATGTTGCCGTCGGGCTGCTGTCGCCCCGCTCGACCTTGTGGATCATTGCGCGCGAGACACCCGAGCGCTCCGAAAGCTCGCTCAGCGACCAGCCGCGCGCTTCTCTTTCGAGCCGAATTCGTTCACTGAGCCGTTGATCCAGGCTGTCTACTTTAGTATCCATATCGTAGTCATATAGTGAACGAATGTGAGGAGCAAGCATGCTGATCCGAGCGGCCATCCAAGACGATCTGCCAGTCATCTGCGAGATCTACAACGACGCCGTGGCAAACACGACGGCGATCTGGAACGAGACCTTGGTCGACGTCGCCAATCGGACGGCCTGGCTGAAGGCGCGCGTGGACGCGGGCTATCCGGTGCTGGTGGCCGTCTCCGATGAAGGCGACGTCGTCGGTTATGCGTCCTTTGGCGATTGGCGCGCCTTCGACGGTTATCGCCACACGGTCGAGCACTCCGTCTATGTTCACAAGGATCGGCGCGGCGGTGGCATTGGCCGGGAACTCATGGTCGCGCTGATCGCCGAGGCCGAACGGCTGGGCAAACATGTGATGATCGCGGGCATCGAATCGGAGAACACGGCCTCGATCCGTCTTCACGCCCAACTGGGCTTCATCGACACCGGCCGCATGCGCGAAGTCGGCACGAAATTCGGCCGCTGGCTCGATCTGACATTCATGCAATTGGTGCTCCCGACAGGTTCGCCGCGCTAGACCGTCTCGACAATGACCGTTTGTCGAGGCGGTCGGAGATGCTATGAACGCGCAAGGACTGTTACTGGAAACACTTTAACGTGGGTCTTCGGCGGAAGGTGAGAGCGGGCGCTTGGGCACGGGTCGCGAGAGCGGCGCTGGCGCTGCTTGTCAGCCTTCCGGCATACAGAGCGGTCCCCGCGGCCGCTCGTATCGATGAGCTCCTCCCCCAACCGAAATGCGTCTATTCAGGGCAGTCTGTCATCGATCCCGCGAAGGCGCTCTGCATCAGCAAGGAGAACTTCGCCCGCGATGTTTGCGGCGTGATCGACCATTACGCGACGGTGAACGACCTGCCCGCGGCCTTCTTCGCCCGCCTGATCTGGCGTGAAAGCCTGTTCCGGCCGAATGCGGTCAGCCCCAAGGGGGCCGAAGGGATCGCGCAGTTCATGCCTGGAACGGCGAAGATGCGGGGGCTCAACAACAGCTTCGATGTCGTCGAGGCGCTGGGCAAGTCCGCGGAATATCTGAACGAGCTCAAGTCGCGCTATGGCAATCTCGGCTTTGCCGCCGCCGCCTACAATGCCGGAGAAAACGGGCTGGAGCGTTTTCTCGAGGTCGATTGGCTGCCGACTGAGACGCGCAACTACGTCCTGGCGATCACCGCCTACAGCGTCGAGGACTGGCGCGACAATCCACCGAAGACGCTCGACCTGACGCTCGACAAGGGCAAGACCTTTCTCGATGGTTGCGTGGCGCTCGCCAGCACCCGCAACCTTCGCGATATCGAGGTGATCGACGAAGCCGAATGGGCGCCCTGGGGCGTGCAACTCGCCGCGCACTTCCAGAAGTCGGTGGCGCAGCGATTGTTTGTGCGTGCTGCCAAGCGCCTGCCGGAACCGATCCGCAGCGAGAAGGCCCTCCTGCTCAGGGAGCGCAATGCCAGCTTTGGCCTCAGGATCCGCTACGCCGCGCGCATCGGCCGCGAGACCCAGGCGGAAGCAAACAAGCTCTGCGCCACCATTCGCAAGAGCGGTGGCGCCTGCCTTGTCTTCAGGAACTGACGGTTCGACGCGCCATCCGTGCCGCTAGCCGTAGCGGCTTCGCCGGGCAATTCCACTACGCGAGAACGCGGTCACCGGTGACCGTGCTGCCCTCTGCCTCTATCGGCATGCAACCAAGTCCCCTGAGCGTCGTCGCGACCGCCTCGTCGATCGGTGTATGCGGCTCTTCGCCGAGAACCGCCAGGAGTCGCTCGTTCGGCATTCTCAGAGGTTCGCGCCAAACGTAGCGCATCTTGCGCAGTTCCCTGAACAGCGGGACGAAAGGCGAGACAAGGCCGATCAGCCACCAGGGAAAAGCCCTGACGGGTAGCTCCGGCTTGCCGACGACGCGGCGGATCGCCGCCACCATCTCCGTTCCGTTCCGGTCGAGGAAGCCGCGCATATGATAGACGGCAAAGCGCGGCAGGCTTTCGGCACGCTCCACGAGGCGGAGCATGGTTTCCGCGACATCGGGCAGATAGGCCCACTGGTGGGAGGTGCCTTCACGGCCGGGATAGGAAATCGCCGTCACCGGTTTTCCGGGCTTTACCAGCCCTTGCGAAAACCAGTTGTTGGCGGCTCCCGGGCCGAAGAAGTCTCCTGCCCGAACGATGATGACGCCGATGCCTGCCTCGGACGCGCCCTTCAGGCGACGCTCCATCTCCTTGCGGATCAGGCCCTTGTCGGTGTCAGGGTTCTGCGGGGCGTCCTCGGTCAGAATGGGAAAGGCATCCCGGCCGAAATTATAGATCGTTCCCGGCAGGAGGATGCGCGCGCCTGAGGCTTTCGCAGCCGCGATGGTGTTGTCGAGCATCGGCAGCACCAGGGTTCCCCAGTTGCGGTAGCCGGGCGGATTGACGGCATGCACGATCAGATCGACCCCTTCCGCCGCAGCGCGAACGTCGCGTGCGTCCATGGCATCGCCTTGCCGCCAGTCGAACGCCGGCTCCGCCTGCGCTGCCTTCTCGGCGTTTCGGTTCAAGGCGCGCACCTGCCAGGCGCGCCTGCTGAGCCCGCGTGCCACGGCGCTGCCAATACCGCCCGTCGCGCCGAGCACCAGCGCGCTCTTTGTTCTTTCCTGCATCTCGGCCATGTCTCGCTCCATCCGTTTCGATGAAGACAGGATCACGCAAAGCAGAGCTAAACGGAATTGCCGAAAAATCTTGATCAGATATACTGAAATATATGAGCAGAATAGATTTGAGCTGGGATTTCTACAGAACGTTTCTCGCTGTGCTGCGGGAGGGGTCGCTATCGGCGGCCGCCCGCGAGCTTGGCTTGACGCAGCCGACCGTCGGCCGGCACGTGGACGCCATGGAAGCGGCACTTGGCTATCCGCTCTTCGTGCGCTCCCCGCATGGCCTGCTGCCGACCGATGCCGCGCTGGCGCTCCGGCCCTATGCCGAGACGCTCTCCGCGACATCTGCGGCACTCTTGCGTGCCGCGTCCAGCCAGCGTGATGCCGTCAGCGGTACTGTGCGCATCAGCGCCAGCGAGGTCATCGGCATCGAGGTCCTGCCGCCGATCCTGGCGAAGCTGCACGAGGCCTATCCGGAGCTGATGATCGAACTCTCCGCCTCCGATGCGGTCGAAGACCTGTTGCGCCAGGAGGCCGATATCGCGGTGCGTATGGTCGCGCCCGCGCAGGATGCATTGATCGCCCGCCACCTCGGCGTCGTCCCCATCAGTTTTCACGCCCACCGCCGCTACATCGCGCGGCGCGGCATGCCTCGGGCACTGACCGACCTCGCGGATCACAGCCTGATCGGCTACGACCGGGAAACCGCGGCGATCCGGGCGATCATCGCACGTTCGCCAGAACTGCCGACGGCACGGTTTGCGCTCAAGGCCGACAGCAACCTTGCCCAGTTCGCAGCGATCCGCGCCGGCTTCGGCATCGGCATCTGCCAGAACGGACTGGCGGCGCGCGACCCCGACCTTCTGCCGGTGCTGCCTGGCCTCTTCGAGATGAAGCTCGACACCTGGCTGGTGATGCACGAGAACCTGAAGACGGCGCCGCGCTGCCGCGTCACTTTCGATGCGCTCGCCAAGGGGCTGCGCGACTACATTCGCGGTGTCGCACCCGCGGCCCAGGACGGGGATGCTTCCACTTAGAGCAACTCCAGGAAAAGTGCGAAACGGTTTTCCGTCCGGAATTGCGTAATTTCAAAGACTTAGGTCATTTCAGTGTTTCAATGAAACACTGAAATGATCTAGCGCGGCGACTACCCATCAAGCAGCGTTGTGCCGTAGGAATTGTCGATGACGCAAAGCCATTTGCCGGCATCCGTCTTGCGGAAGACATAGGTCGCCCGTCTCACGATGGAGACATCGGCGCCCTCCGCGTCCACCGTATCGAGCACCGTTTCCATGATGACGAGCGCGGTGTCGCCACCTTCGATCACTTTCATCTCGCCCTGGGGGACTTTCATCTGGTTCTTGAAATGGGCGGCGATCGCCACGAACGCTTTTTGGATCTGGGACTTTCCGGTCGCGTTGAGACCGGGTTTGACGACCAGTGTCGCGTCGTCGGCGTAGAAATCCATCAAGCTCTCAAAATCTTCCCCCGTGATTGCACGGTCGGCAGCTTGGATAACCTGTTTCAGTTCGTGATCTGACATGTCCGTCTCTTGGGTTTGCGCAAGACGGATAAACAAAACCCGCCTTGCGGCGGGTTGCTGCTTTTGGAAAAGGAGCGCGCGTCAACCCACCATTCGAAGAATGGTGCGAATAATCGAAGCGTTGACGACATTTTCCATGGTTCGCGTGTAACGCGCTTCGAGCTCGTGGGCAAGTTGCGTCGCTCGCAAAGGGACGCGTGCGCCGCCAATAGAAAAGCCCGCCAAGATGGCGGGCTTTCAAAATCCTTGGCGCTTCTATCGCGTGGGCAGTTAGCCCTCGGATTCAGCTGGCGTTTCCGGCGCTCCGTTCTCGACAGCCGCCTCCTCGCCTTCCTCGTCGCCGTCAGGCTCGCTGATGCGCTCGACCGAAACGACCTTCTCATCCTTGGCGGTCGAGAAGATGGTGACGCCCTTGGTCGCGCGGCTCGCGAACCGGACGCCATTGATCGGCACGCGGATCAATTGGCCACCATCGGAGACGAGCATGATCTGGTCGTTGTCTTCGATCGGGAAGGCTGCAACGAGTACGCCGATTTCCGTCGTCTTCGAGGTATCGGTGGCGCGGATGCCCTTGCCGCCGCGGCCCGAGGTGCGGAAATCGTAGGACGACGAGCGCTTGCCGAAGCCCTTCTCCGAGACCGTCAGCACGAACTGTTCGCGTGCCTTTAGTTCTTCGAAGCGTTCGTTGCTGAGTTCGCCACCGTCGGTGACTTCCTCGCCGACCAGAGCGATTTCTTCCTCTTCGCCGTTCGTCGTGCGCCGCTCGGCGGCTGCACGCTTCAGATAGGCTGCCCGTTCCCACGGCTCAGCATCGACATGGCCAAGGATCGCCATCGAGATGATGCGGTCGCCGTCGCCGAGGTTGATGCCGCGAACGCCGATCGAGTTGCGGCCGGCAAAGACGCGCACGTCGTCGACCGGGAAGCGGATGCACTGGCCGAGCGCCGTCGTCAGCATGACGTCGTCATGCTCCGTGCAGGTGTCGACAGAGAGGATCTCGTCGCCCTCCTCCTCGAGCTTCATCGCGATCTTGCCGTTGCGGTTGACCTGGACGAAGTCCGACAGCTTGTTGCGGCGAACCGTGCCGCGGGTCGTCGAGAACATGACGTCGAGGTTTTCCCAGGTCGCCTCGTCCTCGGGCAGCGGCATGATGGTGGTGATGCGCTCGCCGGGCTCCAGCGGCAGCATGTTGATCAGCGCCTTGCCGCGCGATTGCGGGGTGCCGATCGGCAGGCGCCAGACCTTCTCCTTGTAGACGATGCCACGCGAGGAGAAAAACAGAACGGGCGTATGGGTATTGGCGACGAATAGCCGGGTAACGAAATCCTCGTCCCTGGTCGCCATGCCCGAGCGGCCCTTGCCGCCGCGGCGCTGCGCCCGGTAGGTCGTCAGCGGCACGCGCTTGATGTAGCCGAGATGCGAGACGGTCACGACCATATCTTCACGGGCGATGAGGTCCTCATCGTCCATGTCAGGGCCGCCTTCCATGATCTCGCTTCGGCGCGGGGTGCCGAATTCGTCACGGATAGCGATGAGCTCGTCCTTGACGATGGTCATGATGCGCAGGCGCGAGGACAGGATGTCGAGGTAATCCTTGATTTCCTCGCCGATCTTGTTGAGTTCGTCGCCGATTTCGTCGCGGCCGAGCGCAGTCAGGCGCTGGAGGCGCAGGTCGAGGATGGCGCGGGCCTGCTCTTCCGACAGGTTGTAGGTGTTGTCTTCATTGATCCGGTGGCGCGGATCGTCGATCAGCCGGATGAGGCTGTCGACGTCATGGGCGGGCCAGCGGCGTTCCATCAACTGTTCGCGTGCGGTCTGCGGATCGGGCGCATGCCGGATCAGCTTGATCACTTCGTCGATGTTGGCAACGGCAATTGCGAGACCGACCAGGACGTGGGCGCGGTCACGCGCCTTGCGCAGCAGGTACTTCGTTCTCCGGCTAACGACTTCCTCGCGGAAGGAGACGAAAGCACGCAGCATATCGAGCAGCGTCATCTGTTCCGGCTTGCCGCCGTTCAGCGCCACCATGTTGCAGCCGAACGAGGTCTGCAATGGCGTGTAGCGGTAGAGCTGGTTCAGGATGACGTCGGCATTGGCGTCGCGCTTCAGTTCGATGACGACGCGATAGCCTTGACGGTCCGATTCGTCGCGCAGATCCGAGATGCCCTCGATGCGCTTCTCGCGCACGAGTTCGGCCATCTTCTCGATCATCGTTGCCTTGTTCACCTGGAAGGGGATCTCGGTGATGATGATCTGCTCGCGGTCGCCGCGCATCGGCTCGACATGCGCACGGCCACGCATGATGACCGAACCGCGGCCGGTCTCGTAGGCCGAACGGATGCCGGAGCGGCCGAGGATCAATGCGCCGGTCGGGAAGTCCGGGCCCGGGATGATCTCCATCAATTCCGGCAGTTCGATCGCCGGATTGTCGATCAGCGCCATGCAGCCGTCGATGACTTCGACCAGGTTATGCGGCGGGATGTTCGTCGCCATGCCGACGGCGATACCGCCGGCGCCATTGACGAGCAGGTTGGGGAACTTCGCCGGAACGACGGACGGCTCGCTCAGCGTGCCATCATAGTTGTCGCGGAAATCGACGGTTTCCTTGTCGAGATCATCGAGCAGCGTATGGGCCGCCTTCTGCAGGCGGCATTCGGTGTAGCGCTCGGCTGCCGGCGGGTCGCCGTCGACCGAACCGAAGTTGCCCTGGCCGTCGATCAGCGGCAGGCGGAGAGACCAGTCCTGCGCCATACGCGCCAGCGCATCGTAGATCGCTGCGTTGCCGTGCGGGTGATACTTACCCATCACGTCCCCGGTGACGCGGGCGCATTTGACGTATTTTTTGTTCCAGTCGATGCCGAGCTCGCTCATCCCGTAGAGGATGCGGCGGTGCACGGGTTTCAGACCGTCACGCACGTCGGGAAGCGCGCGGCTGACGATGACGCTCATCGCGTAATCGAGATAGGACCGCTGCATTTCCTCGATGATGGAAATCGGCTCGATGCCTGGCGGAGTTTTTCCGCCGCCGGGAGTGCTTTGCTCAGTCAATGGTGATCACGATCTTTGTTCAGAATCAGTCGGATATTTATAGCGGATTGCCACGGGAAGCGCCAATTTGCGGCCCTTCGCGCCGTTCACCCGCCAACCTGTGAAGATGTCACTGTAACGCTTTGATTCGCTGCATGATTCGTTCGACAGTCCAGATCAGGAGCCGAAGAGCCATGCGGCAGTTGTGAACAGTCTTTTGCCGCCGGAGCAGGCTTTTCTAGGGCATCGCGCGGGAAATCGGAAGACCCCTGCCGCCAATCGCCGCGACGCCGCGCATTTGCGGTCCGATTGCCGCAAGGGATTGCTCATTAAGTCATTGCTGAGACTTTGTTTGCCGCCCTCTTCCCAAGCCCGTGCCGCTTGCCTAACAATGCCTTCATGCCACCGGGAAAACCCGGGGCGAAATCCGGAAGGGGAAACGGATGTTCAATGTCGACCTCCTGGTCAATGCACTCACCACGCTTCTCGTCACGCTCGATCCGCCCGGCCTCGCGCCGATCTTCCTAAGTCTGACGGTCGGTCTCAGCCGACAGGAGCGCTTTCAGGTGGCCACGCGCGGCTCGCTGATCGCCTTCTTCATCCTTGCCGCCTTCGCCGTGTTCGGCAACGGCATCCTCGGGCTGCTCGGCATCTCGATCGGCGCCTTCCGCATCGCCGGCGGTCTTCTACTGTTCTGGATCTCTTTCGAGATGATTTTCGAGAAGCGGCAGGAACGCAAGGAAAAGACCGGCGAGAACGCGACCACCAAGGATCACATCCATAACATCGCGGTCTTTCCCCTCGCGCTTCCCCTGATTGCCGGGCCAGGCGCGATCTCCGCGACGATCCTGCTCGCCGGCTCGTTCCCGACGGCGGTCGAGCGCACGCAACTCTTGATCGTCATCGCGCTGTCTATGCTCAGCCTGTTCCTTGCGCTCGTCATCGCCGAGCGCATCGACCGGTTTCTCGGTGTCACCGGCCGCGCCATCCTGACGCGCCTGCTCGGCGTCATCCTGGCGGCGCTGGCGGTGCAGTTCGTTGTCGACGGCGTCAAATCGGCAATGGCGCTTTAGAGCCGCGGCTGATCGCCTTTGTCGCCGAACGAGCGACAAAGAGAACGGACAACAAAAAACGCCATGTCCCAGAGGACATGGCGTTTTGCGTCAATACTGATCGACACTGATCGATGGGCGATCAGAACGGAATGTCGTCGTCCATGTCGCGCGAGAAGCCACCGCCCTGGCCGCCTTGACCGCCCTGGCCACCGCCCGAACGGCCGCCACCGGAAGACTGGCGCGACTGGTCGTAGTCGTCGTAACCACCGCCGTAGTTGCTGCCGCCAAAGTCGCCGCCGCCACCGCGGCTGACGCCGGAGCCGCCGCCCTCGCCGCGACCGTCCAGCATCGTCAGCGTCGAGTTGAAGCCCTGCAGCACGATTTCGGTCGAATAACGGTCGTTGCCGTTCTGGTCCTGCCACTTGCGCGTCTGCAGCGCGCCTTCGATATAGAGCTTGGCGCCCTTCTTCACATATTGTTCGACGACCTTGCAGAGGCCCTCGTTGAAGACGACGACCGTGTGCCATTCGGTCTTTTCCTTGCGCTCGCCGCTGTTGCGGTCGCGCCAGGATTCCGAGGTTGCGATGCGCAGGTTGGCAATCGGCCGGCCGTCCTGCGTGCGCCGGATTTCCGGGTCTGCCCCGACATTTCCGATCAAGATTACCTTGTTGACGCTTCCAGCCATGTTGCTTTTCCCGTGGTTTCACCGGGCCGCCGGCCCAGCTTGGAATTTCAAGAGCGCGCATCTTAGCGGTCCGATGCCGCCGATACGCCCCGCCTCGCACATAATCCACAACAGATTTGGTCGATTTATGGGCGATTTGTTCTTTCTTTGTTCTAGTATTTGGCTATGATCCTGTCAACCGACTCGAATTGGCCGCCTGTTTTGCCGATTGCGCCTCGACATGGGCGTTAGCGTCATTACATAGGGGGCTTTCAACCGACATGCAAAAGCTGGCTTCCGATGAGTGAACTCAAGACCATCTCCATTCGTGGTGCGCGCGAGCACAATCTGAAAGGCATCGACCTCGATCTGCCGCGCAACAAGCTGATCGTGATGACCGGACTTTCCGGCTCCGGCAAGTCCTCGCTCGCCTTCGATACGATCTATGCCGAAGGGCAGCGCCGCTATGTCGAGAGCCTGTCTGCCTATGCGCGTCAGTTCCTCGAGATGATGCAGAAGCCGGATGTCGACCAGATCGACGGCCTGTCGCCGGCGATCTCGATCGAACAGAAGACGACCTCGCGTAACCCGCGCTCGACGGTCGGCACGGTCACCGAAATCTACGACTATATGCGCCTGCTCTTCGCGCGCGTCGGCGTGCCCTATTCGCCGGCGACGGGCCTTCCGATCGAAAGCCAGACGGTCAGCCAGATGGTCGACCGCGTGCTGGAATTCGGCGAAGGCACGCGCCTGTACATTCTTGCGCCGCTCGTTCGCGGCCGCAAGGGCGAATACAAGAAGGAACTCGCCGAGCTGATGAAGAAGGGCTTTCAGCGCGTCAAGGTCGACGGCACCTTCTACGAGATCGCCGAAGTACCGGCGCTCGACAAGAAATACAAGCACGACATCGATGTGGTGGTGGACCGTGTCGTCGTCCGGCCGGACCTTGCCTCGCGCCTCGCCGACAGCCTGGAGACCTGTCTGACGCTGGCCGATGGGCTTGCCGTGGCCGAGTTTGCCGACAAGCCGCTGCCGCCGGAAGAAACGGCCGCCGGCGGCTCGGCCAACAAGTCGCTCAACGAGACTCATGAGCGCGTGCTGTTTTCGGAAAAATTCGCCTGCCCGGTCTCCGGCTTCACGATCTCCGAGATCGAGCCGCGTCTGTTCTCCTTCAACAATCCCTTTGGCGCCTGCCCGACCTGTGACGGTCTCGGCAGCCAGCAGAAGATCGACGTGGCGTTGATCGTGCCCGAGGAGCACCGGACGCTGCGCGACGGCGCGATTGCGCCCTGGGCCAAGTCCTCCTCGCCTTACTACAACCAGACGCTCGAAGCGCTCGGCAAGGCCTTCGGTTTCAAGCTCGGCAATCGCTGGAACGAACTGTCCTCCGCAGCGCAGAATGCGATCCTGCACGGGACGGAAGAGAAGATCGTCTTCCACTACGAGGACGGCGCCCGTTCCTACAACACCACCAAGAATTTCGAGGGCATCGTGCCCAATCTGGAGCGTCGCTGGAAGGAGACCGACAGCGCCTGGGCGCGCGAGGAAATCGAGCGCTACATGTCGGCGGCGCCCTGCCCGGCCTGCGCCGGCTTCCGGCTGAAGCCTGAGGCGCTTGCGGTCAAGATCGACAAGCTGCACATCGGCCAGGTCACCGAGATGTCGATCCGCATCGCGCGCGACTGGTTCGAAGCGCTGCCGGCGCATCTTAACACCAAGCAGAATGAGATTGCGGTTCGCATCCTCAAGGAAATCCGCGACCGCCTGCGCTTCCTCAACGATGTCGGCCTCGAATATCTCAGCCTTTCGCGCAACTCCGGCACGCTCTCGGGCGGTGAAAGCCAGCGCATCCGGCTTGCGTCGCAGATCGGCTCGGGCCTCACGGGCGTGCTCTACGTGCTCGACGAGCCGTCGATTGGCCTGCACCAGCGCGACAACGCCCGCCTGCTCGAGACCCTTCGCCACCTGCGCGACATCGGCAACACCGTGATCGTCGTCGAACATGACGAGGATGCGATCCTGACGGCCGACTATGTCGTCGATATCGGTCCGGCCGCTGGCATCCATGGCGGTGAGGTCATTGCGCAAGGGGC
The DNA here is from genome assembly GCF_900103435.1 of Sinorhizobium sp. NFACC03. Classification (NCBI taxonomy): domain Bacteria; kingdom Pseudomonadati; phylum Pseudomonadota; class Alphaproteobacteria; order Hyphomicrobiales; family Rhizobiaceae; genus Sinorhizobium; species Sinorhizobium sp. NFACC03. Next base: position 41,486 of record NZ_FMXF01000038.1, read on the forward strand.
GCCCGCCGACGTCATGGCCAATCCGAAGTCGCTGACCGGCAAGTATCTGTCCGGCGAGCTTGCGGTCGCGGTTCCGAGCGAGCGCCGCAAGCCCAAGAAGAAAAAGGAAATCACCGTCGTCGGCGCGCGCGCCAACAACCTGAAGAACGTCACCGCCTCGATCCCGCTCGGCGTCTTCACCGCCGTGACCGGCGTTTCCGGAGGCGGCAAGTCGACCTTCCTGATCGAAACGCTCTACAAGGCCGCCGCCCGCCGCATCATGGGGGCGCGTGAGAACCCGGCCGAGCATGACCGTATCGACGGCTTCGAGCATATCGACAAGGTGATCGACATCGACCAGTCGCCGATCGGCCGCACGCCGCGTTCGAACCCGGCGACCTATACCGGCGCCTTCACGCCGATCCGCGACTGGTTCGCCGGTCTGCCGGAGGCAAAGACGCGCGGCTACCAGCCGGGCCGCTTCTCCTTCAACGTCAAGGGCGGCCGCTGCGAGGCCTGCCAGGGCGACGGCGTCATCAAGATCGAGATGCACTTCCTGCCGGATGTCTACGTCACTTGCGACGTCTGCCACGGCAAGCGCTACAACCGCGAAACGCTCGATGTGCACTTCAAGGGCAAGTCGATCGCCGACGTGCTCGACATGACGGTCGAGGAAGGCGTCGAGTTCTTTGCCGCCGTCCCGGCCGTGCGCGACAAGCTGGTGACGCTCAACCAGGTCGGCCTCGGCTACATCAAGGTGGGTCAGCAGGCAAACACGCTCTCGGGCGGCGAAGCCCAGCGCGTTAAGCTCGCCAAGGAACTGTCGAAACGTTCGACAGGCCGTACGCTTTATATCCTCGACGAGCCGACGACCGGGCTGCATTTCCATGACGTAGCCAAGCTTCTTGAAGTTCTGCATGAGCTCGTCAACCAGGGCAATTCCGTCGTCGTCATCGAGCACAATCTCGAAGTCATCAAGACCGCCGACTGGGTCATCGACTTCGGTCCCGAGGGCGGCGATGGTGGCGGCGAGGTCATCGCCAAGGGCACACCTGAGGAGGTGGTCAAGGAGAAGCGTTCCTATACCGGCCAGTTCCTGAAGGAACTTCTCGATCGCCGGCCGATGAAAAAGGTCGAGGCGGCGGAGTGAACGCCTCGGCGCCTATCAGCGACCGGAAGAGGTGAGCGCGTTGTGATGCGGCCTGCGCGTTTGGAAGATCTGGCTGCGATGCAAAGCGTCACGGAGGCGGCCTACGAGCCCTATCGGGCGCTGCTTGGCGGGCCGCCGCTCCCGGTAACCGAAGACTACGCGCCCCGCATTCTTCGCAGCGAGATTTGGCTTCGGGAGCAGGATGACGTTGTCGCGGCCCTTGCCGTTTTCGAGCGGCACGCCGATCACCTGCTGATTTTCAGCATTGCAGTTGCGCCAGCCTGTCAGGGTCAGGGGCTGGGCATTGAACTGTTGAAATTCCTGGACAGCAAGGCGGTCGAGTGGGGCTTGCCGGAGGTGCGGCTCTACACCAATTCACGAATGGAGCGAAACATCGCGCTCTATCGCGCCTATGGATTTCAAGAAACGGGTCGCCGACCCAATCCCTATCGTCCAGGGTGGACACTCGTGGACATGACGAAATCGATCAAAGACTGAAAGCACGCGGTCAAGCGACGACCGTTGTTGAGGAGGATGGCATGGCAAAATCCGGAAAGATCCGCGTTGGCATCGGCGGCTGGACCTTCGAGCCCTGGGAGGGCACCTTCTATCCGAGCACGCTGGCAAAGAAGCGCCAGCTCGAATACGCCGGCAAGCAGCTTCGCGCGATCGAGGTGAACGGCACCTATTATTCGTCGCAGAAGCCCGAGACCTTCGCCAAGTGGGCCTCCGAAGTGCCCGAGGATTTCATCTTTTCGTTGAAGGCGAGCCGCTTCGTCACCAACCGCAAGGTTCTCTCGGAAGCCGGTGAATCCATGGAGCGATTCCTGACGCAGGGCTTGACCGAGCTTGGGCCTCATCTCGGACCGATCCTCTGGCAGTTCGCGCCGACGAAGAAGTTTGAACCTGACGACTTCGAGGGTTTTCTGAAACTTCTGCCGGCAAAACAGGATGGGCTGCCGCTCCGCCATGTGGTCGAGGTCCGCAATCCCACCTTCCAGGTTCTGGAGTTCGTGGCGCTGCTGGAGAAATACGGCGTTGCCGTGGTGCTCGCCGAACATGCGGATTATCCGATGATCGCCGATGTCACCGCCGACTTCGTCTATCTGCGTCTGCAGAAGGGCAGCGACGATATCGAGACCTGCTATGCGGCCGACAAGCTCGACCTCTGGGCCGAGCGCGCCAAGAGCTTTGCCAGTGGCGACGAACCGAGTGGGCTTGAGAAGAGCGCCCCGGACCGCAAGGCCAAGAAAGAGCCGCGCGATGTGTTTGCCTACTTCATCACCGAGGGCAAGGTGAATGCGCCGAATGGTGCCCGCGAGTTGCAGAAGCGCGTCGATTGAGTTCCAAGGCGGGATCAGTGCGTGCCGCTGATCCCGCTCACCCCTCACGAACCTGCCAGTCTTTGCACCTGCGCCAGTATCGTCGGCCGGGAGCGGGATGGTGTAGAGCACTATAGGTAGTGCCGATACTCCGTTCGCGACCCAAAAGGCGAGCGGCCTCAAGGCGTAAGGCGCGAATCACCACGGCCACCCCATATCGTTTTCCTAAGCGCAACCGAGGGTACCGTTGGGGATGGTTTTTATGCGGTTTTTTACCCGTCAATTTTTTGATCTGGCGCTGACCGTTGCGTTAGTCTCACAGGCAACCTCTGGAAGTGCCTGATTTTCATGGGGTTGGCCGATGTCCCCGTTTTCCACAGTCGGTCCACACAACATCTAGCGCTCAAACTTCCGTCACAAACCACCCCTTGACGCCCCCGGACGATTCACGGTTAATGGATTTCACGTTGCGACGGCGGCGGACCGGATTGTTTAGCGCCCGGTTCATCTCACCAAATCGTCGGTTCTGACAGGCGGCAGTCATGGATTTCACCATGCGGTCGCCGTGAGGATTTCTGTGCGATTTTTTGGGCCTGCTGGGGCAATATTTGGCTGGCATAAAGATGCTGTTAACACTATATTTAGTGCTTGCAGCCAGCCTACCTCACAAGATACAGGGTCACCCAGTTATGGGTTTCTCTCCAAGGACGGAAGCTGAGACTGGCTGCGGGATGACCCTCGCGGCCGGGCGGGGACAATTGCGCCTGTGGCGGGCGCTAGGCAACACGAAGGACCAGGGACAATGAAGATCGAACGTCGTTTCACCAAGGCCGGGCAATCCGCCTATGCGGAGATCGAATTCCGCAAGGCTACGAGTGAGATCAAGAACCCTGATGGTTCGATCGTCTTCCGCCTAGCCGATATCGACGTTCCGGCTCAGTTCAGCCAGGTCGCGGCCGACATTCTCGCCCAGAAGTATTTCCGCAAGGCCGGCGTTCCGGCCAAGATGAAGCGCGTCGAGGAGAACGACGTCCCCTCCTTCCTCTGGCGGTCGGTCCCTGACACGGATGCGCTGAAGGCTCTGCCCAAGGAAGAACACTACGGTTCCGAGACCGATGCCCGCCAGGTTTTCGATCGCCTGGCCGGCACCTGGGCCTATTGGGGCTGGAAGGGCGGCTACTTCGACACGGAAGAAGACGCCTCCGCCTTCCAGGACGAACTCGCCTACATGCTCGCCACCCAGCGCGTCGCGCCGAACTCGCCGCAATGGTTCAACACCGGCCTGCACTGGGCCTATGGCATCGATGGCCCCGGCCAGGGCCACTTCTATGTCGATCCCTTCACCGGCAAGCTGACCAAGTCGAAGTCGGCCTACGAGCATCCGCAGCCGCATGCCTGCTTTATCCAGTCGGTCGCTGACGATCTCGTCAACGAAGGCGGCATCATGGACCTCTGGGTGCGTGAAGCGCGCCTGTTCAAGTATGGCTCGGGCACCGGCTCCAACTTCTCGCATCTGCGCAGCGAAGGCGAAAAGCTCTCGGGCGGCGGCAAGTCCTCCGGCCTGATGTCGTTCCTGAAGATCGGCGACCGCGCCGCCGGCGCCATCAAGTCGGGTGGCACCACCCGCCGCGCCGCCAAGATGGTCGTTGTCGATATCGACCATCCGGATATCGAGGAATACATCAACTGGAAGGTCAAGGAAGAGCAGAAGGTCGCTGCGCTTGTCACCGGTTCCAAGGTCGTCGCCAAGCATCTGAAGGCGATCATGAAGGCCTGCGTCAACTGCGACGGCACCGACGACGCCTGCTACGACCCGAAGCAGAACCCGGCGCTGAAGCGCGAGATCCGCGCCGCCAAGCAGGCGCTGGTTCCGGAAAACTACGTCCAGCGCGTCATCCAGTTCGCCAAGCAGGGCTACAAGGACCTCGAATTCAAGACCTATGACACCGACTGGGATTCGGAAGCCTATCTCACGGTTTCCGGCCAGAACTCCAACAACTCGGTCTCGATCAAGGACGACTTCCTGCGCGCCGTCGAAGCCGATGGCGACTGGCAGCTGACCGCCCGCAAGGACGGCCGCGTGATGAAGACGCTGAAGGCCCGTGACCTCTGGGAGTCGATCTCCTACGCCGCCTGGGCGTCCGCCGATCCGGGCCTGCACTTCAACACGACGATGAACGACTGGCACACGAGCCCGGCCGCCGGCCCGATCCGCGCGTCGAACCCGTGCTCGGAGTACATGTTCCTCGACGACACCGCCTGCAACCTCGCCTCGCTGAACCTGATGATGTTCAAGGATGCGGCGACCAAGCGCATCAACATCGCCGACTACGAGCACGCCGTCCGCCTGTGGACCGTCGTCCTTGAAGTCTCGGTCATGATGGCGCAGTTCCCGTCCCGCGAGATTGCCGAACTCTCCTACGAATACCGCACGCTCGGCCTCGGTTATGCCAACATCGGCGGCCTGCTGATGTCCTCGGGCATTCCCTATGACAGCGCCGAAGGCCGCGCCATCGCCGGCGCGCTGACGGCGATCATGACTGGTGTTTCCTACGCCACCTCGGCCGAAATGGCCGAGAAGCTGGGTCCGTTCCCGGGCTTTGCCCCGAACCGCGACAACATGCTGCGCGTCATCCGCAACCATCGCCGCGCCGCCTATGGCGAGACGACCGGCTACGAGGCGCTCTCGGTCAACCCGGTCGCCCTCATCCATGGCGACAATCCGGACCAGGACCTCGTCATCCACGCCATGAGCGCCTGGGACAAGGCGCTGGAACTCGGCGAAAAGCACGGCTACCGCAACGCCCAGGCAACCGTCATCGCGCCGACCGGCACGATCGGCCTCGTCATGGACTGCGATACGACCGGCATCGAGCCCGACTTCGCGCTGGTGAAATTCAAGAAGCTCGCCGGCGGCGGCTACTTCAAGATCATCAACCGTGCCGTACCGGAAGCGCTGCGCTCGCTCGGTTATAGCGAAAGCCAGATCGCCGAGATCGAGGCTTACGCCGTCGGCCATGGCAACCTGAACCAGGCGCCGGCAATCAACCCGTCAACGCTGAAGGCCAAGGGCTTCACCGACGAGAAGGTCGAAGCGGTCAACGCCGCGTTGAAGAGTGCCTTCGACATCAAGTTCGTCTTCAACCAGTGGACGCTGGGCGCCGACTTCCTCAAGGGCACGCTGAAGGTCACCGACGAGCAGCTCGGCGCGATGGACTTCAACCTCCTCGACCATATGGGCTTCTCGAAGAAGGACATCGAAGCAGCCAACATCCACGTTTGCGGCGCGATGACGCTTGAAGGCGCGCCGTTCCTGACGAACGAGCACCTGCCGGTCTTCGATTGCGCTAACCCCTGCGGCAAGATCGGCAAGCGCTACCTCTCGGTCGAAAGCCACATCCGCATGATGGCGGCTGCCCAGCCGTTCATCTCGGGCGCCATCTCCAAGACGATCAACATGCCGAACGAGGCGACCGTCGAGGACTGCAAGAACGCCTACATGCTTTCCTGGAAGCTGGCGCTGAAGGCGAACGCCCTTTACCGCGATGGTTCCAAGCTGTCGCAGCCGCTGAACGCCTCGCTGATCGAGGACGACAAGGACGAGGATGCGCTGGAGGATCTGATCCAGGCGCCGGCCGCCGCCCAGGCCGTGACCATCACCGAAAAGATCGTCGAGCGCGTCATCGAAAAGGTGATCCGCGCCCGCGAAAAGCTGCCGAACCGCCGCCAGGGCTACACCCAGAAGGCCGTTGTCGGTGGTCACAAGGTGTATCTGCGCACCGGCGAATTCGGTGATGGCCGCCTCGGCGAGATCTTCATCGACATGCACAAGGAAGGCGCTGCCTTCCGTGCGATGATGAACAACTTCGCCATCGCCATCTCGCTCGGCCTGCAATATGGCGTGCCGCTCGAAGAATATGTGGAGGCCTTCACCTTCACCAAGTTCGAGCCGGCCGGCATGGTCCAGGGCAACGATGCGATCAAGAACGCGACGTCGATCCTCGACTACGTCTTCCGCGAACTCGCCGTCTCCTATCTCGGCCGCCACGACCTCGCCCATGTCGACACGTCCGATTTCAGCAACACGGCGCTCGGCAAGGGGATCCAGGAAGGCAAGACCAACCTGATTTCGACAGGCTGGACCCGTGGCTACAAGCCGACCATCGTCGGTGGCACGGCCGAACGCGCCGGCGAGCCGAAGGGCTCGGCAACGGCTGCTCCTGCCCGCGCCTCTTCTGGCGCAACCGTAACGGCGATCGCCGGCAACACGGTGCGCAAGATCGAGACGACAACCGCCATCGCGACCTCCGAAATCGTCGCCTTCAAGCGCGATTACGAAGAACGTGCGGCGGAATTGGCCGAAGAGATTGCCGAGGAAACGGCTGAGACGGTTACGGAAGTGACGGCTCTCTTCTCCGACAAGGCAGCCGCCGAAGCGGCATCGGCCAAGACGGACGCCAAAAAGGTGGAGGCCGAGCGCCGCGCCCGCTCGATCATGCAGGGCTACACCGGCAACATGTGCACCGAGTGCCAGAACTTCACGATGGTGCGCAACGGCACCTGCGAGAAGTGCGACACCTGCGGTGCGACGAGCGGCTGCAGCTAACCTGCTCCACCGAGATGGTGGTTGTGGTGACGTATCAATCAGTCACGCGGTTTTCATGGAACGCGTGACTGTCCCCCGACCAGAATTTTGCCCAGGGGCGTTTGAGCCGTGCCCCTGGGTTTTTTCGTGGATGGGACGTGACTCGGTCAGTCAGCGCGTCCTGTCGTGCTTGTGTGCAAAGCTGACGCCGCTGTTGCCGCTCCCACGGCAGATACCGCTCTGCTGTCCTGCAGCACGATGCGCGATCATCCATATCGTCGGCTGCCGTTCACATCCTTGCCGATGATCTCCCGGATGATGGTCAGGGTCTCCCTCGCCGCCTCTTTAGGTGCAAGCGCGGTATCGGCGACGTTGCTGACCAGTTTCGTCATGTCGTGATCGATGTCCTTCTCAGCCCAACGCTTGCCTTTGGCGACGGTGATATAGACCGAGTAGGCGTGGTGCATGGTTCCGGGCCGCTCGCCGATGATGTGGAGAATTCCGCGGAAACTGTTGGGGTCGGCATCCTTAAAGAGCATCTCGCCGATCCTGTAGCCGGCCCGCACCCTGCCGCTGGTCACCAGGATGTTCTTGTCGCTCACCGTGACACCGGCGTCTCCAAGCAACCTTCGCATCTCTTCGAGGTAAGGCGCTAGATGCCCGTCATCCATGATGGCCTTGGCATTGAGACCGTCCGATATGACGATCTGACCTTTGGGCATGTCGGCCTTCCACGAAGCCCTTACCCGCTCAATCTCCTTGATGGAATCCGGGCTCAGCGTTTCACCGGTGGTCGGGTGCGCAATGTAGTCGTTTCGGTCCTTGGACAGGGTGCGAACCGGGACGACGCCGGGCACGGCAGCGATAAACTCCGGCGTAAGTTCGGCCCAAAGAGATTGTTTGGCGTCGTCATATAGACCCCTTACTTTCGTCGCGAGCGCAGGGTTGAGATCCCAGATCTTCTCTCCGTGGCCCGTCGCCAGGTCGACGCCTCTCGCTTCGACCTCCATCATCATCTGCCTGCCTTCGGCGTAGACAGTTTCCTTTGGCCGCTTGTCACCCTTGGCGAGGCGGTACTGATAGTAGACCCAGAGGGGATCCCCGTAGTTTGACGTGTAGCTGTTGTCGTTGCCGACGATCCCGATGCGTTTGTAGAAATCCCACATCGCATCGTTGACCTTGAAGCCAAATTTCTCCCGTACGCGCACGTGATCCTGAAACGCGGTCGTGAGATAGCTCAACATCGGGTCATTTTTGGTGGGCAGAGCAATTAGGTAGGCCGGATTGGCCGGCATGATCTGGTCCTGGCACCAATCCAGATCGTCCAGGCTGACAGTCATATGCAGGGTGGTGCAGATATCGAGGCCGATGGTCAGCCCATGGAGCTTGCCCATGACCATGTCTTCGAGGCAGCACCGTACGAGTTGTTCGCGACTCTTGAAGACCTCCGGCCCGATGAAGCCGGCAACATCGTTGACATGGAGCCATGCGCCCTTGGGCTGCACCTTCGCAAGCTCCATGCTGACCGCTCTGCTGAAGCCATACTTTCGAGACTCAAGCACCATCATGTCGACGCCGTTTGCCACGCCGTTGGTGAATTCCGAGCCCTGCCCGGTCTCGAAGTAGAGGCCATATCTTTCCCCTGCCTTCGCGCTTGCATATTTCAGGATCTTCTCATTGGTGATGTCGAAGATCTTGTTGCAATCATCCGTTCCTGCGAGGCTCTGGAACACCGTGGAAACCGTTCCGGGGAAGCTCTCGCTCACCTCGGCCTGAACGTCGATGTGGGCGAGCACGCACCAGGGAATGACGTCAACAAGCTTGAAGGTATCGACGATATCCTTGAGGGCACGTTCCACCGTGACGACGCTGTTGACGGTACTGTCCACCGGGTTGGTGCCGATGACGATGTCGCCAGTCGCATAGGAGAATGCGTCGAAGACCTGCCACATGATGTCGTCGGGGTGGTCGGTTGGCGAATTCGGCTGAATACGCGCGCCCATATACCCCTTGGCCCCCAACTTGGTGCCGGGCATGACGTTGAAGATCTTTTGGCTGACGGAGATAAGCTCTTCGTTGCTCATCAGTTTCGGCACGCAACCGATCGTATCGCTGGTCAGCCCATTCATGATGCCTTTGATCTCTTCTTCCGATGCAGTCAGGAGAAACTCCTTCAGCTGGCCCATGGTCCAGTCTTTGACCTTTTCGTGCTGGGCCTGGTCCGTTGTCTGCCAGATCAGCCTTTGCAGATCGTCCTCAAGCAGCGGGCGCTGGTGAAGGTCTCCGATCTTCGTGCTTGCCAGAAGGGTCCGGGCGTTCGTTCGCGATGTGTCATTTTCCGCCACCACCCCGATCGTCTGATCTCCTTCCTTGAACGCGTTCGCACACCCCAGCACCTGCCGATAGGTCGTCTCGTCAAAACCGCCCTTGATCCTGCTGATATAGGCAAAGACGTCCTCGCCCTGCTTCACCTCATCGATCACAAGGGTGCCTCCGCCCGGTGCTGCCCGGGCAGCCTGGCTGTATGTGGCGAGCGTGGCCGCCGCAGTCCCTGCCACCAGCAGGAGATCTCGTCTGGACAGACCGTGCTGATCCGAGAACATGCCCTTGCTCATTGCCATTTCCTTTCTGCAAAAGGTCTCCGGGCATTTCGCCAAACGGCCCTGGTGAGGACGGCGATTTGAGGAGGCGCGCAGTTTGGGTGCGCAATACATTCTCCACTCCGGGCATGGGCCCGCTATTCCCATCGATCGATGCGGCACCGTTCCTTTGGCGGAAACGAAGCGGGGCCTCTCGACCGGACGGGCACGGCTGGGCCAGCTACTGCAGGCTCATGACGATGCGCCCGTCGATCTTGCCGGCCTCCATCCGGTGGAAGATCTCATTGATGTTCTCGAGGCTGTCCCATGAGAAATGCGGCGCGACCTTGCCTTCAGCGGCAAACTGCAGCGATTCCTCCAGATCCTGGCGGGTGCCGACGATCGATCCGCGCAGCGTTATGCGCTTGAGCACCGTTTCAAATACCGGCACGGAGATCATCCCAGGGGGAAGGCCGACGAGCGCCATCGTGCCGCGTGATCGCAGGAATCCGAACGCCTGTTCCATTGCAGCAGGTGAAACCGCAGTTACGAGCGCCCCATGCACGCCGCCGGTCGCCTTGATTACCTGCTCTACGGCATCCTTCGCCTTGCCGTTGACTGTAATGTCGGCGCCTAGCTGCTTTGCAAGTGCCAGCTTGTCGTCGAAGATGTCCGCGGCGACGACATGCATGCCCATCGCCTTTGCGTACTGCACAGCCATGTGGCCAAGGCCACCGATGCCGGAGACGGCGACCCATTCGCCGGGGCGGACTTCCGTTTCCTTCAATCCCTTGTAAACGGTCACTCCGGCGCAAAGAACCGGCGCAGCAGGGCCGAACTCGAGCCCGGTGGGCAGGCTGCCGACGAAGTCGGGATCCGCCAGTCCATACTCGGCAAATGTTCCGTCGACGGAATATCCGGTGTTCGACTGTGATGCGCACAGTGTTTCCCAACCGGTGCGGCAATGCGGGCAGTATCCACATGCGCTGTGAAGCCAGGGAACGCCGACCCTGTCCCCCTCTTTCACTCTTTTGACACCGGCACCCACTGCCGAAACATAGCCGACGCCCTCGTGTCCCGGAATAAACGGCGGGCTAGGCTTTACCGGCCAGTCTCCATTTGCTGCATGGAGGTCGGTGTGGCAGACGCCCGTTGCTTCATATTTGACGAGGATCTGCCCAGGTTGCGGCGTCGGCACCGCCACCTCCTCGATCACAAGGGGCGTGCGGAACTGCCGAACGACGGCGGCCTTCATCGTCTGGGCCATTGCTAATCCTCCTCCAAATCGCCGGGCCTACGGAGAGGCCCATTAAGGGAAGTGCGGAGCCGGCAGGCGCCCATGTCGGATACAGAAGAATTCCACATTCATCCGGGCGCCATGGACGTTCGCGGCCGGGATTCGGGCGTCATCTCATCGTTGACACGCACCGCCAGAATTTCAGCGAGGTTCGGGCGGTGCTTTCGTTACGCATCAGCGTAAACCCGCGAGCATAGTTCGACAATGGCTCCCCGCGCTTGGGGGCGTGACCTACTGTAACATACAGCGGCGCGCGTCGATGAGGGCCCCGAGCGGAAATGGCGCGTCTGCCCGCTACTTTCGAAGAAACGGTTTTGAAACGGATCGCCCGACGAACCGATCGAGCGCGTCGCTTCGCGCAATGATGTCCAACCAGGCGCGTCGTCTCAAGTGTATTGACATGCTCGGCGCGTGTCGTGTTGACTGGATGTAATGGGGCCGTAGCTCAGTTGGGAGAGCGCCGCAATCGCACTGCGGAGGTCGAGGGTTCGACTCCCTTCGGCTCCACCAGAACACAACCGCGCGCGCCGAGAGCTAGTTAAATCCAATCGGGCTGTGCACGAGTGTTTGCGCTCGACTAGAAGCTGCAGCATGGGTTCTGCCAGCGCCAGCGCCCAACTCGAACATCTCCCCCACGAACAGGTTGTCGAACCGCCGCGATAGGTTTACCTTACGCCCGCTAATGACGGTACCAAGGTCCTTTTCGGAGTTGGATCGACATGCGCGTCAAAGATGTGATGACGACAAAGATCGTCAGGCTTTCGCCTGACAACAGCGTCAGACAGGCAGCCCGGATTATGTTCGACAATCACGTCAGCGGCCTTCCGGTCGTTGACGATGAAGGCCATCTCATTGGGTTGATCAGCGAGGGCGACTTGATCCGGCGGACGGAACTCGGTGGCGGCGGACCGCTGGCGGACGTGACGCTTGCGGCCGATGACAGGGCCCACGCCTATATACGCCGATCCTCCTGGAGGGTGGGCGACGCCATGACAGCCGATCCCGTTACCATCGACGAGGATGCGCCGCTCGCGCGGGTGGCGGCGCTGATGCAGGAACGTGGCATCAAGCGCCTTCCCGTTCTCAGGAACGGCGTGCTGGTCGGTATCGTCAGCCGCGCCGATCTGTTGCAGGCGGTGTTGTCAGCAAAGCAGGACGAGACGGCCGCGGGTGATGAAGCGATCCGGCGCAGCATTCTTGTGCGCCTCGGCGAGAACACCGGCCTCGAAGGTCTGGATGTGAAGGTCGCCGTGACCGATGGCATCGTTCATCTCTGGGGCAACGTGGAGACGGCCGAGTGCCGGAGGGCCGCACGGATCGTTGCCGAAAATGTCCGCGGCGTTCGGGGCGTGGTCGAGCATTTCTCGGAACCATATCCGCAATAGCGCCCCTTTTAATTGTGCCGCGACACGCAGGTGTTCGCGACACCGAGTTGGCAAGACGATCCCAGCCGCTGTCGTCCGAAGACAGGTGTTCCATCATTCTGCCCGTCGCCGGCAAACAGCAACGACCGTAGCGAATTCAAGAGACTGCAGTGGCTTGCACGACTGCAAGTCGGAGAAATCCAGGCAATGTCCTAATGATCGGGAGGTTCAGATGGTTTCGCCTGAAACGGTATCGATGAAAGAGACGGCATCCGGGAGCTCGCATTCAACAACGCCATTGTCGGCAGACGAACTCCGCCTGATGGACGCCTATTGGCGCGCCTCGAACTACCTTTCTGTCGGCCAGATCTATCTGCTCGACAATCCGCTCCTGCGCGAGCCGCTGAAACGCGAACACATCAAGCCGCGCCTGCTCGGCCACTGGGGCACGTCGCCCGGCCTCAACATGCTCTATGTGCATCTCAACCGCGTGATCAAGCGCGACGACCTCAACATGATCTATATCATCGGGCCGGGGCACGGCGGGCCGTCGCTGGTGGCGCATGCCTATCTCGAAGGGACCTACACCGAGTTCTATCCGAACATCGGTGAAGATGCCGAGGGCATGCAGCGGCTCTTCAAGCAGTTCAGCTTTCCAGGTGGCATCCCGAGCCATGTGGCGCCGGAAACGCCCGGCAGCATCCATGAGGGCGGCGAACTCGGTTACGCGTTGAGCCATGCCTACGGTGCCGCCTTCGATAACCCGGACCTCGTCGTCGCCTGCGTGGTCGGCGACGGTGAGGCCGAGACCGGGCCGCTTGCGACAGGCTGGCAGAGCAACAAGTTCCTGAACCCTGCCCGCGACGGCTGCGTGCTGCCGATCCTGCACCTGAACGGCTACAAGATTGCCAATCCGTGCTTCCTCGCCCGCATTCCGCGCGACGAGTTGCAGAAGTTCTTCGAGGGCATGGGCTACAAGCCCTACTTCGTCGAAGGGCATGATCCGGCAAGCGTGCATCAGCAACTCGCCGCTGTGCTCGATACGGCGATGGCCGAGATCCGGCGGATCTGGGACGATGCCCGCGTGAGGGGCAATCTGAAGCGGCCGGCCTGGCCGATGATCGTCTTCCGCACGCCGAAGGGCTGGACCTGCCCCCCCGAGATCGACGGCAAGAAATGCGAGGACTACTGGCGGGCGCACCAGGTGCCGATGGGCGAGATGGACAAGCCCGAGCACATCCGCATCCTCGAGCAATGGATGAAGAGCTATCGCCCCGAGGAGCTTTTCAGCGATCAAGGCCGGCTGAAGCCGGAGATCGCAGCGCTCGCGCCAACGGGGCATCGCCGCATGAGCGACAATCCGCACGCCAATGGCGGCCTGTTGCTGCGTGACCTGAAGATGCCGGCGTTCCGGGACTATGCCGTCGAGGTTCCCCGTCCCGGCGGGACCAATGTGGAAGCGGCCCGCGTCATGGGCAAGTTCCTGCGCGACGTGATGAAATCCAACATGGACGCCAGGAACTTCCGCCTGTTCAGTCCGGATGAAAACAACTCGAACCGCTGGCAGGACGTGCTGGAGGTCACCAATCGCTGCTACATGGCCGAAATCTATCCGGAGGACGACCACCTCTCACCGGACGGCCGCATCATGGAGGTGCTCAGCGAACACCAGTGCCAGGGCTGGCTCGAAGGCTATCTGCTGACCGGCCGCCACGGCTTCTTCTCCTGCTACGAAGCCTTCATCCACATCATCGATTCGATGTTCAACCAGCATGCCAAGTGGCTGAAAGTCTGCAACGAAATTCCCTGGCGCCGGCCCGTCGGGTCGCTGAACTACTTCCTGAGTTCCCATGTCTGGCGGCAGGACCACAACGGCTTCAGCCATCAGGATCCCGGCTTCATCGATCACGTCGTCAACAAGAAGGCTGACGTCATCCGCGTCTACCTGCCGCCGGATGCCAACACGCTGCTGTCTGTCACCGACCATTGCCTGCG
>NZ_FMXF01000042.1:0-47343 GCF_900103435.1 Sinorhizobium sp. NFACC03
TATGGGATCGGCTTCTTGAAGCGGTGTCCAAGGCCTACGATGGCGACATCGTCATGATCGACTCGACCTGTGTCCGCGTTCACCAGCACGCGGCCACGGGAAAAAAGGGGATGGAGACGATGGTGGCATGGGACGTTCCCGCGGCGGGCTTACGAGCAAAATCCACGCGCTCGTCGATGCCGAAGGTCGCCCGGTCAATCTGCGTCTGACTGGTGGACAGATCGCCGATTGTGCCGAAGCCGACGCGCTGACGGATGAGCTTGGCGAGGGGGACATCCTGCTGGCCGACAAGGGTTATGACACGAATGCCATTCGGGCTAAGGCCGCCGAGCGAAAGGCCTGGGCCAACATCCCGCCGAAGCGTAATCGCAAGGGCTCTTTCGTGTTTTCGCGCTGGGTCTATCGGCAACGCAATCTCGTGGAACGGTTCTTCAACAGGATCAAGCAGTTCCGAGGCATCGCAACCCGATATGACAAACGCCCGGAAAACTACCTCGCCGCCGTAAAGCTCGTCGCAACAAGAATATGGTGCCAAAGTTTATGAGTCGACGCCGTAGAGGAACCAGCGGCTAACCGCGAAATGCCAACAAGCCGCGAATTGCTCGCAGTAAAGCTGATCGAACGCGGCTCAGTGGGACATCAGCACCGGCATGGAAATGTTGCTCAGTAGAATCTTGGTCACGCCACCGAACACGGCTTCAGAAAAGGGCGAATGGCTGTAAGCCCCACACACGATGAGGTCGGCATCTTCCCGATCGAGGTTTGCGAACAATGCGCTGGTCATATCCGTTTCGCCGCGGTCGCGCCAACCTGCCAAAATGACCTTGGCGCCGTGGCGTTCCAGGTGCGCTTTCATATCCTGAACGTCCTCGTTGTCGTCACCGTAGTTGGGAGCGAACACGAACAGATAGACGCTTTGCGCAGTTCTCAAAAGTGGCAGGGCGTCGTGAACGGCGCGGGTTGCCTCGCGACTCATATTCCAGGCGACAACAATGTTGGTCCCTATTGGTTTTTCGCCTTTCCACCCAGCGGGGAGTACCAGCATAGGGACCCCTGAGCCGAGCAGCACGGTCTCCGGGACGGCCGAATTGGAGAGGCGGCTGTCGGCGGGGTTGGTTTGCGTGGCGACCAGTAGGTCGGCAGAATGGGAGAATAGTTCCTCCGGCGTCCGCGCATCCGGCGAGGCCTTTCGATACGTGAAGTCGACATTCATTGCCTGCAGGGCTGTCTCGAATTGCTGTTGGATGGCCAGTGCAGCATCACCACTGTCTTCTTCACGAGCCGCCTTCGTGCTGATGTCGACCCCGATAAGCCTGGCACTGTATCTTGTGGCGAGATCGCCTGCCGTACGGACGCGACCGGCGGTGTTTGCCCCCGCATCCAGATATACTACGATATCTCGAAAGGACATGCTCATCTCCGATCGAAAAGCGGTTGAAAGCCGACGCTCGGTCCAACCGGCTCACCAGTCACTTGCGATCAGCGGTCAACCGCTTCACCTTACCGATTCAACGTTAGCCGTGGGTTGAAGGTTCCCGAGGCGGGTCAGCCTATCATCCATTTTGTCGCAGAGCGTCTGCCCTGCCACGAAGGAACTGGCACTTGCGCGTCGAGACAGGCACCGCGCGCAGCGCATTTGGAGGGCCCCGGTCGGAATCTTCGCCCGCGTTCTGGATGGACCGTGCGTCTCTTGCTGAACGGGACATGTGGATCTGAAGGACCGTGCCAGGCTCAGCCACCCTTCGTAATGCATCGACCAGACGATCGAGAAGTCAACGAAGCGGCCTCTGCACGCTCGATTCCGCTGATTACCGCCCGTCCACATTTATCGCGAGGCCAATGTGCCACTGACATTTCGACGCCATGAGCACCGCCCCGCCCGCGTTATCGATAAGCGAAATACACAACAATGCTGCCGATCACCTGGGCTATTCCGAGCACGACGCAGGCGTCGATCAGGACCGGCTTCCACCAGGGTTTAGTCCAGTTGGTTTTTGGGCTTGGCATTTCAAAGTTCACCTTCATCACTGTTTGGCAATTACCGCTCCTTGCCAATCCCCAAACGCACTTCTGGGCCGAAATGATCGCATAAAGTATCGGCTGGAACCCGGCTGGGATGTGGGGCTACGAGGCGCGCGAGGCAAATCTCGAACAAAGGTTTGCTGCGTCATTTTTGTCAACGATGTCGCGGGACACCACCAATTCCTACGACTTTTCTGACTTTTGTTGGACTAAATGTCCCCGGCCTGCCACAAGTCCTCGAGGACGCGATTGCCGTTATCTTAAGAACGGGGTCGGGCGACCGATTGACGTCACGTTGCTGCCGCGAGATCACGCTGGCCGTCCTACTATCTATTGCCGTCGGAAACCGGTCGATAGCGGTAGCGGGTACGTCTTTTCCGTCGGATCGATCCGCGGGACAGCCGGCTTTTCGGATCCAAATGACACCTTCGGTGTACGTGAACTCACGACCGCGATGTTGATGGGTCTCCTGGATCGGAAATCTGTATAGCCCTGCAGCGACCCGTGTCGTTTGGCGGTCAGTGTGGTGGCATCGCCGGTTCGATTCCGGTCAAGGCGAGCAATGCGCGGAGGCCGTGCCTCTCAAGTCCGCGCAAATTCCAACAATGGCGCGAGATCATGATTATCCGCTGCGCGTAGGGCTGCGACGTAGCGGGTTCGCAGTTCACCAACATCAGCGAGAGTTCCGCCGCCCCAACTGAAACGTTCTCCACCCAGGCGTTCGATTAGAAGGTCGGCTGCTAATCGGGCGTGGCGGCCGTTTCCGTTTGGAAAAGGGTGAATGGCGACCAGGCGATGGTGAAATCTTATCGCAATCTCATCCGCCGTAAATGTCTGGTGCTCGATCCAATAGCGGACGTCGCTCAATAGGCTCGCGAGCTCCATTCCGATGCGGTAGGCTTGGACGCCGATATTGCGTTCCGTCATTCGGAACGCGCCTGCCCATTCCCAGACGTCGCCAAGCATTCGCTTGTGCAGCGTTCTCATGAAGTTCTCGCTAAGCATTCGCTCAAGCGGCGCGCGTCGGCGACCCCGTGCCCAGGTCGCGCCCTCGACGATATTCTCCTGCTCAGCTTCGTTGAGATCACGGCGGTGCGTAATCCATGTCTGCAAAAGTCCCTCACGCTCATGCGGTTCGAGGGGTGTCGCGTCTTCAGGCTCCTGAAACAGGTCTGTCATGGGTCGTTCCAGAGGTCGCGGTCGGAGAGCCTGTCGCGAATGTACGCCTGGACTCGGGATTCGAAGGCTGCATCGTCTGTGCCCTGGGCTTCGAGCCGCATTGTATGCGCGACGCGCTGAAGCTCGCGTGTTGCTATTTTCCGCGCGCGTGCCTCGACGACCGCCTCGAGTGAGCTGTTGGGAACGAGTGCGTAGACGAGCGTGCAATCGAGCGCCTCGGCTGCGCGACGCAAGGTGTTCAGCTGAATCGTGCCGGCGGCTTCCGACTTCTCTATGGCTTCTACGGTTTGGGGCCGCACGCCAATGCGGGTGCCAAGCTGTGCACCCGTCATCCCGAGCGCGTCACGCAGTGCGCGCACCCATCCTTTCGGCGGCGCCTTGAACCGGTCGATTGGTTGAAGCGCCCAAAGTCTTTCATCTAGCCGGAGGCGTCCCCTTTTTCGACTGTCGCTTTTCATCCAGAACTCTCAGATTGTGAGCTGATCCTGAGGTCACAGATATCAGAACGCAGTCTGATATTCAAGATCATGACTCAGGCTATGATATGATATGGCGACTCAAATATCAGGCTATAAACTGTGATTCGGAGGCATAAATCAGGCTACAGTATGAATATGCAGCTGTGAGCGGCGAATAGGAGGTCACCCTCCTGGGGTCCTGGGCTTTTTCTCCTATGTTCAGGTTTTGTGCGGTCCATCCGGACTTCTGCGCATTTGCCGACCGGTAGCAGCGCGGAACACCTGTAGCAATTGCAGCGCCGGCGGCACTCGCGACCACAGGGTTTTCATCCGTTCCCTGCCATTTCGGGTTTTCCGAACAACCTGGCCGGTTACAATGCGCTGTGACCAGCGGAAACCGATCTCTTGGAAATACAGGTCGGCGTGCTGCGGGCTGATTGTGATTAGGCATGGAAGAAGGACCCCGCAAATGGGGTGATCGGCGTCCAAACGGGACCCCCATCTGCGATGGGGTTACAACAGCCTCCGGTTTCATTCGGAGGCTTTTTATTTGGATGCTTGTTGTGGAGACGATTGCGAAGATACGCCGCCTTGCGCTCGTGCAGGGCAAGTCGATCAAGGCGATCTGCCGTGAACTCGGCATATCGCGGAAAGTGGTGCGGAAGGTTCTGCGCACCGATGAGACGGAGTTCAAACACGAGCGGACCCGCCAGCCACAGCCGAAGCTCGGTCCCTGGCGCGATCAGCTCGATCAACTGCTGCTGAACAATGAAGCCAAAGCTTCACGTGAGCGACTGACGCTGATCCGGATATTCGAGGATTTGCGTAAACGGGGCAGATTGGGTGGCGGACTTTTCGCCGACGTGATGCGAGACCTGTGCATAAGCAGGAGATGTGGGAGGTCGGAGTCGTGGGTGGGATTCCGCGATGGGGGCAAATCATGATTCCTTTCGCTCATGCCGAAGAAGCGACTTGCCTCGCCCGAATATGCCGACACGCTTTCGCTGAAGGCGTTGCGCGAGCTCGTGACGGGCCTGGCCGATGAGGTCCGCGAGCTCTCATCAGAGGTCAAAAACCTTCGTGTCGAAAACGCCACCCTGGGTGAAGACAATGAAGCACTTCGCCAGGAGAACGCCCGCCTCAAGGTCGAGAACCAGCTTTTGCGCGACGAGATCGCGCGGCTGAAAAATCTGCCACCCCGACCGCCGTTTCGACCGTCGGGCATGGAGAAGGCGACGAATAACAAACGCGACGATCTGCCCGCGGCCAGGAAGAAGCCGCGCGGCCCAAAGCTCGACCTAAAGCGGGTGAGCCGGGAGGAAATCCTGCGCGTCGATGTTCCGCCCGGCTCTCGCTTCAAGGGATACAAAAGCTGCCATGTGCGCGACCTGATTGTCACAGCTGAGCTCGTCCATTACCGACGTGAATGCTGGATCACCCCGGACGGCAAGATGGTGCTTGCACCGTTACCGCAAGGAGTCGTCGGCGGCTACGGACCAAATCTGAGACGGCTTTGCCTTATGCTGCCCGCGCAAGGACAGGTGACGATGGAGCGACTGACGACATTGCTGAACGATGTCGGCGTCAGCGTCTCCAAGCGGCAAGTCGTGCGGCTTGTGACCAAGGGACTGGACGGCTTTGCTGCCGAGGACGCAGCGGTGCTGCATGCCGGACTGGTCTCGGCCCCCTACATCACCGTCGACGATACCGGCGCCCGCCATGCGCGCTCCAATTTCCATACGACTCAGATCGGCGGGGCGCAGTTCACCAATTTCCGCACCACGCCCTCCAAGTCCAGGCTGAACTTCCTGTCGCTGCTCAGAGGCAGCTACCAAGACTATGTCCTCAACGAAGCTGCGTTCAACTATCTGGACAACCGTCGGGCCGATGCGGCGCTCGTGGCCAAAATCCGCAGCCACGAACCACAACGCTTTTGCAACCAGGTGCCCTTCCTGGAGTATCTGGCCGGCAAGGGCATCGACATCTTCGACAGGCAGGCGATCCGTATGCTCGCGGAAGCAGGCATCTGGGGATCTATTCGCCATCATGGTCTTCTCGGCGACACGGTGATTGTCTCCGACGATGCCGGCCAGTTCCGGGTCGGCAATCATGCCCTGTGTTGGGTCCACGCCGAGCGGCTGCTGCAAAAACTGATGCCGGCAACGCCGCGGCAGTCTCGTCTGGTCGAGACGGTACGCGATCTCGTGTGGCGCTTCTACCGGGCGCTGAAGAGCGTCAAACGAAAGGCGCCGCCCGGTCTTGCCGCGGCATTTCACAAGCGCTTCGATCGCATCTTCTCGCTGCGCACCGGCTATCACGATCTCGACAAGCTTTTGGCGCGCCTGATTCGCCGCAAGGACGAACTGCTCAAGGTGCTGGAACGGCCAGACACCCCACTCCACACCAATGCCTCGGAGAACGATCTGCGCAGCTTCGTCACCAAGCGCAAGATTTCCGGCGGCACGATGAGCCGGCATGGCCGCGTTGCGCGCGACACCATGCTCGGGCTGATGAAGACGTGCCGCAAGCTCGGCGTGTCGTTCTGGCACTATCTCGGCGATCGCCTCGGCCTCGATGGCCAGGCCATCCCGCCGTTGGCCGCCCTGGTCGCGGCAAAAGCCTAGCGCCTGCCTCCCGCAAGTACAGGGCGCCAAGCTGCCCGGCGTTCTTTCCTCAGGCTTTCCGTCGCCAACCACAATAAGACCCGGTCGGCCCGAAGCTGCGAAAAAGGCGACGTAGAGAACGACAACGGTAAATCGTAAAATTTGCCGGATTTTCATTATCCAAGGCGTCAAATATAAGAACATACGGTAGGACCGTAACCCGGCGCACACTGCTGGCCACTGGAGGATTTGCAACGATGGGGTCGGTGGCCGCTGGATTGCCCGTGTTTAAAGTCCTGTATCAGGGCAATCTCTTTGCCGACTACTTTCAAATGTACCTGCGCGACGAAACTCATCCCGATCTGCCTGACGACTACACGGATGAAGCGATCACCCGCCGCCTTGCGGCCGGACCGTATGCGGTCATTCTCCACACGGTGCGCAATATGACTGTGCCGGTCCACGTCGAATGGCATGATCGACGCCCTGCCCCTGACCTCGACGCCTACCAACATGTGGTCGAAGCCAGTTTCGACTGTCCATCGGGCCAGCTCGTACTGGCCGGTCTGACGGACTACGATCCTACTGCTCCACGACTTGCGGTGAAAGCCGGGCCGCTCGGCGTGCGGGCGAATCTCTCCGGTCTCGACACCCTCAGCGAAGACGGACTCAAAGGGAACGACTGCTACCTCGTGCAGCTTTGGCCTATGACCGAACCGGAAGGTGTGCAGGTGTTGAAGGCATGGCCGTGAAGCTGTCGCTTTTGGGTGCGCTCCAGCGTTACAGATAAAAGCTACACTTGCGACGTATCACAATTGGGTGGCCTTCCGCCCAATGTTACAGGACGTGACCGGAGCCATCCTAATGTCACGCGCAGCTTCGGGCCGACCGAGCCAATCAACTGGCGCCAAACTACGTTTTGCGCTCCTCGAGGCCGACCCGCCGTCGCCATTCGCCTCGTGCACTCACGCCCCTACGATTCGATCGCAGCGTAGCGCTCACGACCATCAAAGCGGCAGTGCCACTAAATCTGCCCCGGTTACAGGATTTGCGCGATCTGGGCTACGGAGGCGGTTATGATACCGTCCGACGCTATGCCCGGACGTGGGCGAAGGAGCGCGGGGCCGTGACGGCGCAAGCCTATGTGCCGCTCTATTACGCGCCGGGCGAGGCCTACCAGTTCGACTGGAGCCACGAGATTGTCGTGCTGAACGGCGTGACGACGACGGTGAAGGTTGCGCATATCCGGCTCTGCCGCAGCCGGATGATGTATGTGCGAGCCTATCCGCGCGAGACGCAGGAGATGGTCTTCGACGCCCATGACCGGGCGTTCGCTTTCTTCGGCGGAGCCTGCACGCGCGGCATCTACGACAACATGAGGACGGCGGTGGAAACGGTCTTTGTCGGCAAGGAGCGGCAATACAATCGCCGCTTTCTGCAGATGTGCAGCCACTACCTTATCGAACCGGTAGCCTGCACGCCGGCGTCCGGCTGGGTCGAGAACCAGGTCAACCTGGTGCGGGAGCGCTTCTTCACGCCACGACTGCGCTTCAAATCCTACGACGAGATGAACAGCTGGCTGCTGGACAAGTGCATCAGCTACGCCCGCGCCCATAAGCATGTCGATCAGACGGAGCGCACGATCTGGGAGGTGTTTGAAGCGGAGCGGCCGCACTTGGTCCCCTATCCGGGCAAGTTCGACGGCTTCCATGCCGTGCAAGCCTCGATCGGCAAGACCTGCCTCGTGCGTTTCGACAACAACAAATACTCGGTTCTGTCCACCGCGGTCGGTCGTCCGGCCGAGATACATGCCTATGCCGATCGTATCGTTATCCGCCAGGACGGCGTCGAGATCGGTCAGCATGAGCGCCACTTCGGTCGCGGCGAGACGATCGGCCGAACGTCAGACTGGACCAATCTGAGCGCGCTCGTTGCGACGAGGACGAATAGTGCAGGCCGCACCCGATCAAGGCAACGACCATGACCATGGAACTGAACGAACAGCGGGCCCACGATTGGGCGAAACTCTTGCGGGCCATAGCGCATCCGAAGAGGCTCTTGCTGCTAACTGTTCTTGCCGATCGGCGTTTGTCGGTGGGCCGGCTTGCCGCTGCGGTTGGCCTGCCACCGGGAGTGGTCTACAAGCACCTGCATAAGCTGGTCGAGATCGGCCTTCTCCGGGTCAGCGCGAAGTCCGCAGGCATGTGCTTCTCCATTGCTTCTCCCGAGATCGCTTTCAAGCTTATGGAGATTCAGGCCATGCTAGCGGCACAGATCCCGGGGATCGTTGCCTGACAGACAGCGCGGCAGTGATGGCAGTTTAAAAGTTGCTAGAGTTGGCACTTGCGGCCGTCTCCCGATTTCCTATCTGAATTTGGCATCCTCGACATGGAGCCTCGAGATGGATCAACCGGCCACACGCGCTGCTGCCGACCACGAGATTGAAATCATTCCGCCCCAACGAAAGACCGCGCGCGGGCGGAACACCGTGACCTGTCTCTGTTGTCAACAGAAGCGGCTTGCCTCGTGCATGGACGCCGATGGTTGCGGCATCTGTGAAGAGTGCTTAGCGCCTGACGCGTTGGCGGCCGATCTGAGATCGGTCGAGATGGTAAGCCTCTCGCATGATTAATTCCGTCGCCCAGCGAACGCGATCGCTTAGTCCGCCCGAACGTTTTCGGCTCGGGATTTGCCGGTTTTGCGGTCCTGACCAATCTCGTAACTGACCTTTTGCCCGTCTCGAAGAAGCGTTCCCCCCTCGACGGTTGACACATGGACGAACACGTCTGTTCCGCCGTTCTCTGGAGAGATGAATCCGTAACCCTTCTCCTGATTGAAAAATTTCACGGTACCGATGGCCATAGACGTCCTCGTCAACGGAGCAGGTTTCACATTATCGCTGAGCCTATTCAATCAGTGATCTTCCGGCAACTACGGACGATAACGACCGCTTTTCCGTCGAGAACTTTACTCAGAGGGGTCTCTGGCGGACAAACGGGCATCACACCAATCCAACCCATCGGCGCACATTCGCTCACATCTGAGGGACTGCAGCGTGGCGACGTCACGCAGCGCGACCGCCGCGGGGTTCGTCAAGGGAAGTGAATTCGTGCAGGCTGGCGGTTCGATAGCCTTCGAAGCCGGCAATATCCGTTCATTATCATCCATCGGTCTCGCCAACAGCTCCGGTCGGTTGCTCCGCCGCCATCATGCGCTCCGGCTGCCTGGTGCGAACACGCAGTAGCGGTGGATGGACTGTCAGCGATCCATAACGACCCGTTTGATAGGATTTTGGTCGCTCAACCGATCGTGGAGGGTGTCACGCTGTTGACCGTTGACGAACTGGTCGGACAGTATCCTGTCCCCATTCGCTGTATGCCACAGTAGCTCGAAATCTCCTGCTTACTCATACAGGGCGAGCCGGTGTTGACGAAATCCGGCGTGTCCATGTTTCCCTCGTCTGAGCGTGGCGTGGCAGTTTCCAGGAGGTTCCTTTACCTTTGCGATTGCACCGAGCTGGACGCGCGGCGCGATTTTGCGCCCGCGGCGTTAAGGCCCGGACGTTCTGCTAACCGATAGGATAAAGACGACTCCTCGTCTACTACAGGAATTATGAGTAAGGCACGCCTGCGATCGGTGGCGCAGGTCAGCGTCTCTTAAGCCTCCTTGACCGCGCGCAATTCAAACTTAAGCCAGCCGGAACATCATGACCAAGCATTGCGTATGAAAACGAGCCTGGAACATCTTCCCGAGAAGAAACAGCGAGCCTATGTGAAGGCACGCTACTCCAAACACTTTGAAATCACCGAGGAAGCGCTTGCCTGGCTTCTCGAGCGGACGGGCCATCTCCTCAGTCTCGTCGAGACGATCTGTCAGGAGCGGCTGACCGAACTGGCTCGGGCAGCGGACGCCACCTGAGCCCTCGTCTTGGTCCGGATTGATGGTCGGGTCGATGGTTCGACCGCGTCTACACGATCATGCAAAGCATCGTCACTCCCGACAATCTTCTCTTCAGGGTAGGCCGCTTACATCGGCAATCGCAACCGCGATCGGCTTCGGGAAATTCAGCGCCGCAAGGAGGCAGGCGGGTGAGAGTCCGCAATCCCGCCATTTAACTGCGCGCCGGCCCGATTCGTTTTTCTGGTGGTACTGTTAGCGCGCCACCACAGGCGCTGGACCCATCCGTCAATTTGGCTCTTCCTCCAGAAATATTTTAAGCCGCGTGCGGCCAGCGACAGCAGGTCGCGGCGCCCTTGAGGCGTCGGGCCTTGCCGTTGCATGAAGCCCACAGAAAGGCGGCAATCGACGACGAACCCCGGCTCGAAACGGGGCGTTGGAAGGGAGTTGTTAACCTTCATTTCCTATCGCTTAGAAGGCCCCGCGGCGATCTCTCTAGCTCTTCCAGGACCCATGCGTATTCCCAGGACAAACTTCTCACAGGCTGCTTTGCATGATGCAAACCAGGCGGATTATTTCGATGGTCCGCAGGATGATGCGTTGAGCGGTATGCCCACCCATGAGGCGGAACCCGCCGACCCCTATCAGTTGTACGAGGCGCCGGCGGCGCCCCGCCGACCGGCAAACCAGCAGGTCGAAACCATGAGCCGTGCGACCCGCCTCTACGGGCAGGGTTCCGCCTACGCTCCTGCACAGGTGACGTCGACGATGAGCGAACCCTTGCCGACCCTTTCGGACATTGCCGGCCACTACGGCGATTCCACCTGGGAGAGCCATTTCTTCCTGGCGCCGAATGTCCGCTTTACCCGCACGCCCGAACGTGAATTCATGAAGCGGCGGGCGCCGCAGGTGGACGAAAGCGAAACGGCAGCCGCAGCCGAACAGGCAAACGTCGCGGTGGCGGCGGAACCTGCTCCGGTCTTGGTAGAAACTGTCGAGCCCGTCGTGGCTGCTTCGGTCGAGCCGGCGCAGATGGAAGCATCAGCCCCTACCGCTGAAGACGCGCCGCAGGTCGAGGTCGCACTGCCGTCCTATAGCCCGTCCGAACTGTTGCGCATGCTGACCAACCAGTTGCCGACGTGGACTGCGGCGCAAAACACGATCGAGCCGGCGATGCTCGAGCGCGTCGAGCCCGATGACGCTGTCGCGCTTGCACCGGTTATCACGACGCCGATGGCCGTATCCCAGCCGGTCGCGGAGGCGCAGCGAGCAGCCGGCACGCCGGCCGATCCGGGTGCCCAGCATTCGGTCTTCCTGTCGGATTTTGCTTTCTTCGAGTTCGGTCCGGCCGATGATATCGACGTTGTCGGCGAAGATGCCGCGCATCCGAAGCCCTTTGTCGAGACCGCCGCACCGGCACCGATGACGCCCGTCGTCGCTCCTGCTGCCGTTGCTCCCGTTGCGGTCACTCCGCCGGCGCCCGTACGCCCAGGAGATATCCGCCGCATGCCGCCGACGGCGATCACCTCGCTGTTCCGTGTCGTCGACGTCCGCGGCGCAAAGGCAGAGACTGTCGCGGTTTCGCATGAGCCCGCTTCCGCGGCGGCGGAAGCTCCGGCCGTCGCGTCGACGCATGCTGCCGTTGCCGGTGCGCCTGCAGCCATGGCTGCGGCTGAGCCGGAAATCATCGAGGCCGAGCCGGTCGAGGTCGAGCAGCCGGCGCCCGTCGCATCGAAGGCGGCGATCACCATGCCGGCGCAGGTCACGCGTGCGCCGAACACAATGCCGGCAATCGGGGTGGTTGAACGCACATTTGCGGGGGACGCCTACGAATTCCCCTCCGAGGACCTTTTGCAGGAAGCACCTGTCGGCCAGGGCTTCTTCATGACCCAGGAGCAACTGGAACAGAATGCCGGCCTGCTTGAAAGCGTGCTGGAAGACTTCGGCGTCAAGGGCGAGATCATCCACGTCCGCCCGGGGCCGGTCGTGACCCTCTATGAGTTCGAGCCGGCACCCGGCGTGAAATCGTCGCGGGTCATCAACCTTGCAGATGATATCGCCCGCTCCATGTCGGCGCTTTCGGCCCGCGTCGCGGTTGTGCCCGGCCGCAACGTCATCGGCATCGAACTGCCGAACGCGACCCGCGAAACCGTCTATTTCCGCGAGCTGATCGAATCCGTCGATTTCCGCAAGACCGGCTACAAGCTGGCGCTGTGCCTGGGCAAGACAATCGGCGGCGAGCCTGTGATTGCCGAGCTCGCAAAGATGCCGCATCTGCTCGTTGCCGGCACCACCGGTTCGGGCAAGTCGGTGGCGATCAACACCATGATCCTGTCGCTGCTCTACCGGTTGAAGCCGGAAGAGTGCCGCCTGATCATGGTCGATCCGAAGATGCTCGAACTTTCCGTCTATGACGGCATCCCGCACCTGCTCACGCCTGTCGTTACCGATCCGAAGAAGGCGGTAATGGCGCTGAAATGGGCCGTGCGCGAGATGGAGGACCGCTACCGCAAGATGTCGCGGCTCGGCGTTCGCAACATCGACGGCTACAACCAGCGCGCAGCCGCCGCCCGCGAAAAGGGCGAGCCCGTGATGTGCACCGTCCAGGCCGGCTTCGAGAAGGGCACCGGCGAGCCGCTGTTCGAGCAGCAGGAAATGGACCTGGCGCCGATGCCCTATATCGTCGTCATCGTCGACGAGATGGCCGACCTGATGATGGTCGCGGGCAAGGAGATCGAAGGCGCGATCCAGCGGCTGGCGCAGATGGCGCGCGCCGCCGGTATCCACCTGATCATGGCGACGCAGCGTCCGTCGGTCGACATCATCACTGGCACGATCAAAGCGAACTTCCCGACCCGCATCTCCTTCCAGGTGACGTCCAAGATCGACAGCCGCACGATCCTCGGCGAACAGGGCGCCGAGCAGCTGCTCGGACAGGGCGACATGCTGCACATGCAGGGCGGCGGACGCATCGCCCGCGTGCATGGTCCGTTCGTTTCCGACCTGGAAGTCGAACACGTGGTCGCACATCTGAAGACGCAAGGGCGCCCGGAATACCTCGAAACCGTCACGGCGGAAGAAGAGGAAGAGGAACCGCAGGAAGAGACGCCGGTGTTCGACAAGAGCGCACTTGCGTCGGAAGACGGCAACGAACTCTACGACCAGGCGGTCAAGGTGGTGCTGCGCGACAAGAAGTGCTCGACTTCCTACATCCAGCGCCGCCTCGGCGTCGGCTACAACCGGGCGGCTTCGCTGGTCGAGCGCATGGAGAAGGAAGGCCTCGTCGGCCCCGCCAACCATGTCGGCAAGCGCGAGATCATCTACGGCAACCGCGATCACATGAGCGTACCCGAAAACGACGACATGGATTGATATCGGCGCGCCGCCGCAAGAATATGGGTTTCAAGCCGCCGCTGACAGGTTGTTGGCGGCGGCTTTTCTATCTTTGGCTTGGTGGTAGCGTCACAGCCGCCAGGAGTGGTTGTGACCGGTGTCGCGCATGGGATGATCTGATCGGTGCAAGCAGTAGCGCGTCGCCGCAATGAGACAACGATCTGGCGAAGCCTTGTGCTTGCTCTCCTCATTCATGCCCTCGCCGTGTTGGCGCTCCTCCTTCTCCCGCCGCCTCGGCGACCCGTTCCCACCCCGGATGAGGCGATAGCCGTTCGGATACTGGAATTGCCGCGGCTTCGCCTGGATGTGGTGCAGCCAGTGCTTGAGCCACAGACTGCATCGCCGGCGACGCAGCCAGTGCCAGAGACGGAGCCGGCCGTGGAAACAGCCACCCCACCGCCGAACGCTCGCCCGACCATTCAAGCAAAACAGTTCTTTTCGGCGGCGATACTCGCCGATCCACGCAGCAGGCAGGCGCTGGAAGGGCTGTCGCAGCTTGCAGTCGATGAACAGATCGTCCAGTTCTGCAATCTCGAGGCGATGGAGCAGGTTCATCGCTGGCGAGTTGAGTTCAAACCGGATTTTCTCGTTGCCTACGCCATGGCGGATATCCGACTGGCAGGCACGAACCTGCGCGCCGATGGCGCTGCCTTTCGCAGCAACGACCGCTGGTACAATGTTAAGTTCAACTGCGAAGTTGCCCCGGATATCAAGAGCGTCGTCGCGTTCGAATTTCAGGTTGGCGATGAAATTCCTGAGAGTGAGTGGGAGGCGCATCTCCTCTCCACTGGCGCCAAAGCCCGCTGATCGCGGCAATGGTCGATGTCCGACCGCTCGGTGCGTGCTTTGGCCTTATCCCACGGGAAGCTGGCTGCGGGGCGGATCAAGCCGAAGCTGTCCCGCCTTTAGGGTGGCCTGCGCGGCAGCAATGCTTGAGCATCTTGCCAGATCCGCAAGGGCAAGGGTCGTTGCCGCGCAGTTGCAGGCGGCCAACCAGCGGCAATAGCGCCGCGGAGGGAAGAATCCCTGAAATCAGGATCGCCAATCTGGCAGACATGCCGGGAATGACCAGCCGTCGGCGGGCTTTGAAACCGCGCCAAGCGCAGTTCGCCACGTATTCCGGAGTGGCTTTCGGCAAAACCTTGAACAATGCAGCCCTGTTCGCGCCAGATTTTTCAAGGAATTCGGTCGACACCGGCCCCGGCGCGACGCAGGTCACCGTTACACCCGTCTTCCGCGTCTCCTGGTACAACGACTCGGAAAAGGAACGCACGAACGCCTTGCTCGCATAATACATCGCCATGTATGGGCCAGGGGTAAAACTGGCGACGGAGGCCAGATTGATAACGCCGCCACGGCCTCGCTCGACCATGCCCGGCAACAGGTGCAATGTCAGGTCAGCGAGGGCACGGATATTGACGTCGATCATTCCAACCTGGTCGGCAATCGGCAAAGCGGTTGCCGCGCCACGCAGGCCATAGCCGGCGCTGTTGACGAGGACGTCGCAGACGAGGCTTTCCCGCGCGAGGAACTCTTCGAGAACCGTCTTCGCATCGTCGGCTGTGAGATCAACTGGTAGCGAGAATGCCTCGCCGCCCGCCTGCTTGATGGAGGATTCCACGGCGTGCAGCCCCCCAAGTGATCGTGCGACCAATACGACAGGTGCACCATCTCGCGCGGCAAGCTCGGCAATGGCTCTGCCTATGCCTCGTGAGGCTCCGACTACAACAATTGCGAGTCGTGGTTTTTGATCCGATATCATGTTGACGGTTCCGGCGCCGTGCTTGGCAGGATTTGAGCAGCGGAAAGGCTAGCCACCTCGTCAGCGATCTCCCCGTTCAGTATTTCCTCGAAACGAGCCAATGCGCGCGCGACATTGGCGCCGTCCATGACGCGGTGGTCGTAGTGAATTCGTACGGTGACCGATCCGTCTTCGCCGATCGGGCCATAGTTGAAGATCGTCGTGAGCGGCGTCAGCGGATTGAGCGACTCGGCACCCAGGCCGGAATAGACCGACAACTGGAAAGTCCCGAATCGGTGGCCCCGCTGACGTCCCATGTTGAGGCCGAGCCACATCAACAACCTCCGCAGTGGCGCGGGCAAGCGCGCAATCTTCAGCGCACGCCGGAATTCCCTGATCTCAAGAACGGGACGGGATCGAGCCTCCTGAAGCAGGGCACTCAACTCGGGGATCGACCGCTGCTCGGGTGTCTTGATCGTACTGAGAAGCACAACCCGTTCACCTTCGTATTCGCGCTCGTGCGCCACGGACGCGACGCTTCCCGGGTACTCATAGAGTTGCGATCTCGGCAGCTTGACATAGGCCCGGCGAAGCTCCGGTGTCTCCTTGCAAAGTAGCCCATACCCCTTGAGAAAAAGAACCGTCCACGACGGCCGTTCTGATTGGCTCGTCCTGGCGCTCTGCAGCGCGCTGATGTTCATCTGCCGCTGCACCGTAACGCGGGGCACGGCGATCGAAAATCGCATCAGATCCCCGACAAGGCGTCGTGCCGCAGAAAGCTTCACCGGTCGGCCTCGCATCGTGCCACCTTTAGTAAAGATAAGGTATAATGCGCTTGGTCCTGTCCATGTAGGCGCGATACTCAGGGCCGAAGAATTCCAGCATCAGGCGCTCCTCCTTGTCCACACGCAGGAAAAAAAGCACGGCGAAACCAGCGACGCCCAAGAGGCCCGCCACCCAGTTCGACAGCAGAAACATCTGGCCGATCGCCATGAGCAGGAAGCTCGTATACATCGGATGGCGCACGACGGCATACGGCCCCCTGCTGATCAGCTGATGTTTTTCGCGGATTTCCAGCGAGATCGACCAGTTTCGGCCGAGTTCCTTGTGGGTGCGACGGAACGTCCACAGAGCCACGGCAAAGATGAAACCCCCAAGCCCCACGATCCATGCGTGTGCGGGATAGTCGGCAAATGCGGGGATTCCTGTTGCAACGTAGAACCCAGGCAAAATCGCAAGGCCTAGTAAAGCGGCAGCCAAGCCAATCGTATCGGTCACCGAGCGGCGGCTGCTCATCACCTGCACACGCTTTGCACGGCGCTCGAATGGGTAACGAACCACATACCAGGCAACGATGCCTATGACCCACACGATTTCGCCGATGGAAGCGACAGATATGTTCACGTTGAATCACCCAAGCTTTTGTTGCGGTTGCTGGCCACCGCAACGGCTAGCAAGGACGAGACTGCCATGAGGCGCTCTGCCCTGACAAGGCGCGAAAGCTACGGTCGCAAATGGCGAGGGTCGGTTGTCGATCGGCCATTCAAGGGTATTGGTGGGAGCCAGTGACGGCGCAAGCGATCTTTGGGCGTCAGACAAGGCGCACGGCGCGTGCGCCAATCAAGCTTATCCGCCGTTCATCTCGCGAAGTCTTGTGATGAATTCCTGCGGCCTCAGCCAGATCCCAGGTGTCCTGTAGCCCATGGAACGCGCGATATCGGCCACAAACGCGTTGCAGTTATAGAGCGACGCATGCCAGAACTTGGCTTCGGCCTTGAGTTTTCGAATTTTGGCGACGACGTCTCGATATTCCGGTTCGCTCAACATGACACGCCAGCTTGCAGACCTGTATTGTTCCTCCAGGTCGCCGTCGCTCACGCCCGTCTCGGCCGGGACGGGGAGAACATGGCCCAGCACGTAGGGAGCGGTGTCGCTTGTTGCAGGAGCAAGTCCCGCCACTTCCGGATTGATCATCGCTCCCGACTTGCTCAGGCGGCCGAAAACCACATAGGAGTGGCCGTAGCTGAGTGCATAACGGGAGCGGAATTCGATGAAATAGCCCTGATCGCGCTGTTGCGATGGGCTGCCCGCAACGCTTGAGACATAGCGTGGCTGCGGGCCCTTGTCTTGCGATTGGCACGCCGTAACCGCCACGGCGGCTAAGACGACGAACGGAATACGACCTAGTATACGCGTCATTACTGCGCCAAATCTCCCCAATTCTGACGGGCACTTGAACTTGCCACCTGGGCTTATCGATCCGCGCGCCACGACGTATGGCCAAGGCGGCCACGATCATTCAGGGCGGGGAGGACCGTGAAGATCCTCCCCGAACTAGGGTCAGTCACTATTTGTAGACGGGCGCCGGTTCTTCGGCCACCGGTGGCGGGGCCTTGCCTTTGCCTTTGCCGATTGTTCCGCAAGCGGAGAGGCTGGCAACGGAAAGCAACGCAACTGTTACGATTAGAATTCGGCTCATCAATATTTCCTTTCCTCTGTGATCGGAATGGTTATTCGAAGGCAACATTCACAGTATTAGTGGCATTTCGAGATTCGGCCTAGTGCGGAAAGGGCACACTCGTCAGTCGGATTATCGTTACCAAACTTTGAAGATTTAAAAGCATGTCGGCCTTACCCCAATACCGCACTCAGATAGAGTACATCATCAAATGATCAATACCGGAGTTCCAACAGGCGTCCGCGCGTAGAGATCAACGATATCGTCGTTCGTAAGTCGGATGCAGCCGTTGGAAACCGCCTGCCCTATGGTCCAAGGTGCGTTCGTGCCGTGGAGGCGGAACTTGGTATCCTGACCGTTGCGATAAAGGTATAGGGCCGACGCCCCCAACGGGTTGTGGGGACCGCCGGAAACTCCACCGGCATATTGCGCCAGCTCCGGCTTGCGCCGGATCATGCTTGCGGTCGGCGTCCATGACGGCCATTCGGCCTTTCGGCCGACAACGGCCTGGCCTTTGAGGGTAAGGCCCTCCTCTCCGACGCCTATTCCGTAGCGCATCGCCCATCCACCATCTTCGATCGAGTAGAGGTAGCGTTGCGTGGTGTCCACAACAATCGTTCCGGCTGGCTCGTTGCCGTCGTATCGGACGTGTTGTTTTCGGTAGCGGCGATCGACGCCGGGCGTTCCGCCATACAGGGATGGGAAGGAAACACCCCGCCAACTTGAGCCGCACCCGGCCAACAGGCCAAGGCTGCCGATGACCAGGAATCTCCGTGTAATGCGGTGATTGTCCATCTTTACCTGCTGAGAAAAATGGTGCGCCCCGATTCGTTTTTTAGCATTACAATATTCTCTGTCCAGTTCCAATGAACTACACCCAGCGACAGGATAGATAATGACACTCCAGGTTTTTCGCCCGCGCTCCGGGTGAAATGGACAGAAAGGACTGTATATCTGGAAAGAGGGCCTGGGTGCAGTGCATGAATCGGGTAAAAAAATATCGCGATTCTTGTGTGTTGCTGCTGCTGTCCGATTGGAAGATCGGGGCTTCGAATGCATTTCACGGAATGACTTGCGATGTCGCGCGCGCTCGATTAGTCGAAAGCTGAACGTTAGGAATGACAGTATGAATCTAGGCTTCGCTGGGAAGGTTGCGCTTGTGACGGGCGCCGGTTCCGGAATTGGCGCAGCCGTGTGCCGGCAACTCGCTGCTGAGGGAGCGGAAGTGGTTGCCGCGGATGTCGACGCTGGCGCCGTGCACCTGGTTGCCGAGGAAATTCGCTCGAACGGGGGCAAGGCCCATGATGTTGCGGCCGACGTCGCCGATGCCCAGGCTGTGGAAAAGCTGGTGGCGTTCGCCGTGCAGACCTGTGGCGGCCTGCATCTGGCGGTCAACAATGCCGGCATCGACGGCGTCCGCAAGGCGACGGCCGACTATCCGCTCAATGGCTGGCATGCATTGATGAACGTAAACCTGCATGGCGTCTTCTACTGTATGAAGTACGAGATCGCGGCCATGGTGGCACAGGGTGGGGGCGCCATCGTCAACACGTCTTCCATTCTGGGCTCAGTCGCGCTGCCCACTGCCGCCGCCTATACGGCCGCCAAGCACGCAGTGGTTGGGCTGACGAAGGCGGCCGCGATCGAGTATGCCCGCACGGGTATTCGCATCAATGCTGTGGCGCCGGGCTGGATCGACACGCCGCTGTCCGCCGAGAATTCGGAGGTGGCAACCAGTAGACGCATGATGTCGCTGCAACCTATGGGGCGTCGCGGTACGCCAGATGAGGTAGCGGCTCTGATCTGTTTCCTGTTGTCGGAGCAGGCGAGTTTCATCACTGGAAGCGTTCACCTCGTAGACGGCGCCTATACTGCTCACTGAGCAAGCTGCACCACTCAACCGTTGAAATTCACTGCCCCGCGGGTCAAGGCCTGTATCGCCGGTGCCGCTAGTGTCGACTGCGCTCTTTTTGCATGTGTATCATTCAAAATAAAAACGTTTTTATTTTTCTTGAAAACGTTTTTATTGGCTGCTACCTCTAATCTCCAGGAGAAGGCCGGGCTTGGGAGGGTGCATGGCGACTGAGATCCACAGGGCGCGGCGCGCACCGACGCCAACGATCAAGACCTTGGCCGAGATGACGGGCTATTCCATCGCCACGATCTCGAAGGCGCTGCGCGAATCTCCCGTGGTCGCCCCGGCGACAAGAGACATCATCTACAAGGCGGCACGCGAAGTCGGTTACCAGGCCAATGCGCGCGGGATGGCGCTTCGCACCGGCAAGAGTTTTCAAGCCGCCGTGCTGATGCCGGTCACCGCAGCGCGTGACTATGAGTGGGACGGCGTCGAATACACCCAGACCTTGAGCGGCATCAGCCAGGCGCTCGAAGGCACGGACTATCGGATGTCGGTGCATGTCATCCGCGACGCGGCCGATGGAGCCGAAGCCGCGCGCCGGATCGTCGATCAGGGGTTGGCCGACGGTCTGATTTTCTCCGGTATTCTCGCCGAAGACCCGCGCATCGATCTGCTCGTCGCCGAGCAGTTTCCCTTCGTCTCGATGGGGCGTTGCCGCAAGGATCTCTCTTACGCCCATGTCGATATCGACAACGAATGGGCGGCGTATGCGGCAACCGCGCGGTTGATCGCCGGTGGCCACCGTCGCATTGCGCTCGTCAATCCGGAGCGGCGGTTTTCCTATGCGCTCGACAGGATCGATGGCTTTTCCAGGGCGTTCCGCGAGGCGGGTCTCGATGCGCCGATGGAACTGATCGCCGAGGGCGACCTCTCGACCCATTTCGGCCGGAAGACGGTGATCGACTTCCTGCAGCTCGACGATGCCCCGACCGCCTTCGTCTGCATCAACGAATCCACCACGCTCGGCGTGCTCTCGGGGCTCGGCAGTCTCGGGTGCGAGGTCGGCGTCGATGTCGATGTCATCGCCTATGACGACATCAATGTCAGCGCCTACTTCACCCCGCCGATCACCACCTTCTACCAGCCGATCGAGGTGCTCGGCCGCACGCTCGGTCAGTTCCTGCTGCGCCGTATGGAGGGGGAGGACCCTGGGGCGTTGCGGCAGGTTTTCAGGCCGACGCTGATCGCGCGGCAGCCCGACAATCTCGGCGGCCGCCTGAGCCAAAGTTAATTATCCAAGGAGGAGAACCATGAAAAAACTGATGATTGCCCTGGCTGTAGCAGCCCTTGCTTCGAGCGTGTCTCACGCTGCCGATCTCGGCGGCAAACTGCTGAAGGTCGGCTCCGACACGACCTCGCCGCCGATGGAGAGCATCGATCCGGCGACCGGACAGGTCGTCGGCTTCGATGTCGATGTGGTCAACGCCGTCTGCGCCAAGATCAACTGCCAGGCCGAATTCGTCACGACCGGCTGGGACGGCATCTTCGCAGCCCTCGACCAGGGCAGCTTCGACCTCGTCGCGTCGGGTGTCTCGATCACCGAGGAACGCAAGAAGGCGATGGATTTCTCGGATCCCTACATCGTCAACAGCCAGGCGGTGCTGATGCGCGTTGAAGACCAGGGCATCACGCTCGACCGCTTCAAGGACGCCGGCAGAAAGCTGTCCGCCCAGGCGAACACGACAGATGCCCAGGTTGCCGAGGGTGTCGTCGGCAAGGAGAACGTCGCCGCCTACGATACCTTCAGCGCCGCGATCATCGCGCTCAAGAACAAGGACGTCGACGGCGTCGTCATCAACGGCGCCAATGCGGCCGCCTACGAACGCGAGTTTGCCGGGGAGCTCGTCGTTGCGATCAAGGACCTCGAATCCGACCCGCTCGGTCTCGTCTTCCGCAAGGGCGATGAAAACGTCGCGGCGTTCAATGAGGGCCTGAAGATGATCAAGGACGACGGCACGCTCGACCAGCTCGTCAACAAATACTGGGGCCTCAAGTAAGCTCACAATGCCGATCGGACCCGGAGCGCGTGCTCGCACTCCGGGTCTTCCGTCTGTCTACTATGCCCCGGAGGAATGAATGTCGTTCCTGAGAAGCGTGCGTCCGAGCAATCTCATCATCCTGACCGCGCTGCCCTTCATCATCTATCTCTTCATTTCCTCCGGCGACTACCAACGCTCGCTGCGGGCGATCCTCGGTGTCGAAAACGGCTCGTCGGTCTTCGTGCCGGGTTTCTTGGCGCTGGCGATCGCATTCGCGTCCGGCGTGGCGGTACTTGTCTTTTCGCGCGCCAAGGCGCCGCGTCCGCGACTGGCCAATGTCGCAGCCGTGCTCAATCTTGCCGCGGCGGCCGTCATCGTCATCGGCCACAACATCCATCCCTTCGTCGCGTCCGTCGTTGCCAACGGCGTCAATCCGTTCAAGTCGACACTGATCGCCAAGGGCGTGACGCCACGGCAATTGACCGAGGCGGCCGATCTGATGGTGCGTGGCGTCGAAGCGTGGCTGTTCCCACTTTATTTCGCGGTTACCGTGATCGGCCTCGGCCTTTTCTTCCTGAGCAAACGTTCAGGCTCAGCGCCTGACGACCGGGTGCGGCGCCTTGCCCGCTGGATCCTCGGTATTGTCAACGGTGCGGGTCTGGTCTTCGTCTTCTTCTTCGCCCACATCGCATTTGCCGCGGGCGTCGCGACCACCATCCGTGCAGCGATAGCGGCCTACATCCTGGCAGCGCTCATGGGCCTTGTCTGGGTCGGGTTGCTGCAACTCAGATCGACGGTCAGGACCAGCCTCTACTTCGCCATTGCTACGCTGGTGCTGGCGCTGGCCGCCGGCTGGTTCCTGCTGCAGCCGCGGGACACTTACGTGCTCGCCGGCACGCTCGCGGGCAAGGTCGGGATCGTCACCAACACGCCTGCGGGCCTGATCAGCGCCGTGCGTTTCGGCCAGTATGACGGCGCGCCGCAAGCGGAGACCCCGGTACGCACCTTTGTCGGCCCAACCGAGGCGCTGGCCTCGATCGCCAAAGGCGAGGGCGTTTCGGCAGCACTGCTGCCGGCAGCCTCCGCGCCAGCCGACATGCCCGTGCTCTGGAAGACCGAAGCACTGAACGACCGCGATCGGGCAGCGGGTGTCACCGTTGCCGTGCTTGCCATCATTCTTGGCCTGCTCACCTTCGGCGGCTACCTGCATCAGCGCCACCCGCTGGCGATCGGTTCGGAATTCATCGTGGATACGATCCGCGGCATCCCCATGCTGGTGATCGTGCTCTATGTCGGCCTGCCGCTCAGCGGCGCGCTCAAGGATGCGACCCAAGGCGTGCTCGACCCGCCGAACCTGATGCGCGGCATCGTCGCCATGGCGCTTGCCTACTCGGCCTATCTCGCCGAGATCTTCCGCTCGGGCATCAACGCCATTCCGGTCGGTCAGGTCGAGGCGGCGCGCAGCATCGGCCTCAACCGCTGGCAGACGGCACGCCTCGTCGTGCTGCCGCAGGCCTTCCGCATCATCATTCCGCCGCTCGGCAACGAACTGATCGCCATCCTCAAGGACACGTCGCTGCTGTCGATCCTGTCGATCCGCGACATCACCCAACGCATGCGCGAGTTCCAGTCGGCGAGCTTCCTGCCGTTCGCACCCTATAACTCGGCTGCAATCTTCTACATCTTCCTGACGCTGGCGGCGGCCAGCCTCGTCAACATGATCGAGCGGAAATATGACATCAAGCACCGCTAGACATCGCACCGTGCTGATCACAGGCGCCTCTCGCGGGCTCGGCGCTGAACTCGCGTGGATCTATGCCGCGGACGGCTGGCGCGTTATCGCCTGCCAGCGGGGGGCACTCCCGACCGAAGGCGGTGCCGATCGACTGCCGCTCGATGTCGCCGATCCCGCTTCGATCGATGCTCTGGGGCAAGCGCTCCAAGGCGTGGCGGTCGACCTGCTGATCAACAATGCCGCGGTGCGCGGCGATACCGGCGGTCTGGATACGTTGGAGCCGGACGGCTTTCTCGACGTGATGCGGGTGAATGCGCTGGCGCCGCTGCTGGTGACGCGGGCGCTCCTTGCGAACCTGCGGGCCGGCGAAAGGCGGATCGTCGCCAACATCAGCAGCCGCGCCGGCTCACTCGCCGAGGGCGCGCTCGACGATGACGACGGCGACTACGCCTATCGCTGCTCGAAGGCGGCGCTGAACATGGCGACGGTCAAGC
Source organism: Sinorhizobium sp. NFACC03 (assembly GCF_900103435.1). Classification (NCBI taxonomy): domain Bacteria; kingdom Pseudomonadati; phylum Pseudomonadota; class Alphaproteobacteria; order Hyphomicrobiales; family Rhizobiaceae; genus Sinorhizobium; species Sinorhizobium sp. NFACC03. The sequence continues at coordinate 23,878 of NZ_FMXF01000042.1, forward strand.
TCGCGCAGGATCTGAAGGGCGACGGGATTTCGGTGCTGTCGCTGCATCCCGGCTGGGTGCAGACGGACATGGGCGGCAGCGACGCCGTCGTTTCCGTCGCGTCCAGTGCGGCCGGGCTGAAGGCGATCATCGACAGGGCAGATTTGGCCGATAGCGGCAGTTTTCGCGCCTTTGACGGGCGGCAGGTTTCGTGGTGACAGGACAGAGAAAATGGCAGAGAGAGATTTGAGAACCGAGCCGGAATTGGCGACGATCCGCGCCTGGCTCAGCGACACCTACGGCATCGAGGCGAGCCTCTCGCCGCTGCCGGGCGAGCACGATCTCAACTACCGGGTCTCGGCCGCCGATGGCCAGGAGTTCCTGCTGAAGCTGCACGCGACCGGCGACGCCGACGAGCTCGACATGCAGGTGGCGGTGCTGGAACATCTTGCCGCCAAGGCATCCGATCTGTCGGTCTCGCGCGCGTTTCGCGATCGCTCCGGCGCCGTCACCAGCAAGATCGAGCTTCGCGGCCCGCGCACGGCACGGCTACTCTCCTGGCTGCCGGGCGATATCTGGGCGAAAGCGCCGATACGCAACGCCGCCAGTGCCGAAAGCCTCGGCCGCCTGCTGGCAGGCCTCGACCGCAGCCTCGAAGGCTTTTCCCATGCCGGCGCCAAGCGGCTCTATGCCTGGGATATCGGCCGGGCCGACATGCATCGCAAGCACGTGGAGTTGATCGACGGCACCGACGAGCGTGCGGCAGTCGCCGCGATCCTCGATCATTTTGCGTCAACGGTGCTGCCGCGCCTGGCGGCCTGCCCGATGCAGGTCATTCACAACGATGCCAACGATTACAACGTGCTGCTTGATGGGAAGGGCGAGGTCAGCGGCCTGCTCGATTTCGGCGACATGGTAGAGACCTGGCGCGTTATCGAAATCGCCGTCGCTTCGGCCTATGCGCTGATTGGATCGGCCGATCCGGTCGGAACCATCGCTGCACTCAGCGGTGCCTATCATCAGGTAAACCCGCTGAGTGAAACTGAAATCGAGCTGGTCCTCGATCTCGTGCTTACCCGCTACGCCGTCAGCATGTGCATGGCGGCGAAGCAGATCCGCGAGAACCCCGAGAATACCTACCTGCTCGTCAGCCAGGAGGATGTCTGGCGCGAACTGAAGCGTCTCCGGAGCGAGAACCGGGCGATCGCCATTGCCCGCATCCGCGATGCCTGCGGTTTGGCGCCGCTTCCGCATGCGGCCGTGGTCGTCCGTTGGCTCGAGAAGAACGCGCACGATTTTGCGCCGATCGTTCGTCCTGACGTCGCCAGGCCGAAGGTCGCTGTGTTCGACTTCTCCGCATCCGCCCCGGAGGCCGCGCAATGGGCGAGCCTCGATGCCGCAGAAGCCGCGGCGCGCATAGCCGCGCGGATCGGCAGCGAGCGTACGGCCTTTGGCATCGGTCTTTATGGCGAAGACCGGGGCATCTATCAGGGTGAGGCTTATCAGACGTCGGTCGAAGGCGCGCGTCGCTCGGTACATCTCGGCGTCGACATCTTCGCGCCGGCGCACGAGCCGGTTTCGGCACCCTTTTCCGGCAAGGTCGCCTTCATTCACGATGACGCCGTCCCCTACGGTTTCGGCCCGACCGTGCTGCTCGAGCATGAGATCGATGGTGGTGTCTGCTTCTGGACGCTCTACGGCCACCTGTCACGCGAAAGCGTCGCCAAGCTCTCCGTGGGGCAGGCGATCGCCAAGGGCGAGGTCTTCGCCGCCTTCGGCGCGGCCGAGGAAAATGGCAACTGGGCGCCGCATCTGCATTTCCAGATCGTCACCGATCACCTCGGCCTCGGCGGTCAGATGCATGGCGTCGGCGTGCGCGACCAGTGGCAGGTATGGCGCGAAGTGAGCCCGGATCCGAGCGTGGTGCTCGGTCTCTCCGTGCCAGTTTCGGTGATCGTGCCGCGCGACAAGGAATTCCTTGTGCGTGAGCGCCATCGTCGCATCGGCCGGTCGCTCAGCATCGCCTATAGCGCTGCACCCCTGAAAATTGTCGGCGGCGAGGGCGCGCGCCTGATCGACGAGGAGGGCACACGCTGGCTCGACATGGTCAACAATGTCTGCCACGTCGGCCATTGCCACCCCCGCGTCGTTAGGGCGGCGCAGGCGCAGATGCGGCGGCTCAACACCAATTCGCGCTACCTGCACGATTCGCTGGTCGAGTACTCCCGTCGGCTTGCCGCGCAGTTTCCGGATCCGCTCAACATCTGCTTCTTCGTCAATTCCGGCAGCGAGGCGAACGATCTCGCCATCCGTTTGGCGCGTGCCTATACCGGCAACCGCGACATCATCACGGTCGACCATGCCTATCACGGCCATCTGTCGAGCCTGATCGACGTCAGCCCCTACAAGTTCGCCGGCAAGGGCGGGGAAGGGCAGGCGGCGCATGTGAAGGTCGCCGAGATGCCCGACCTTTATCGCGGGCGTTACCGCTACGGTGATGAGCACGCTGGCAGGAAATATGCCGAGGACGTGCGCAACCAGGTGGCAGCACTTGCGGCCGATGGTCGTCGCCCTGCACTGTTCTTCAGCGAGGGCATTCTCGGAACCGGCGGGCAGTTGACACTGCCGGAAGGCTATCTCCGGGAAGCCTATGCACATGTGCGCGCGGTCGGCGGTCTCTGCCTCGCCGACGAGGTGCAGGTCGGTTTTGGCCGTGTCGGCAGCCATATGTGGGCGCATGAGTTGCAGGGTGTCGCGCCTGACATCGTCACCATGGGCAAACCAATCGGCAACGGCCATCCGATGGCGGCCGTCGTGACGACAGAGGCGATCGCGGCTTCCTTTGCCAACGGCATGGAGTACTTCAACACCTTCGGCGGCAATCCGGTTTCAGCCGAAATCGGCCTTGCCGTGCTCGACGTCATCCGCGACGAGCGGCTGATGCATCATTGCCGGGTTGTCGGCGACCGGCTGATGGACGGTGCGCGGGCGCTCGCAAGCAAACACCCGATCATCGGCGACGTCAGGGGCCATGGCCTCTTCAACGGCATCGAACTGGTGCGCGACCGCCAGACGCTGGAGCCGGCAGCCCGCGAACTCGATTTCGTCATTGCCGAGATGAAGCGCAAGCATCGCATACTGCTCAGCAGCGAGGGGCCGCATCACAATGTGCTGAAGGTGAAGCCGCCGGCGCCCTTCAGCGCCGAGGATTGCGACTATTTCCTCAACGCGCTCGACGAGACGCTCGGTCGTCTAAGCGTCTGAGACAAAAGCCCAAAAACGGCCGTCCGATCGGCCTTTTTTATTGCTCACGGCCTTCAACAGCAAAATCGGATCGATACGAATTTTCGCTTTACAAGAAAGTTAAACGTTTTTATCGTGCATATAAACGTTTAACTAAGCGCATAGCTCGTGCCGGTGGCCTTTGCTAAGCGCTTGCCGGCAGGGAGGGCCCGTTGGCAGCGATCCGTATCGAAAATTTGCGCAAAGGCTTTGGTTCGCTCGAAGTCTTGAAGGGTATCAACCTCGATATCGCCGACGGCGAGTTCGTCTGCTTCCTCGGTCCGTCCGGCTGCGGTAAGAGCACGCTGCTGCGCTCGATCGCCGGTCTTGAGGATCTGGACGGCGGCTCGATCCGTCTTGGCGATCGCGACATCACCGAGGTGGCGTCGGCCAAGCGCGACATCGCCATGGTCTTCCAGAACTATGCGCTCTACCCGCACATGAATGTGCGCAAGAACCTGTCCTTCGGCCTCGCGCTGAACGGCATGAAGCGGGACGAGATCGATCGCCGTGTCGACAATGCCGCCGACATCCTGCGCATCAAGGAACTGCTTGCCCGCAAGCCGCGCCAGCTCTCGGGCGGTCAGCGCCAGCGCGTGGCGATCGGTCGTGCGATCGTGCGCGAGCCAAAACTCTTCCTGCTCGACGAGCCGCTGTCGAACCTCGATGCCGGCCTGCGCGTCACCATGCGCGTCGAGCTTGCAGCACTGCACGAGCGTCTCGGCGTGACGATGATCTACGTGACCCATGACCAGGTCGAGGCGATGACGCTCTCCGACCGTGTCGTTGTGCTCGACAAGGGCAAGGTCAGCCAGTTCGGCACCCCGCTCGAACTCTTCTATCAGCCGGCCAATCTGTTCGTTGCCGGTTTCATCGGCTCGCCGCGCATGAACTTCGTCACCACCGAAGTGGCCGGGCAGGTCGGCGCGTCCGTGACGCTCAACGGCGGCGGCCTCGCCCACACGCTCAAGCTCGAGATGCTGGCGGCAGCGCCGGTCGCCAAGGCCAAATCCGTCACGCTCGGCATTCGCCCCGACAAGATCGAACTGGTCTCGGCAGAAGAAGGGCATCTCGTCGGCGACGTGCGTCTGGTCGAGCGGCTCGGCACCGAGAGCCACGTCCATATCAGCCTGCAGAATGGCAGCGACATGACCGCTGTCGTGCGTGGCACGCACCCGGTCTCCGCCCGCGAGCGCGTGCACCTGCGCCTGCCGGCCGAGCATTGCCATCTGTTTGATGGCGACGGCCAGGCGGTCGCGCGGCGGCTCGATGTTGAGACGCAGGCGCTCATCAATCAGGAAAAGGCAAAGCGGGTCGCGTAACCCGAATGAGGAGGAGAAGCATGCTCAACAGGAAGTCGATCATTGGCTCGCTGATGGTTCTGGCTATGGCCGGAACCGCGACGGCCCGCGCAGAAGAGACCTTGCGCTTTGCGACCTGGGACACGGACGAAAGCCTGGCGATCCAGCAGGAAATCGCCAAGAAGTTCGAAGAAAAGCATCCGGGCGTAAAGGTTCAGGTCGAGCCCTACGCGGATGGTTACGATCAGAAGCTGATCGCTGCCTTCGGCGCCGGCAACCCGCCTGATGTGATGTATATGTGGAACTTTCCGCAGTATTACACGTCGCTGAAGCCGCTGGACGATCTGATCGCCAAGGATGCGGCCGAACTCAAGCCGGACGATTTCCCCAAGGGCCTGATGAACACTGTTCGTGTCGAAGGCAAGACTTACGGCATGCCGTCGGGCTTCACCACCCAGGTGGTGTTCTACAACAAGGACATGTTCGCCAAGGCCGGCGTCGACGAGCCGAAGGACGGCTGGACCTGGGACGACCTGCGCGCCAAGGCGGCCAAGTTCCGCGACGAGCCGAACAAGGTCTATGGCTTTGCCGTCGACGCCAAGCCCGATCCCTATGACTTCGAACAGTTCCTCTGGTCGAACGGTACCAAATACATCTCCGACGATGGCAAAAAGATCGACGGCTACATGAACAGCGATGCCGCCGCTCAGGTGCTCGACATGTTCGGCGACATGGCCAAGAAGCAGGAAGCGATCACGCTGAACCTCGGTGACGACACGTCTGGCAGCACGCTCTTTAAGGGCGGCAAGATCGCCATGTTCCAGAGCGCCATGTGGTCGAAGTCCGGCATCGATGCTTCGGGCATCAAGTATGGCGTCGCGCCGCTGCCGAAGTTCGGCGACAAGACCGCCCATTCGGCGCTCGGCGTTTCGGCGATCTCGATCGCCAAGGACGCGGCGCATCCGGACCTCGCCTGGGAATTCGTCAAGTTCTTCTCTTCGCCCGAAGCCGTAGCCATGCGCGTCAACGACCTGCCGGTGCGCACCAGCGTTGCGGAAGAAAAGGGCATGACCAAGGACCCGATCTACAAGCCCTTCTTCGACATTCTCGCCACCTCGAACACCGAGACCCATGCGTTTCTGAAGAATGCCAACTGGGGCAAGGTCCAGGACAATCTCGCCCGCGCTATCGAAGCGACCATGATCGACCAGGGTAATGCCAAGCAGCATCTCGACGATGCGGTCAACCGCTCGAAGCGGCTGATGAAGTAAGAAAAGGGAGTACGGGGAGATGGATATGACCTATGCCGGTGCAGAGCCAAAGGTGGCAAGGCGCAAGCGCTCCGCCATCGCGCGCTATGCGGCGCCCTATCTGTTCATCTCCCCGTGGATCCTCGGGTTCCTGTTCTTCACGCTCGGCCCGCTCGTCTTCTCGCTGACGATGAGCTTCTACGACTGGCCTGTTGTCGGTGAGCGTACCTTCGTCGGGCTCGAAAACTATCGTTCCATGCTGTTCGAGGATCCGCAGTTCTGGGAAAGCCTCTGGATTACGGTGAAGTTCGCGGCGATCTACGTGCCGTTCAACATCGTCATGTCGTTCCTTCTGGCGCTGATGCTGCATCACATCACCTTTGCCAGCGGCTTCTTCCGCACTGCCTTCTATCTGCCGAGCGTCATTTCCGGCGTCGCGCTGGTGACGATCTGGAGCTGGATCTACAGCAGGGAATACGGCCTTCTGAACTTCATGCTGTCCTTCGTCGGCATCGAGGGGCCGAACTGGCTCGGCGATCCGAACCTTGCGATCGTCGCCATCATCATCGCCAGCCTCTGGGGCCTTGGCGGCACCATGCTGATCCTTCTGACCGGCCTGAAAGCCATCCCGAAGGAACTCTATGAGGCGGCGACCGTCTCCGGCGTTCCCGGCTGGGCGCAGATGGTGTTCATCACCTTGCCGATGCTCGGGCCGATGCTGCTCTTCACCTTCATCACCTCGATCATCTCCGCCTTTCAGCAACTGACGATCGCGCTTCTCTTGACCAAGGGCGGACCGCTCGGCTCCACCTATTTCTTCGCCATGTATATCTACGACAACGCCTTCAAATATTTCGATATGGGCTACGCTGCCGCCGGCTCCTGGGTGATGTTCATCATCGTTCTGCTGCTCAGCCTTGGCGTCATGCGCTGGTCGGCCGCCTGGGTCTATTACGAAGGTGAAGTCCGCCAGAACGATGGAGAGAACAATGCGTAAGACGCTGCTCTATTCCGCGCTCATCCTGCTCTCGGCTCTGTTCATCGCGCCGTTCTACTGGACCTTCATGACGGCGATCAAAAGCACCGCCGAGCTCTACCAGTTCCCGCCGGTCTTCTGGCCGTCCGAATGGCATTGGGAGAACTTTGCCGCCGCCTGGAACAAGCAGCCCTTCGGCACCTACCTCACCAATTCGCTGATCGTGGTGGTGCTGTCGACCATCGGTCAGCTGATCTCCTCGTCGCTGGTTGCCTATGGTTTTGCCCGCTTCCGCTTTCCCGGTCGCGATCCGCTGTTCATCCTGTTGCTGGCCACCATGATGATCCCGTGGGACGTGAAGATGATCCCGCTCTATATGGAGTTCAACCTGCTCGGCTGGATCAACACGCTGAAGCCCTTGATCGTGCCCGCCTATTTCGCCGACGCCTTCTTCGTCTTCCTGCTTCGCCAGTACATCATGACCGTGCCGATGGAGATCGACGAGGCCGCGCGCATGGATGGCGCCAACGCCTTCGACATCTACTGGCGCATCCATCTGCCGCTGATGATGCCGGCGCTGGTGCTGGTCGGCACTTTCCACTTCATGAACGCCTGGAACGACTATCTCGGCCCGTTGATCTTCCTCAACGACCAGTCGAAATACACGCTGACGCTCGGCCTCTCGATGTTCAAGGGCCTGCACGAGGTGGACGTGACGTCGATTGCCGCAATCACCGTCATCCTCTGCCTGCCGCCGCTCGCGCTCTTCTTCGTCGCCCAGCGCTACATCATGGATGGCGCGGTCGGATCGTCGGTGAAGGGATAACGGCATGCTGTTCGATATCGACTTCGTGCCCTTCAGCCGCAGGGGCCGGTTCCTGACGCTCTCGATGATGCGTGTGCCCGGTGGCGACGGCGAGCGCGCGCTTTATCTCCGCCACGTTGCCGGCGGCGACGAGCGGCCGTCGCTCGGACGCCTCTGCCGCGTCGAGTTTCTCGATGCGGCAGACGAGGCCGTGACGCCTGTGCTCGTACTTTCGCCGGAGCGGCTCGACGCCCGCGTCGGTGAGGGCGAAGTCACCTTCGTCATCGGCGAAGGGGAAAGGCTGCATATATCCGGCAAAAAGGCGGGCGTGCGCTTCCATCTCGAAGGCTCGCGCTACGACTATGTCTACCGCACGCCGAAGGGCGAGGATTGCCTCGTTGCCGCGGTTGAGAACGTCAAGTTCATCCCGCGCGCGATCACAGGCGACCTTAAGGTCACCGGTGCCTGGCAGCGCGACCATTCGGAGGACGTATCCTTTTCTTTCTCGGGCACCGATGCCTTCGAGGGCCATGTCGATTTCTTCCGCACGGTGCCGCCTGTTGATCGACCCGGCCGTTTCGCTGAGGCCCTTTCGGGTGCAACGGCCGAATTCGTCCAGTGGCACGCGCGCGTTCCGAAGGGCGTCGCAGGCCAGGACGAGGCACATCGCCTGGCGAGCTATCTGCTCTGGGCGAACGGCGTGCCCGTCGGCGGCGCGCTGACGCGGCCGGCGATCTACATGTCGAAGAACCACATGATCAACATCTGGAGCTGGGACAACGCCTTTTCCGCCCTTGGCGTCGCCGCCTTCGATCAGGACCTTGCCTTCGATCAGTTGGCAGTGATCTTCGACCATCAGGACGCGTCCGGACTGCTGCCGGATTATATCAACGACCGCGATGTGCTCTTCGCCTTTACCAAGCCGCCGGTGCATGGCTGGGCGGTGTCGCTGATCGCGGCTGCCGACCCGTCCTTCCTGACGGCAGAGCGCAAGTCTTACCTGCGCGATGCCATCGGCCGCCAGGTCGACTACTGGCTGACCTACGGCCGCAAGGATGCGACGAGCCTGCCGTCTTATTTCCACGGCAACGACAGCGGCTGGGACAATGCCACCTTCTTCGCCGAAGGCGGTCCGGTGATCTCGCCGGATCTGCCGGTTTTCCTGATCCTTGCCTGCGAGACGCTCGCGAACCTCTTGGAGGACGACGCGGACCGTCAGGCGATGTGGCGGCAAAAGGCCGACGATCTGCAGACCCTACTGTTCGAGCGGCTGTGGACCGGGGAGACCTTCGGTGCACGGCTTGCCGCGGATCCGGAGCGGATCCTGCCGGGAGACAACCTCATCCAGTTCATGCCGCTGCTCTTGGGTGCGCGACTGACTTCTGAGATGCGCAAGAAACTCGTGGCGCGGCTCGTGGCCGGCGGCTTCATCACCGAATGGGGCCCCGCCACCGAGAGCCCGCAGAGTTCGTATTACGAGGACGATGGCTATTGGCGCGGACCCATCTGGGCCCCGACGACCCTTCTCCTCTGGGACGGTCTTCGCCGGCAAGGGCAGATTGAACTTGCGCATGAAGTCGCGGAAAAGTTCTGTTCACTTGCCAGCAAAAGCGGTATGGCCGAAAACTTCGATGCGCGCTCGGGGAGGGGCCTTCGCGATCGGGCATTCGCCTGGACATCCGCAGTCTATCTTCAGCTGGCGGCATCGCTCAGCCGACCCAAATCATCGTGTGATCTAGCAACCCGTGACAAGTCGAGACGCCATGCAGAGACCGACGATCAAGACCATCGCGCAGGAGACGGGGCTTTCCATCGCCACCGTGTCCAAGGCCCTGAAGCATTCGCCTCAGGTTCGCCCGGAGACGCGCGCGATCGTGATCGAGGCGGCTGAACGCGTCGGCTATGAACTCAACATGCATGGCGTGCAGTTGCGCACCGGCAAGACCTACCAGGTCGCCGCGATCATGACCGCACCTGGCCCGAAACAGAACGAATGGGAAGGCGTCGAATACGCCCAGCTCCTGAGCGGCATTTCCTGGGCGCTGGAAGACAGTCCCTATCGCGTCTCACTCTATGCCGTCCGCAATTTCGAGGAAAGCCAGGCGGTCATCAAGCAGATCGTGTCGCTGAAGAAGGCCGACGGCATCATCATTTCTGGCACCCGCGCGGACGATCCGCGCATCCGCACCATGCAGGCGGCGGATTTCCCCTTCGTCACCTACGGCACCAGCATCCACAATGCCCCGCATGCCTATGTCGATGCCGACAACGAGCAGATGATACGGGTGTCGATGGCGCGGCTGGTCGAGCGCGGCCACCGCCGCATCGCCCTGCTCAACCCGCTTTCGGACTTGAGCTACGGCATCACCCGGCTCGAAGCCTACAAACATGCTCTCGACGTGGCAGGTCTTCCCTATGATTCGGCGCTCGTGGCCCATGGCCGACTGACGCCCGCCTTCGGCCGCGAAAACGTGCTCACCATGTCCGAACTCAGCAATGCGCCGACCGCCTATATCTGCGCCAACGAAGCCTCAGCGCTCGGCGCCTTCTCCGGCTTCCATGAGCGCGGTCTGGTGCATGGGCGTGATGCGGTGATCAATGCCACCGACGACCTCAATGTCAGCCAGTATTTCGCGCCGCCGATCACCACCTATTATCTGCCGATCAGCGAACCGAGCAGCCTGCTCGGCGCCTATATCCTGAGGCGCATGGAGGGCGAGCCGCCGGAGGCGCTGCAGACGCTCCTGATGCCAAACCTCATCGAACGCTGCGACGATCGCTTGAACCCGAACCGTTGACGAATTTTTCGCCCGATCAGGGCGCCCTTTCATGTTCTTCAATATAAACGTTTATATTCAAGACGAGACAGACAAAACCCGAGGCTGGAACCAACCGGCCGAATGAAATGACGAAGGACCGGACCCGTGCACATGCCTCTGACGAGATCGAACCGCTTCAACGCCAAAGAGCAGCAGACCGACATGCTGGAACTCGGCGTCTGCTACTATCCGGAGCAGTGGCCGCGCGCGAAGTGGGAAGAGGATGCGCGCCGCATGGTCGAGCTCGGGCTTGCCTGGGTGCGCATCGGTGAATTCGCCTGGGCGAAGATCGAGCCCCGGTCGGGCGAGTTCCATTGGGAATGGCTCGACGAGGCCATCGAGGTGCTCGGCAATGCCGGCCTCAAGGTGATCCTCGGAACCCCGACGGCAGCGCCGCCGAAGTGGCTGATCGATCGCTATCCGGATATCCTGCCCGTCGACGTCACGGGCGTGGTGCGCAAGTTCGGCGCCCGCCGTCACTACTGCTTCTCCAGTCGCCGCTACCGCATCGAGGCGGCGCGCATCTCGGAAGCCATGGCCGAGCGCTATGGCAAAAACGCCTTCGTGCACGCCTGGCAGACCGACAACGAATACGGCGACCACGACACGATCTACAGCTATTCCGACGAGGCGCTGCGCGCTTTCCGCGAATGGCTGGCTGAGCGCTATGGCACCGTCGAGGAACTGAACCGCGCCTGGGGCACGGCCTTCTGGGCGATGAATTATTTGTGCTTCGACGAGGTCGAACTTCCCAACAATCTCGTCGAGGAACCGAGCCCGACCCATATCGTCGACTATATCCGCTTCTCCTCCGACCAGGTGAAGAGCTTCAACAAGGCGCAGGTCGATATCATCCGCAAACACTCGCCGGATCGTCCGGTGACGCACAACTTCATGTCGCAGAACACCGACTTCGATCACTACAAGGTTGGCGAGGACATCGATATCGCGTCGTGGGACGTCTATCCGATGGGAGGGCTGCTCAACGGCCGTCTCTCCTCCGAAGACAAGGGCCGTTACCTCCGCGTCGGCGACCCGGACCAGCCAGCCTTCAACCACGATCTCTACCGCGCCGTCGGCAACGGTCGCGTCTGGGTGATGGAGCAGCAGCCAGGCCCGGTGAACTGGGCGTCGCACAACCAGTCGCCGGCCGACGGCATGGTCCGGCTCTGGACCTGGCTCGCCTATGCCCATGGCGTCGACATGGTCTCCTATTTCCGCTGGCGCCAGGTGCCGTTCGCGCAAGAGCAGTTCCATGCGGGTCTTCTTTTGCCGAACAGCGAGGCGGACCAGGGCTATCTCGAAGTTGCGCAGGTTGCCGAGGAGATGAAGCGGCTGCCGAAGGGCGAACGCCGCGAGAAGGCCAAGGTCGCGATCGTGCTCGACTACACTTCGCGCTGGGCGACCCGCGCGCTGCCGCAGGGCCGCACCTATCTGGCGTCGCAGATCGCGCTCGACTGGTATTCGACCGTTGCCCGCTTCGGCGTCGATGTCGACATCATCGGCCAGCACTCGGATCTCGATGGCTACCAGCTGGTGCTGGCGCCCGACCTCGTAATCCCGGATCAGGCGTTCGTTCAGAACCTAGCTGCTTCCGGCGCCAAGGTTCTGTTCGGACCGCGCAGTGGAAGCAAGACCGAGGATATGCACATTCCCGAAGGCTTGCCGCCAGGGCCGCTCGCCTCGCTGATCGACGTCAGCGTCGCGCGCGTCGAGTCGCTTCCGGAGTTTCATGCCGAGAGCGTGCTTTACGGCAACGAGACTTACTCGGCTGGCGTCTGGCGCGAGACGGTCAGGTCAAGCGAAGCCGTGCTTGCGACCTTCGAGGGCGACTATCGCAATGGTGCGCCGGCGCTCGTCGGCAACGACAAGGCGCGCTATCTGGCAACCGGCGCGCGGGGTGAATTCTTGAGTAAGGTGATCGGTGACGCGCTTGGCTGGGCTTCGGTCGAGGCGCTCGCGGATCTGGGAGATCTGCGCATCACCCGCCGCGGCAAGCTCAGCTTTGCCTTCAACTACGGCAAGACGGCCGTCGACGTACCGGCGCCGGCCGGCGCAACGTTCCATGTTGGCGGCCGCAAGCTCGGTCCCGTCGACGTCGCAATCTGGACGGAGTGATCGGGAAGCCGGAACACGCCCGTTTCCGGTTTGCCTCGTCACACCGCGCATCGGTCCATCTGGGCGGCGTGGCCTCGCGTGCCCAGAAGGGAGCGAATGAGCAAGGGCGATGCACCGATCTGCCGCTCGAAATGCGGTGCCTAAAAAGCGAGCTGCCTGCACCTGAATAACCAAAGGTGAGAGTGCATCTCCCGCAAGCCCTTGAAAAGGTGGCCATATGAGATTGGCACAGGCTTTGCATTGCTGTCTTGTATGCAAGATAGAGCCGCGCCGAACTTCCATAATCCGATCGAGAAATCCATCGTCTCGGGTATCCTTTCGGGCCGCATAAAGCCCGGAACGCGGCTCAGCGAGAACCAATTGGCCGCGCTTTTCGGCGTGTCGCGGACCAGGGTGCGCGAAGCGATGATGCGCCTCGAGACACGCTGCATCGTGCATGTCAGCCCACGGAGAGGCTGGTTCGTGGCGCAACCATCTGCCGAAGAGGCGGTGATGGTCTATGACGCGCGGCGCGTCATCGAAGCTGGACTGCTGCGCAGCATGCGGCCGCTGACGGAGAGCGGCCGCAACAGGCTGCAAGCCCACCTTGCTGAAGAGAAGGCGGCGATTGAAGCCGGCGCCGCCAGCGCCTCACCTGCCTGATGGGCGACTTCCATATTCGGGTGGCCGAACTGGCGGATAACGCCGTTCTCATCGAGATCCTTCGCGATCTCACGGCGAGAACCATTCTGATTTCGATGCTTTATCAGTCGGATTTCCACGCCCTGCAATCCCACCTCGGGCACTGCCGCATCGTCGGAGCGATGGAGCAGGGAGATTTTTCGAGGGCGGCGGCGCTCTCCGTCGAACATCTGGACGAGGTGGAAACCGGACTGGACCTGACGAAGCACCCCGATCCTCTGGCTGACCTCCGGCGGTCGCTCGCGCTTCCTCCCCTGACCGTGACTTCGCCGTCGACGACGTCACGCAGCACAACACCGCCAACCCAAAAAGGAGAATGACTCAATGCTCGCAAGACGACTGTTCATCGCCATGGCGGCGATGGCCGCGACCATCGGCTTCGGCTCGGTTTCCCATGCCGATGCGCTTGGCGACATCACGTCGCGCGGCACGCTTCGCGTCGCCGTTCCCCAGGATTTCCCGCCTTTCGGCAGTGTCGGCACGGATATGGCGCCGATGGGCTACGACGTCGACATGGCCAATCTGATCGCAGACAAGCTCGGCGTGAAGGTCGAACTCGTGCCGGTTACGAGCGCGAACCGGATTCCCTACCTGCAGACCAACAAGGTCGATCTGGTGATTTCGAGCCTCGGCAAAAATCCGGATCGGGAGAAGGTCATCGACTTCTCCGCCGCCTATGCGCCCTTCTTCAATGGCGTGTTTGCGCCCGCCGAACTCGCAGTCACCAAGCCGGAGGAACTCACCGGCAAGGTCGTAGGCGTCACCCGCGGCGCGGTCGAAGACCTGGAACTGACCAAGGTCGCGCCGGCGGATACCGTTATCAAGCGCTATGAAGACAACAACGGCACGATCTCCGCCTTCCTGTCCGGGCAGGTCGAGGCTGTCGCGACCGGCAACGTGGTGGCCGCTGCCATTCTCGCCAAGAACCCGCCGAAGCGTCCCGAGTTGAAGTTCCTTATCAAGAACTCGCCCTGTTATATCGGGCTCGGCAAGGAGCAACCCGCCCTTCTTGAAAAGGTCAATGGCATCATCGCTGCGGCCAAGGCCGACGGTTCGCTGAACGCCATCACGCAAAAATGGCTCGGCACCGACCTGCCGACCGATCTCTGATCAACCGTAGCCGCGCCGTCTCGCCGCCAGAGCATCCTGCCTTCACGTGGAGTCACTCTAGGCGGGACGGCGCCATCGGATATTCGTCAAACCAGGGGTGCACCTTGAATTACCAGTTCGAATTTGGCTGGCTGCTCGAATATTATCCTCAGATCATCAAAGGGATAGGCATCACCGTTCAGCTAATCGCGGTTGGTGCCGTCGCCGGTATTTCGCTCGGAATCTGCTGCGCCTGGGCGAGGGCGCTGGGGCCGGCCTGGCTCAAGCCGGTGGTCGCGGCCTATGTGGAGCTGATCCGCAACACGCCGTTCCTGATCCAGCTCTTCTTCATCTTCTTCGGCCTCCCGTCCTTGGGCCTGCAGCTCGGCGAATTGCACGCCGCCAATATCGCCATGATCGTCAATCTCGGGGCCTATAGCTGCGAGATTATCCGCGCCGGCATCCAGGCGACGCCAAGGGGGCAGTTCGAGGCGGGCGCCAGTCTCGCCATGACACGGTTCGAGACCTTTCGGCACGTCGTGCTGGTTCCGTCGCTCCAGCGCATCTGGCCGGCGCTGTCATCCCAGGTGGTCATCGTCATGCTCGGTTCGGCCGTCGTGTCTCAGATCGCCGCTGAAGATCTCACCTTCGCCGCCAACTTCATTCAATCCAGGACTTTCCGCGCCTTCGAGGCTTACATCGTTTCCACGATCATCTACCTCGCGTTGGCGATCTTGCTTCGCCAAGCGCTGGCGATCATCGGCGGGTTCATTTTCCCACGGAGGACCGCGCGATGATCGAGTTCACCCTTTGGGATATATTGCGCAACCTGCTGCTCGCGACGCGCTGGACGGTCGTCCTTTCGCTCGTCTCTTTCCTGGGCGGTGGTATCGTCGGGCTCGCTTTGCTTTTCCTGCGCATCAGCAAACGCAAATCGCTGCGATCGCTCGCCAAATATTACATTGAGCTGTTTCAGGGCACGCCGCTCCTGATGCAGCTCTTCATCGCCTTCTTCGGGCTCGGCCTATTTGGCATCGACGTACCGGCCTGGCTTGCTGCAGGATTGGCGCTGGTCCTCTGGACCGCGGCCTTCCTGGGCGAAATCTGGCGCGGTTGTGTCGAGGCGGTCGCCAAGGGGCAATGGGAGGCCTCCGCCAGCCTCGGCATGGGCTGGCTGCAACAGATGCGTTACGTCATCCTGCCGCAGGCGATGAAAGTCGCCGTTCCGCCGACCGTCGGCTTTTCGGTGCAGATCATAAAGGGTACCGCGCTGACCTCGATCATCGGCTTTGTCGAACTGTCGAAGGCCGGCACTGTCGTCACCAACGCCACCTTCCAGCCCTTCACCGTCTACGGCCTCGTGGCCCTCATCTATTTCGCGCTCTGCTGGCCCCTGTCGAAGAGCAGCCAGATCCTCGAAAGGAAGCTCAATGTCGCTCATCGAAATCACTGAAGTCCGCAAGAGTTATGGCGCGAACGAAGTTTTGAAGGGGATCAGTCTTGACGTCGCACCGGGCGAAGTCATCGCCATCATCGGGAAGAGCGGCTCTGGCAAATCGACGCTGCTTCGTTGCATCAATGGCCTCGAGACGATCAACAAAGGCTCGATCTCTGTCGCGGGTGCGCAGCTCCTCGACGACGAGGTGCATCTGAAGGCGCTGCGGTTGAAGGTCGGAATGATCTTTCAACAGTTCAATCTTTTTCCTCATCAGACGGTCGGTGGCAACGTTATGCTGTCGCAGACGGTCGTGAAAAAGACGCCGAAGCCAGAGGCGGAGGCGATCGCCCGCAAGATGCTGGAGCGCGTCGGCCTCGCATACAAGTTCGACGCCTATCCCGACGAGCTTTCAGGCGGGCAGCAGCAGCGCGTGGCAATTGCACGCGCGCTTGCCATGCAGCCGATCGCGCTGCTTTGTGACGAGATCACCTCGGCGCTGGACCCGGAGCTGGTCTCGGAAGTCCTGACGGTTGTGCGCGAACTTGCCGCCGAGGGCATGACGCTGCTAATGGTGACGCATGAGATGAAATTCGCACGCGACGTCTGCTCGCGGGTCGTGTTCATGCATCAGGGTCGCGTCCACGAAGTCGGGCCGCCGGAAGAGGTTTTCGCCCGTCCGCAGACACCGGAACTGAAACAGTTTCTCGGCCTCCATTGAGAGGCCGAGCTCGGCCAAGTCTAATTCGCCCAACCGGGGTCCCACGTCGCAGCTTGGCACGGCGGCTAGACGCGCTCCAATGCCACCGCGATGCCCTGGCCGACGCCAATGCACATGGTGGACAGTGAATAGCGCCCGCCGGTTTCGTGCAGCTCCAAGGCCGCCGTGCCGGTGATGCGCGCGCCGGACATGCCGAGCGGATGGCCGAGTGCGATGGCGCCGCCGTTGCGGTTGACGCGCGCATCGTCGTCGGCGACACCGAGGTCGCGCAGCACGGCAAGGCCCTGCGAAGCGAAGGCTTCGTTGAGTTCGATGACGTCGAACTGCGCCTGCTTCAGGCCGAGGCGCGCCATCAGCTTCTTCGATGCGGGGGCCGGGCCCATGCCCATGATGCGCGGCGGTACGCCGGCGGTCGCGCCGCCCAGAATGCGGGCGATCGGTCGCAGCCCATATTTCTTCACTGCGGCTTCCGACGCGATGATCAGGGCGGTCGCGCCATCGTTGACGCCGGAGGCGTTGCCGGCCGTCACCGTACCGCCTTCCTTCTTGAAGGGCGTGCCGAGCTTGGCGAGCGCCTCCATCGTCGTTGCGCGCGGGTGCTCGTCGCGGTCGACGACGACAGGCTCGCCCTTGCGCTGCGGGATCGTCACCGAGACGATTTCCTTCGCCAGCCGACCGTTCGCTTGCGCTGCGGCGGCCTTCGCCTGGCTGCGGACGGCAAAGGCGTCCTGGTCTTCGCGGCCGACGCGAAAATCCGCCGCGACGTTCTCGCCAGTCTCGGGCATCGAGTCGACGCCGTACTGCTTCTTCATGAGCGGGTTGACGAAGCGCCAGCCGATGGTGGTGTCGTAGATCTCGGCGTTGCGCGAGAAGGCGGCATCGGCCTTCGGCATGACGAAGGGTGCTCGCGACATGCTCTCGACACCGCCAGCGACCATCAGTTCGGCTTCGCCGGATTTGATTGCCCGCGCTGCAGCGATCACCGCATCCATGCCGGAACCGCAGAGCCGGTTGATCGTCGTGCCGGATACGCCGACCGGCAGGCCAGCCAGAAGCAGCGACATGCGCGCGACGTTGCGGTTGTCCTCGCCCGCCTGGTTGGCGCAGCCGAAGATCACGTCATCGACCGCGTCCCAGTCGACATCGGTGTTGCGTTCGAGGAGTGCCTTGAGTGGGATCGCGCCGAGGTCGTCGGCCCGCACCGAGGAGAGTGAACCGCCGAAGCGGCCGATCGGGGTGCGGATGTAATCGCAGATGAAAGCCTCGGCCATTACGCAGCCTCCTTGTCGCCCTGATGCGCCTTCTTGGTGCGGGCATTGATGTCACGAAGGGTTGTCAGCTCCAGTTCCGTCGGCGCTGGCGTCTCGATCACATGCTCGGCGAACTTGATCGCCCAGCCGCAGTTCTCGACGATCTGCTCGCGGGTCGCGCCCGGGTGGATCGAAACGACCGTCAGTTCTTTCGTCTCGGAATCCGGTTCCAGGATGCAGAGATCGGTGATGACGCGGGTCGGCCCCTTGGTCTTCATGCCGAGCCGCTCGCGATGGTTGCCGCCTTCGCCATGGCCCATGGAGGTGATGAACGGCAGCTTCTCGACGAAGCCGCGCTTCGACAGCGCCATGGTGACGAAGATGCGGCCGCAATTGGAGGCGATCTCCGGTGCGCCGCCGCCACCCGGCAGACGGACCTTCGGATGGTCATAAGGGCCGACGACCGTGGTGTTGAGGTTGGCGAACCTGTCGATCTGGGCGCCGCCGAGGAAGCCGGTGGTGATGCGGCCGCCCTGCAGCCAGTAGCGGAACATCTCAGGCACCGAGACAGTGAAAAGAGCGGTGTCACAGAGTTCACCGTCGCCGATCGAAAGCGGCAGCACATCCGGCTTGGTTCCGACCGTGCCGCTCTCGTAGATCAGCGTGATATCCGGCGCATGGGTTAGTCGCGCGACGTTGCAGGCGGCCGAGGGCGCGCCGATGCCGACAAAGCAGACATCGTCATTGGAGAGCGCCCGCGCGGCGGCAATGGTCATCATTTCGGTGGGGGTGAAGTCGCTCATTCTATCCTCCCTTCAGGCCGCTCTTGCCGGCTTGCTGCCGGCATGCTTGGCGAAGTCTTCCGACTTGGCGTCGAGCACGTTTTCCTTGATCCATGCGGTGAAGCTGTCGCGGTCGCGAGCGATCTCGTCCCAGCGGATGTAGAAGGCGTTGGAGCGCGAGTAGTAGCCGTGCGCATAGGATGGGAAGGCGCCGCCCGGAACTTGGGCAACAGATGTAACCGCCCAGCTCGGGAGCACAAGGGAGTTGGGCGATGGCGGGTTGAGTTCGTCGACGATCTCCTCGACCGTAACGATCGAGCGCTTGGCCGCGAGAACGGCTTCCTTCTGCACGCCGACGATGCCTTCGATCAGCACGTTGCCCTTTTTATCGGCGCGCTGGGCGTGAATGATCGTTACATCCGGGCGGATCGCCGGCACGGCGGCGAGCACTTCGCCGGTGAACGGGCAGGTGACCGACTTGATGTTGGGGTTCACTTTCGGCAGGTCCGCGCCGATGTAACCGCGCAGCGTCGCGAAGGGCAGGTTGGCGGCGCCGGCCTCATAGGCGTTGGCCATGGCTGCGTGCGAATGTTCTTCGATTTCGAGCGGCCGCGGCCATTGGTTTTCGACGGCATCGCGGAAGCGGTGCAAAGAGCCGACGCCTGGGTTGCCGCCCCAGGAAAATTTCATGCCGCGCGCCGCGCCCACGCCGATCAGCTGGTCGTAGAGAATGTCGGGCGTCATGCGCACGAGATAGAGGTCCTTGCGGCCCTGGCGGATCACTTCATGGCCCGCGGCATAGGGGATCAGATGGGTGAAGCCTTCCATGGCGACGGTGTCGCCATCCCTGACATTGTCGCCGACGGCCTCGGCGAGCGAAACGATCTTCGCCATGTTTCCTCTCTTCGCTGCTGTTTGTTGCGCCTGCGGCCTGTCGGGCGGCGGGGCGGCTTGCTCTCTTCCGCATGCCAATAAGCGCCGATCGAACCGAACCGTCAAATATTTTGTGCGATATTTGACTTTTGTTCGTATATCGCACAAAATGCCGACGGATAAACCGAGGGATGACAGATGCGAGAGACGGATTTCGTCAGCGGCTTTGCACGGGGGCTGACGGTGATCGAAGCCTTCGACGAAACACGTCCGAAGCTATCGATCGCCGAGGCGTCGAAGATCACGGGCCTCGACCGGGCGACCGTCAGACGGTCGCTTCTGACGCTCTCCGAGCTCGGCTATGCCGACTACGACGGCAAGTTCTTCGCGCTGACGCCAAAGATCCTGAGATTGGGCCATGCGTACCTTTCGGCGACGCCGCTCCCGACAATCATACAGCCCTATCTCGACCAGCTTTCGGACCGCGCCGGGCAGAGCGCTTCGGCCTCGGTGCTCGATGGTACCGAAATCGTCTATATTGCCCGGGCCTCGCAAAAGCGGGTGATGTCGATCAACCTGACGACCGGTTCGCGTCTGCCGGCCTATTGCGCGTCGATGGGGCGCGTGTGGCTCGCGGCACTGCCGGAGCACGAGGCGCGCGAGATCCTGGCGCGCTCGAACCTGAAGGCGAACACGCCCCATACGAAAACCGATCCGGAGGACTTGATCGCCGAGCTTCGTCGGGTGCGCGATCAGGGCTATGCCCTCATCGATCAGGAACTGGAACTTGGCCTCTGCTCCATCGCCGTCCCGCTCGAGAACGACCGCGGCCGGATCGTTGCGGCGCTGAACATCGGTGCGCCGGCCGCGCACGTAGCCGCAGTGGAGATGGTGGAGCGTTACCTGCCGCTGCTCAAGGAAACGCAAGCTGCCTTGCGCTTGGTCCTGAGATAGCAACTTCGCGCTCCTGCGCTTGACGTTCTGCAGCAGCGCCCTTCTTATTTCCGCTTGGCGAGTGAATTCGGGCCGGGGAGTAAAGATTCATGACCGACGACACGCATCCGCCGGAAACCAAACTCACGACGACGAAGCGACGCTGGGCCGCAGACGGCAAGTTCCTGACCGGACGGATCGCCCGGCCGGAAGACGAACGCCTACCGCCCGGCCAGCACCTGGTCAAGGATTGGCCAGTGCTCGACCTCGGCCAGCAACCGATCATTCGGACGGAAAGCTGGCGGCTCGATGTTACCGGCCTTGTCGAGCATCCTTTGTCGCTCGGCTGGCCCGCCTTCAAGGCGCTGCCGCAAAGCGACAGGCTCTCGGACATGCACTGCGTCACCACCTGGTCGCGCTATGACAACCGCTGGCAGGGTGTCGCGACCCGCGACCTGCTGGATCATGTGATGCCGAAGCCCGAGGCGAGCTACGTCATGCTGACGAGCTATGACGGCTACACCACCAACCTGCCGCTTGAAGACTTCGCGTCCGAGGATGCGATCCTCGCGACGGACTGGGAGGGGCAGCCGATCAGCCGCACCCATGGCGGACCGATGCGGCTCGTCGTTCCGCATCTCTATCTGTGGAAGAGCG
This sequence comes from Sinorhizobium sp. NFACC03, assembly GCF_900103435.1. Lineage (NCBI taxonomy): Bacteria > Pseudomonadati > Pseudomonadota > Alphaproteobacteria > Hyphomicrobiales > Rhizobiaceae > Sinorhizobium > Sinorhizobium sp. NFACC03. The sequence continues at coordinate 44,829 of NZ_FMXF01000042.1, forward strand.
CCAAATGGCTCACGCGGATTGATTTTCGCGCTGGTGATGCCGCCGGGTTCTGGGAGAAGAACGGCTATCACATGCGCGGCGACCCGTGGCGCGAGGAGCGCTATTCGGACGACTGAGAGCGTGGCCCACCCTGACCTCGATGCTTGGGAGCCATGAGGGACTGCAGCCCTGCCAGCTGGTAGCGCCCGACGAGGTCGATCGCCGCCTGAATGGATGGTCCGTCCCCATATTGGCCGAGCGTGTCGGCAATGGTGTCGATGGTTCGAGTAAAGGTGCGCTCCAGCACGAAGGGCATCAGCGGCGACAGCGCTGCCTCGCCCTGTGTTTCGGTCATGTATCGCCACGCAAGCCGGGTCATCGCACGGACAATCAGGCCTCTGACGTGGGCATAATGGGTGCCTTCGGACCCGCGAAGCAAGGTGAGGACGACGAGCCGCTGTTCGATCCAGACGACAGCAGGGCGCGCGCGTGCTCCGAGCCCCGGGCATCTGCCGTCAGTCAATGAAAGGTTGCTTCGGGACGCATCAGGTTGCTTCTTCCGGCTTCCCGCAATGCTCGTGTAATCCGCTCCCCCCAAAATTCGGCAATAACGTTTCAAACAAAGACGGTTGTCGATGCGGTTGGTCGTCTTGCCAATGTGGATGCTGCTGTTCGGCGCGGGCTCGGGTCATGCCGATGACAAAGGACTGTGGATTGCGGACGATCCGCAACGCACCGTGCAGCATCTGTACGATCCCTGTCGTGATGGTCGTCTAAGTGACGGAAAGCCACGCACTTGTGCCGAGATCAGGCGCATGTATGGCGGCAAGAGATGGGGCGATTGGCCGGATCCGGACCTTAGCCTGGATGCATGTTCGGACGGGCGCGTCAGTGATGGCCGTCCGCGTACATGCCGCGAGTTGCTGGAATGGATGGAGCGTCAATGATGATTTCAGAGCGCCGCCGCGCCCTTTCGAAAGCCGGGTATCTGCTAAGGCGAGTACTGAGATACCTGTCCTGGCCTTTTGTGTTCTTCTCTGGACTGTTGGGTTCTTATTCTGCCTTCGCAAGCACCCACCCGATGATCGCCTTCGCGACGGTCTATGCCGCCGCGGTCTTTGTCCTGTTCCTTCTCGAACGCTACATCCCCTACGAGCGACGCTGGTTGTTGTCGGATGGCGAGGCGGTGAACGATATCGGACATACGCTGGCGACGAAGGGGGTGCTGCAACTGGCAGGCTTGGTCGCTGCGGTCTTCCCCATGTACGCCGCCAACATCCTGCAGCCGCTTGCCGCGCTGAAGTTCGGATTGTGGCCTTCGGATTGGCCGATGGTGGTTCAGGTGGCGTTGGCAGTGGTGATCGCCGAACTGGGCCTCTACTGGGCGCACCGCATTGCCCATGAAAAATTGTTCTTCTGGCGGTTCCACGCCCTGCATCACAGTGTCGTCCGGCGCTTGGTCATCAACACCGGCCGCTCCACGTCGCCGACTCGCTCTTCAAGGTCGCGATGAGCCAGATCCCGCTCTATTTCCTCGGCGCGCCGCTCCATGTGTTCTGGTGGCTTGGGGCCGTTACGGCCTTCATGGGCATCCTCACCCATTGCAACGTCGATATGCGCACCGGCATCTTCGATTTCGTCTTCAGCACGCCGCGCCTTCATCGCTGGCATCATTCTTAAGACCTTCGCGAAGGCAACATGAACTACGGCGAGAACGTCGTGATCTGGGATTTGATCTTCAGGACCTACTACAACCCCAACCGTCCATCCTCGATCGATATCGGCATCAAGGGACAGATCGCACCGGGATTTCTAAAGCAACTGGCTCAGCCCTTCACCAAAGAAGGTGTCCGCCAAATTCTCGGCCGCCCAAGCCGAGGCTCGTGATGGCGTGGATGCCGTACCCGATCGTCCGACCGGGTACGGCATTGAACGACTAGTACCACTGCACAGAGGTTATGACACTTTGGCGGTTGGGTTTGGATAGGCTTTGGCGAGTTTGACGCGGGCTTGCTCGGTAGAGAACATCCATTTGATGCGAGCGCCGCTTGCGTTGCGTCGGCGTTCCCAGGCTTCGACCTCGGCAACGAGGCGGACGCGGCTTTCGATGCGGCGGTTGAGGCATTGGCGGCGCAGGACGCCGATCTCGATCTCGACCATGTTGAGCCAGCTGGCGTGCTTGGGGGTGTAGTGGAATTCCAGCCGCCTGAGAATGCGGCGCGCCTCCTCGGCCGGCAGGGCCTGGTAGAGCGCGGCGGGTGTGTGGGTCGACAGATTGTCGAGCACCACGCGGATGTAGGCGGCCTCGGGATAATGGACATCGACGAGATCGCGCATGCAGTGGGCGAAGTCGTCGGCCGTGCGCCGTTCGGTAACTTTCACCTTGCGCCAGGATCGGTGCGCGTCGAGGAAGACAAACAGGTTGGCGGTGCCGTTACGCTTGTACTCGCAGTCGTAGCGTTCCGGCCTTCCGGGTTCGGCCGGGATTGGCTGGCGCACCTCGCCGATGAGCTGGGTCGGGCTTTCGTCGACGCAG
>NZ_FMXF01000043.1:0-47304 GCF_900103435.1 Sinorhizobium sp. NFACC03
ATGGGCGAACGGATCAAGGGGCTGACGATCGACGACGCGCTGAAGGCCGGCACCCATATCGGCCCGGTGGTCGATGAGGGCCAGCTCAACCAGGACACCGACTATATCGCCATCGGCAAACAGGAGGGCGCGAAGCTCGCCTTTGGCGGCGAGCTGATGAAGCGCGACACGCCCGGCTTCTACCTGCAGCCAGCGCTGTTCACCGAGGCGACCAATCAGATGCGCATTTCGCGGGAAGAGATCTTCGGGCCGGTGGCGTCCGTCATCCGCGTCCGGGACTACGACGAGGCGCTCGCGGTGGCCAACGACACCCCCTTCGGCCTGTCCTCCGGGATCGCCACCACCAGCCTGAAACATGCGACCCATTTCAAGCGCAATGCCGAGGCCGGCATGGTCATGGTCAACCTGCCGACCGCCGGCGTCGATTTCCACGTGCCCTTTGGCGGCCGCAAGGGCTCGTCCCATGGCTCGCGCGAGCAGGGCCGCTACGCCGCCGAGTTCCACACAACAGTCAAGACGGCCTACACCTTGGCTTAAGCGGGAATGTTTAGGTTGAGGCGCGCCACCTTGAGTTCATTCGAGGCAAGGGGGGAGGGGCCGACGGTTCGGTTCCCTTCAAGGCGATAGATTCGTGGTTGGCTTCGGTCATTTTGTTCGCATCGAAATCTGGGCAGCATCCTGAAGTGCACACTCCAATCTCAGTACCGCAGTTAATGCGTCGTGAGGGTCCGCGCTAGGACAATTGCTTCCATGCTGATTCCCTAAAGGGCAATATCTGCGCCCGCTAGTACAGTGTAGAATACATATGGAAGAGTGGAGATGCCCTCTTTCGGCAAGTCGAGAGGCAAATATGCGCGCCACGAAGCGCCATGTCCTGTCCATTTTGCTGCGTCACAACTTGGAGATCTCCGAATTGTCTCTCGTTTTGCTTTGACACGTCTTTCAACCAACGTAGCCCTCCACGCGGAGGCCCTTGAGGGAGGCATCAGAAATGAGACGAACTGCAAAGATCTTCACAGAGGCGGCTGCCGTCGCCGGCAGCCTGCTGGCGAGTACCGCTATGCACGCGCAGGAGACCCGGAAACCCAACATCCTCTTCATCATGGGTGACGACAGCATGTCCCCAGGGCCGCAGACGGCGCAGCGATGAGCGATGTCATCCAAGCAGGCCGTGACGAACCACGCTGGCCTCCGGTGGTGGCGATCCTTGCGGTATTCGCCTTCTTGGAGGTGCTGCCGCACCACGTTTATGCCATGCCGCGATGGATATCGTACGTGGTTCTGGTAGCAGCTATCGTTCCAATGGTCCTAGTAACGCTATCGACCGACAACGCTGTGTGGCTACGGATCGAGCACGTCGCCGTCATGCTGCTTGCCAGCGTCTACGCGGGGAATACGGCGGCGGAACTCGGAGATATGGTCGGGATCATCACCCTGCACCCTCCCGAGACGCGCTCAGTGTCGCTCTTGACGTCGTCATTTACCATTTGGGTCACCAACGTTCTCACCTTCTCGCTACTCTACTGGCAGATCGACGCGGGTGGCCCGTCGCGCATCGCGCGTGGGATGGCGGGAAGACCCGACTGGCTGTTTCCCCAGGCGTCGGCTCCCGAACTAGCGCCGCCAGACTGGCGGCCGCACTACGTCGATTACCTGTCGCTGGCGTTCAATACGGCGACCGCTTTCAGTCCCACCGACGTGCTGCCACTCACCCGGCGTGCGAAGGGGCTGATGATGCTCGAAAGTGCCATTTCACTGCTGACACTCGTGCTCGTGGCTGCGCGTGCAGTCAACGTCATTCCGTAGCGCCTCCACGGCGCCGCGGTTGTCCATTCGTGCCGTACCGATCGAAGGTGCCCGTATGTCAGTCGAAGCCGATCAGCTTTCAACAATGATCAATCACGCGGTCGCGCCGGCGTTCATGCTCAATGGCGTCGCGGCGATGGTGGCGGTCCTGGTCAATCGGATTTCCGGCGTAACCGAGCGGATCAGAAACCTCCGCGAGATCGACGACGGTGACGTCGCCCGAGCCCCGCTGAAGAAGGGAATCGGGGAACTGAGGCGGCGTGAACGCCTCTTAAACAGCGCATTGTACCTGGCGTTGCTAGCCGGAATCGGCGTGACGCTTCTGCTCCTCTTCGGCTTCGTCGTAGCCTTTTTGGGATATCGTCACGAACCGGGCGCCGCCGTACTATTCGTTGCGGCACTCTGCTTCTTGGCGGGGTCGCTCTTCCGATTCCTGCAGGACATCCGGCTGTCGCAAGGTGAACACGACGACCGACAGTTGCGATGATCGCCGAAAAGCTCAAGACACTCGCGCCCCTTAGAAGTGGAGGAAGGACCCCCTATGATCGGGCCCTGCTGGACGAGGTCGAAGCGACGTCATCGCGTGCTCCCACGAGCCCGCTACGGCTTGTTGCTGTGATGCTTACGTTTTGGGCTTCCAAAATCGCATAATGTATCAAGTGGAATAGGCAGCCTGTTGGCGCCATGAATTCATACCGATTTGGCGCCTTCACGTGTCCATTAATCGAAGTCCGCGAGGGTGAGGCCGGGATGTTGTTAATGGAAGAGGCTTACGGAACGCATGGAAGTGCCGGCGGATCGGGCCCAGAGGGGCGATCTACTGGCCAATCGAGTTAGCGGGAGATTGATGTTCGATGGCCTGCTGTTGCGATGGCCAAACCGCCTGGAACATCGCGAACATGAAGGCGGTGGTGAGACCGAACAGCAGTAGGCCGGCCAACGACTGCAGCACGCCCATCATCTGCCAGTGCGGCGGCAACGAAACGTTCCCGGTTCCAAAACCTGTCATGGCGCCCAGAGAGTAGAGCATCGCAGATTTTGGATCTGGGATTGCGCCGAGCACGAGATAGGCGAGAGCCCAGCTGGTTGCTTCAATCCCGTGCAACATCACGATCAAGAGTACGGCGGCGTTCATGCCTACCGTGAAGCGGAACATAAATTTGCGCTGGCGATCCATCTCCCGAAGGAGAACCGTGAAGCCATCGTAGATGAACGCCAAGCCGAAGACGTGGATAATGACATTCAACAGAATAAGCGGCAGGCTCCAAGCCCAATCGGTGCCCCACGGTGTCTCGTTGAGAACATTCATGTAATGTTGCCCCTTCCAATCGGATCCATTGAGCCACGACGGTCAACGGCACGCGCAAACAGCGGCAGGCCCTCGGCCCGAAAGCAAGGGCGCTAGCAAACGGGCAGAACCGAACTGCTTATGCTCGTATGCAACCCCAAGGAGGGGCCTAGACCTAGAACCTTAAGGCAAGCCCGAGAATTGGACCCTGCTGGACTGCATCAAACACGAATCCATCGTCTCTATAGTTGACGCCGAGTGCCCTGTAGCCGGCAATCGCCGAAATCCGATCGTTGAATTCGTAGCCGACGCCCAGGGCAATGTCCCAGTCGATGTCAGCCCCACCACCGCCGACCAGCCCCCATCCCGTCAGGTAGACTTCCGGGGTCAGGGAATACTTGCCGCGCAAGCCGACTACGCCGTCAACCCAGGTCGCGCCATCGCTCCTTTCAATGCCGCCAAGGAGGCCGCCATTGAAGCGGATCGTCGTGTCCACCGACCAGACCCTTATGCCGCCAACGACGTCCAGATGTCCCTGCGGCGTATCGATGACGGCGTATCCGGCGCCCAACAGTCCCGAGAAGGTCTCAGAGGTCACATCGACGCTGGTCGCCAGGATGCCGCCGGGCGTATCGCCATCGGCTCCAAGCTTCGTGTAGATGATGTCGCCGATGACGCTGAAGCGACCGTTCCGTGCCTCTCCCGCCGCCATGAAGGCGAAGTCGAGATTTCCGAGAATGTCATCGAAGTTGGCGTCCATGTTCACGGTCGGGAGGCCGAATTGCGAGGTTTCACCCGACAGCCCTGCCATCCAAAAATAGGGTGCGACCGAGAACGACCATCCGCCCTGGCTTTCGACGGTCTGCTGATCCTGGGTGAGCAGAGGAGAAGCGTCGGCGGCAACGGCACTGCCGCCAATCAGCGCCGCGATTGCTGCCGACAGGCCGAGTTTGATGTAGCTGTTCATTGGCTGAACCTTCAGTTTCGGTGCGCGCGACACGCCGGATCACGGTCCACGCTCGGTTTAAACCCGCAGTCGATCGCGATCTTCTGCTTGCTGCCCGACTGGCCCGCTAACCCGCTGACGTGGTGAGCGTAGTTGTCGCGCGTCGCTTGATCGACAACCGCGACTGGCGCGGCGAGAATCAGGCCCGCAGCGTTGCCGGCTGCCACCGCAGCTCCTGTCGTCCCGGCTATGAGGTGATCCCCAAGACCCATCTTGCTGTCCGTCAGCGTCTGGCCTTCGGAAATCCGGGCACCGATCAGTTGAACCACTTGAGGCGATTCTGCGAACTTGCCGTGATGCATGCTGTCCCCGGCCTTCACTTTGGTCAGATCGATGACAGTAATGTCGTTGTCCGCCAGCTCCTGCTTGTAAGGGGCCTGCTCCGGATCAATCGAACCCAGACGAGGAATGTCGCCCCAGACCCGACGCGAAAAGGCCAGCGCCCGGTCGTCCTGCGACACGAAGAGGGTGAATTGCGGGTGCTTGTCGCCCATGTCCTCGATCTGCGAACGGAACACGTCGACGTCGACGTCGGGAGCTGCGAGCATCACGTTCTTGAACTTTGCCGGCAGGCGATCGTTGCGGATGGCCATCTGGCGAAGCGCTTCCAGCGTCAGCCAGTTACCCATCGAATGAGCAAGGATCGACACTTCTTTCACCTCCTTGTCCGCAGCCAGATACTGGAACAGCGATTCCAGCGCATTGCGGGTGTAGTTGGTGCTTTCGCGATCGTAGCCATAGGCCAGCAGGCTACCTCGCGACGGCCATGTCACCAGGACGGGCGCGCTTTTGACCCCGGAATCATGGACGATCTGCGCAAAACGGTAGACGGAGTCCTCGAAGCGATTGTTGAACCCGTGGATGAACACGAGCACGCTGCGGTCTGGGCTCTTCCTGACCGAGGCATTCAGCCACGTCTTGGCTTCGTCCTTCGTCAACTCGTCTGCTTTCAGGGTTGCAAAGTCGGTGACCGGATTGGGGGGAAGCTTCTTCGGCCACGCCACGTCGCCTACCTTGCGAACAGGAGGGATGGATACGGTGATGTCCGCAAACGTTGGAGCTCGCGCCCGTTCACCCGTGAACATTTCGCCCGGCGTTTCCGAGCGGCCACGTGTGGTCGTAATCAGCATATCCACCCGGCTTGCATCGGCTGACGTCTCGGCGATGGGCGTCAGCACGCCTTTGGGATGGCCGCCGCATCCGGAAATTATGACCAGTGGCAGGCAAAGGATTAGCCGCTGCAGGCGGCCTGTTGAAGCGGCGCGTGCATCGCCGATGTCTGAATTGGTCAAAACGCCCCCAAATTTCCGCTGATATCGCTCTAGCAATAATAGACGCCGACGGCGCAGCGCCGCACGGTTCTGCGCGCAACGCCCGCGACGCTCACAGGTGTCAACGGGCGACCGACGCGAGCCTCAGCGGGCTTCACAACGCTGTAGATCCCCAGGATCGATATCTGCTCCGCGGCATCAATCGCCGGAAGCAGCAGCGCCGCAAGAAACAGAACTGCTTTCAGTTTCCCTAGCATGGTCATTTTCCGTCTCCCATGGTCAAGTGATCGGGCAGTTCGTCGATGTTGGCAAGATCCTTTATCTCGACTCTTTTGGCGCCCGTCGCGTTCGCGAAGCTGTAGTCTTGTGCCGCGACGTCGACACTGGTCTTCCAATCAGAAATCTGAATGCTGTATTGCGGAGCCTCGTCGATCTGGCTGGCTGTGATCACGTAGCGGCAGGGACGGGGGGTGTCCCCCTGCGCAATCCAGATCTGCCAATCGACGTTTTTCGCTCGGAAGGCGAGGTGGTCGCATTCGACACCGCCGATCACGCCGCTGCCGAGGTCCTTCACGTCAGTCACACCCTCTAGCAGCCTGTCATAGGCGTCGGGCAGCAGCAGGTCCGCTCCCGGCACTGGCTTTCGAAGTTTTTCGCGCATCTCGTCGACAAGATTTTCGACTGTGCCGAGAACTTCGACTTGGGTGTAGAGGTTGGTGTCCTTGCCGAGGAGCGTCACGGTCTTGCCGTCGAAGACCATTTCGACATTGGCAAAGCCGCCAAACCGCGTGGCGCGCAGTTTGTCCGGCCGCCCCAATTCGATCTTGCCGGAACTCGCCAGCAGCAGTTTCTGATGTTCTCCTGTGACGACTTCCAGGTTTGAGTCGTAGGTGAACGAGATCGCCTTTTGCGAAGCGAGATAGTCTGACATCGCTTTGAGGAGGTTCTTGGCCTCGGCTTCCCCCGCCATGGCTCCTGGTGGCGCCATTAGCCCCAAAGCGAGAGCGAGCTTAGCTGCTAAGAGAGTCGTGTCTTTGCTGTTCATTGGCCCAGTCTCTGGCTTGCATGGTCGGACTCGGTCGCCGTGGCGGCCTGCACCGCAAACTGTAAGTGCCACGGACACCGGACGCCCGTAACCTCTTGTAGGTTCTATGCGGCCCGAGCCGTAGAATCTGCTTATTGCGAAGGCGCTTGGGGCGATGATGCGGGTGCCAATAGCTTCGCTTCTACTTCTTCTTCGCTCGGCACAGGGAGTCCCGCTTTGCGAAGCGACGCGATCATGCGGACGTTGTCTTCCGGCTTGATGTTACGCTTTCTGTGTTCTTCGATGACATTCGAAATATAATCTGGACGCATCTTCACGAAGATCTCTCCTTCGCGCCTCGCATCATCCAACAACCCAGCCTCGGCGTATATGGCGGCTGCTACGAGGTGAAACATCGGAAACTTTTGTAGATCCGTCTTGCGGATGAGGCTCACAGCTTTATCGTGATCGTTCAGCATGTAGGCCGCGAGCGCCCTGGCCCCGTGGTAATAGCTCGCGCCACCCGGATTGAGCGAAAGCGCCTGGTCAAGAAGGTCTGCGCCCCGCTGCCACTGGCCACAGATTGCAAGGCGCGTTCCAAACTCTCCCAGAAGTTCGGTGTCGTTTGGGTTCATTGCCAGCGCCTGCTCGCCAACTTGGAGCGCCTCGGTAAGTTGTTGGTTGAAGTACAGTGCGATCATCAAAGATTGAAGAGCACGGGTGTTTCCCGGTTCCAATTTGATCGCCCGCCGAGCAGAGCGCAATGCCCGCTCAAGCGGCGTCGATTGGCCGGGCCTGAGGTTGAAACGAAAGCGGTCCTCATCGAGGTACACGATGGATGACATTGCCCATCCGGTCGCATAGGTCGGATAACGGGCCACCGAGCTTTCAAGACAGTCTCGGGCGGCCAGGTGGGTCTCTGGGCTCAGTTCCGCACGATAGGCGTAGAAGCGAAGCGTGCAGTCGTAGACGCCGAGATCGTCCGGAGGAGCGCTGGCGGTCTGGGCTTGCGCGATGATGCCGTAAGGTTGAGCAATAGTGGTCGCAACTTTGCTCGCGACGTCGGATTGGATGGCAAAAAGTTCGCGGCTGGTCAGGTCGTCGTCGTAGTTCTGCGACCAGAGGATTGCTCCGTCAGATGTGTCTAACAGGCGAGCCGTCACCCGCACCTTGGAGCCGGATACCCGGACGCCGCCCGCCAGCAAATAACGAGCGCCTAACTCGCCACGGATTTCTGAAGCCCCAACCTCTGGGGAAAGCGACTTCGAGGTCTCGCGACCGAAGACCTTGATTTCCTTGAACCGTGGGAGAGCGGTGAGCAGCTCCTCAGTGAGTCCGGCCGTATAGAGCTGCGTCTGGGGATCGCCCCCGAGATTTGCGAAGGGTGCGATCACCAGCGTCGGCTCGTCGGGGGCTTTGGCGCCGCCGGCCCGCTTTGCCGCCTCGATCACATGGTCGCCAGCCCAGAACGTGAGCGTGGCCAAGCCTGCAACGCCGAAAAGGAAGGCAACAAGCGCGGTCCGCCGGATCCGTGACGGAGATCGGTCTGCCTGTTCGTCATGCTCGCGAACGGTCTCTATCTCGGGGCGCGTTGATGCCGTGCCATTCCAGGCGAACGAAGGCGCATAACGCCCTTTCGGAATATCTATTCTGATGGGGTCTTGCAGGCCGGCGACGAGATAATAGCGCTCGAGCGTGCGCCTCAATCGCCCGGCCTCGATGCGAACGACAGGGTCATCTTGAGTGAAGTCTTCGTTGCGTTTGAATACCTCGATCGCGATCGTGTATCCCTTCAGGCGGTGCGCGCGCCCCGCTAGGGCTTCCTCGACGACATAAGTGAGAAAAGCCGCACCGCGGCCTGTGCGTGGAAACTCCGGACTGGAAACGATGCGCGTGAGCTGGACCCGAATCTCCGCCGGGCTTGGCAGTGACCCTGTCGGGTCCGCTAACCGGTGTGCCCCAGAGATGTCCATCAAGCGCTCCCCACCACGAACGCTAGCCCGCGACAATCACAGATTTAGTTAGCGTCAGTTAGTAAACCTACGCTGCCAACATCGGCTCGTCTAGAAACCAAACCGGATTATGACAGCGATACTTGATATTTTTACCGGGGGGCGCGCGCATCACAGAAGCGGCAAATCCCGGTGTCGAGGAATGACCGATAGTCCGTGTGGAAGCGCGCCGGTATCCCAATTGCGGGCGCTACCCTCCGGGTACAGATTGCTGTCGGGTGGTGAGTTTGTTTCGGTGGCGTAGGTCCAGGCAAGGTCAGAGGCGGCCACCGGGCGACAACTGTGGCTGCCACGCCAGGGAGGCGAATCTGTCTCTCACATCCGCGGCCAGGTCTGAGATTCGCAGACGACCTTCAGAACACACCCCTTCATCTTCAGGGCGTTGCCCGAGACGGTAAGGGAGCCGTCATAGGTCTTGTTTGCATCGGGATCGGTTATTTTCCCTGTATATTCCCCGTCCCTGCCGTGGAAGGTGCCGATCTGCTTGCCTGCGTGCTTGCCAGATCTCAAAGTGATGCAATAGCCTCCACCGCAAGAGGCGATGGCGGCGGTGTCGCCCAACTCTGTCTTCCAATTGCCAACGATCGGGTCTTCTGCCCTCGCGTTATTTGCAACCAGGGTGAGTACCGCGGCTATGGTGAAGATACGCATCATGTTTTCCTATGAAGGGGAAGTTCTGCTGCTCTGAACCTACACCGTGCTTGCCGCTGCCTGCCCGTAACATCTGGTAGGCGCTGTATGTGAAACTGTGTTCATCGTTTGCACGGTGTAGGGCAACCGGCTTTCCACTACACGGAAACTGTAACATACGGTGTCCGAGGGCGGCCCTTGGTTCATCATGTGAGCCCAACGAAAGTTGGTCTGTCAGGCCGCTCCGATGCGGCACTGGCGTTTTGGAGGGGCACTCATGGGATGCGACGTCTCTCTCGCGAAACGATGTTTCGCTGATCGAACCAGCCTGATCGATGAACTTGCCGCCCGCGACGAAAGTTTCCGCGACTTGTGCGATGACTTCGCCACCGCGGATCGTCTCCGGCTGTCGTTTAACAAGACTGCCGTCCCCAATGGGGACGGGCGTCTTGCCGAGTATGTGGAACTCGTGAACAGCCTCCGGGACGAGATAGCGACGGTCCTCGACAACGCTGTCATTGTGCCGTTTCCGTGCCAGGAGAAAGGACGGCGCGGCGGCGGCAGGGGCGTTTGATACTGTAAGATACTTTCCTTTCGGCAAATCCCATAGAGCATCTCGACTTGGCCAACGCCTTGGCCATCGGCCAGGGACGGCCGATCTCAACGCTGTTTTTGATCGGACTTGCAATGACGAACAGGCATGTAGTTATTGGGGCAGCAATACTCCTTACTGCGTTTGGGTTCACCACCGTCGGCCGGGCGGACACCATCAGCTATGCCGATGCCGTGACCATGCTCGCCAACGACTGCGGCTCGGATATCAAGAAATACTGCAAGGGCCTCAACCTCGGCGGCGGCCGCATTCAGACCTGCCTCGAGCAGCACACAGGCAAAGTCTCGCCGACCTGTACTGTGACACTGGCGAACGTGATTAGGTCGATAGGGCAACGCCAGGCGGCGCAGTCATCCTTTGCGACAATCTGCAAACACGACATTGCTCAGTACTGCAAAAGCGTCAAAGGCGAGGGCAATGTCCTTTCCTGCCTGAACAAAGCGACCCGCGTAAACGAGGGGCAATGCGGCCAGGCCATCATCGACGCTGGATGGCGTTGAACCCTTTGGGAACGGGAGTGACAACACGATGAAAAGCATCCGACTTAGCGCCTTGCTGACGATCGGCCTCATACTGTCCGGTGAAGCGTTGGCGCAGGACCTCAATGACACGCAGCTCGTGCGCGCGCTCGGACGGGTGGAAAGCGCGGCGCCCGCAATCGACATCGCGCTTCTGGTGGAGGAGGCATCGGCAAGTGTAGGCAAAGGTGTCGCCAGCCTTCCGAACTGGCAGAGACTCTCCAAGCTGTCGCAATTGATCGTGGATATCGAATTCGAGAACGACTCCGTCGCCATCGAACCAAAGTCCTACCGCACGGTCGGCCTGATCGCCGACGCGTTGCATCATCCCAACCTGCGACGGTACAAATTTCTCGTCGTCGGCCACACGAGCTCGACGGGCGACGCCCGACACAATCTCGAACTCAGCGCGCAGCGCGCCAACGCCATCACAGAGGCGCTTTCGACCACTTTTGCGATCGCACCAGATCGTTTGTATTCGATTGGCGTCGGCGAGGAGTGGCCGCTCGACCCGGCCAAGCCGCAAGGGGCGGAAAACCGACGGGTCCAGTTGATCAATCTCGGTCTCGTCAAATAGCGCCAATGGATATTGCGCGCTTTTAGCTCCGCGAACGTTTGTAGCTTCGATCTACGTTGCAACTCTTCGTCGCCACATCGAACCTGCAGCCGCATTCCAAATACATCTTTCCGGAGGATCGTTATGAACATATCGCGCCGTGAATTAACTGTGGCCGGTCTCGGCCTGATGGCCGCTGGATCTATGGGGTCGTCGGCAACTGCCAACGATGGACTGGTGGCAAATTTGCCGGAAGGTCTCGACGAATTTGCATTGGCCGTCGAGGCCTACATTTACGCCTATCCGCTGGTGACAATGGAGATCACCAGGCGTGTGATCACCAATGTCGCCGCGCCGGAAGGAAGCCGGGCCCCAATGGGACATATCATCAAGCTGCGCCAATATCCGGACGCCAAGTTTCGCGACGTGACGGCGCCGAACGCCGACACGCTCTACACCACCGCATTCTTCGATGTCGGGGATGAGCCTTGGGTGGTTAGCCTCCCCGACCTGAAGGATCGCTATGCCCTGTTTCCGATGTTGGATGGCTGGACGACAGTGTTCGACGTTCCCGGAAAGCGGACCACAGGCACCGGGGCGCAGACTTTCGCGGTCACCGGTCCCGGGTGGGAAGGCACGCTCCCGGAGGGAGTCAAGCAATACAAGTCGCCGACAGGCACCGTCTGGTTGCTAGGGCGCATCTACTGCACGGGCACCCCGGAGGACTACGCCGAAGTCCATAAGCTGCAGGATGAGGTGAAGCTCTACCCCTTGAGCGCATGGGGGAAGGACTGGACGGCGCCCGAGGGCAAGGTTGACCCGGCGATCGACATGAAGACTGCCGTCCGCGAACAAGTCAACAATATGGACGCGATCGAATACTTCACTCTGTTCGCCGAGCTCCTGAAGGGAAACCCGCCGACCGATGCCGACGCACCGATGGTCGCCAAGCTCGCCGAGTTGGGCATCGTTCCCGGCCAGGACTTCGACAAGACCAGGTTCGATCCCGCATTTGTAAAGCGCGTCCCGCAGGTCGGCTTTGCCCGCATCATGTTGCATTTCAAATTCAGCGATGGTGATGTTCAGGACATCGATGGCTGGGGCTTCACGACAAAGACCGGGATTTATGGCACAAATTACATCCAGCGTGCCTTGGTCACTGCGATCGGTCTCGGGGCAAACCGGCCACAGGATGCAATCTACCCAACATCGCTGAAGTCCGACAGCGGCGTGATCAAGCGGGCATACAATGGGTCCGAAAAATATGTTCTGACCTTCAAGAAAGGACTCACGCCGCCCGTTGGCGGGTTCTGGTCGCTGACCATGTACGATGCGGGGTACTTCTTCGTCGACAATCCGCTCAATCGCTACTCGATCAGCGCGCGGCAGCCACTCAAGGCCAACTCGGATGGCTCGATTGACTTGCTGATCCAGCACGAGTCCCCCGGAGCGGACTTGGAATCCAACTGGCTGCCGGCGCCCAAGGGAAAGTTCATCCTGATGATGCGTCTCTATTGGCCCAACGAGGCCAATCCCTCCATCATCGATGGCACGTGGACGATACCGCCAGTGAGAAAGGTCAGCTGATTACGCTAAGGTTTTCGTCCAGCCGGATGAAAGATCGCAAATCCGTGAACGAGGCGCACTAGCGCTGCCTCGTTCATAGATTCCACTACTGAGCCGATGAACGCGGCGATACGACAGCTCAGCTTAGAGCACAGGACTCGCTCGACTTCGCGTCCGGCATGAACATCCTTCAGACGGGAACATCCGGGCTCACCGTCGTTTCGCCAGAGGAGGCCACGCCCGATTCGATCTTTGTTGCGATGCTACGCAAGGACGGAAAGGCATGAGTGGCATGCGTATCCAGGCACACATGTTTGGCGGATGGGATTACGACAAGGGGCTTCTGGCGGATGCCGATTGGGAAAAAACCGCCATTTAGCCGAAATACCACGATCGAGGTGGATCAAACGATGCAAATCAAACTGCAATCTTTGGGTTTGGCGATCACACTTGCGCTAGTGGTGATCGGAGCCTCATCGGCACAGGAACAGCAAAATGCCATCAAGGCTCCAGCGACCAAAACGATTGGATCGGCAAAGCCCCAAGTTGAGCCGTCATTGATCGTACTCAATTCGAAGGGAGCGAGCATGAAGGACGGTAAACTCGTCCTGACCGGGGTATCGCCCAATTCAATCGTTTTTGCCGACCGGCCGGTGCGGGCGGCAGGCCACGTGCTCACGACGCACCTGATTGAAGAATGGGGTTCCGGCAAGGACAGTTTTGCGGCCGATCCTCCCAATGCGACCGTGTCCGTACTTAGCAAGGACGGTAGTGGCGTTGTTGACGCGGTCGTCACATTGGATGCGCCCAACATGGAAGGGGCTGACCTGACTTTCGATGTCAATGTTCTGGAAGGCAGCCTCGAGGGCGGCGACGGGCCGGCGTCGACCTTCATCGACATCATCGGGATGCCACTCACGCCGCGTTCCTTTGCGGGAGTTGCCCGCCGCACTGCATTCCGGGGAGCCTGGTATGGCGGCGCTGTCGCCGGGGCGGCCATGGCAGCACCGTATTATGCGCGGCCAGTCTGCGGTTATTACCCCTATCCGCCTTGCTACTGATCGGGGTCATTGAGGCTCCTGTCGACTGCGTCCCACGGCCAACCAGGGCGAACTCGATTGCTCCGCGGAGAATAATTATGGCGCCACCTGCCACATTGGACGAACAGCCCGCTGAAGCGAGACCTAGAGACTCCCGGCTCGAAAAATTGCTCTTCCGTCTGGAGGCTCAGCGCATCAGTCTGGAATGGGCCTTCCGAGAGATAGGCGGCCGACCGGGCATTGTGTTCGAGATGGGACTGGGACACGGTCGTACCTACGACCACTTGCGCATCCATCTGCCAGAGCGCGAGATCTACGTGCTGGATCGCGAGGTCGACTGTTTCGCCGACTGTACGCCGCCCGAGAATTATTTGCTGCTCGGCGACATCGAGGAGACGCTTGCTGCTGCTGCCACCCGCTTTGGCGGACAGGTCATCCTTGCGCATGCGGATATGGGGTCATATACCCAAGCGCATAATGTCGCGATAAGCGCCAAAGTCAGTCGATGCCTGCCGGCAGTGCTTTCGCCAAACGCCATTGTCCTGTCCGACTTGCCGCTCGACCTTGCGGGGGCCCGGTCGCTACCGCACCCGCCCGGCGCACCCAGAGACACGTATTATCTTTACGTCAACGGGCCTCACACGTCGATCTGATGCTCGATCCGGAGGTCCTTCGTTGTGTCCGCAACGCGAACCAGACCTGGTCCTCGGTTGCGAGCTTCCGCTCTCCAATTGCAACGCGCCGGGAAACCGCTTCAATGTTCAATGACCTAAAACTCTAAACTTCCTCCGAATTTTGGTGGAGTCCGTCCCTCATCGCTCAGCGCCTGCGAAAATGACGACGCGACCGTAGCGGGGGCGTTGGATACTGTAAGCTACTTCACTTTTTGCGATCGCATTGATCATGTCAACGCTGACTAACGACTCGGTTAACGGCTGGGGCAGCCGAGTTCAACGCTGCTTTTCGATCGGACTTGGCATGACGAACAGACTTGCAGTTTTCGGAGGAACAATAGTTCTCACTGTTCTTGCCCTCGAAGGCTTAACGGCGCTGGCAGTCACGTTCTTCCCAGCCCGGATTCATGCGAAAGGAGTCTCTGCATGACACATGCGGAGTTCGTCTTGCACATTCGTCAAACCCATGCTCGCCTTTTTGATCCGAACACGAGCGAGGAAACGTGGTCCCTGTTCCTGACTACCAACACGGGCTGGAACGGATTGATTGAGGAGTATTTACGCCGCGTCGAAGTGTTCCTCAGCAAACACGGGCTGCTTTCCAAGGTCTACATTCGGCAAATAGAGGAAAAATGGGGTGGCCTTCGCTGCTACCTCAGTCCGACGAATGACTTTCGACTGTCGGCAGAAGCGGCCGCTGCGCTTGGTGGGATCTATTACGATATCGCAGACCGTTCCTACCACACTTGTGACGTCTGCGGTGAGACCGGTCGATTGATGTCAAACAACGGCCGCTACCTCACCCGATGCAACGACCACATCGCTGACCGCGGTTCGCAATGGACTGTCGCAAGCCAGGACGGGGGCTTTGAGCACATACGTTGCGAGCGTGGAGGATAATCGAGGAGAAGGAATTGGATACCGCTGGCGACGCATCTAATGGGAACGCCGCCGCCGCGGCTCCGCTGTCCTGGGAGGCCAACCTTGTTGACGGCTTCGACGGCGACAGCTTCTCGCCTATGGGGGGACTCTATTATCGTGACAATGTCGAGCAACGTGCAGGCTCAGTCGAATTTCAGCGCGACGTCACCTTTGGCAGTGCCGGCGCGTTGAAACTAAGCGTCCGGCCGCTCTTTGAGGGCGAAGACGATCGAAGCGAGCGAGCGGAGGTGTGGGAACGCACGGCTCTACGCGTACCCTATGACAAGGCAGTCTGGTACGGCTTTTCGGTCAAGTTTGCCGACCCCATCCCGCAGGGGGACCACCGCCATCTGATCGCCCAATGGAAGCGCGAGATCGGTCCGGAGGCGAGGGGTGACTTCAGTCCTTTCCTGGCACTTCGTCTGGTTCGCGGCCGACTCTTTGCGACCGTCGAGACCACTTTTCCGGTCATACCTCGGCGCTTTTCCTTGTCAAACGGCGCACCGATCCTCACGCCGGTTTTTCTGCGTCCGGGAAAGCGGCAGATGCGTGCGCTGGTCGCCACCGACCCTGGCTGGAGACCACCAGACGGGCGCCTGTTCACGGCCTACACGGATCGCATCACCGTCATACACAGGGGTAATGAGTTGCCGGCGCCGCACAGTGGATGGATTGACTTTGCAGTGATGACCCGGCCCGGACCGGACGGTACCGGGCGCATAGAACTCTTTGCCAACGACCGCTGGGTCGTGACGGTCCGGGGCCATATCGGCCATGACGAACAGGGGCTAGGCTCCCGGCAGTATTTCAAGTTCGGCCCCTACCGCTCGGCATCTCAGGGCGAATGGACGCTCTACTTCGACAACTTTCGCCGCTCCACACGCAGTGAAGATGTTCTCGGACCGGCTGGACTTGCGGCGCTACGCTCAGCAGGCTCGTAGATCCCGGGAGGCGCAACACAAGGATGTCATGGCGCTGGAAATTTTCTCAAAAGTGCCGAAGTAAAATTCCCCAGTCATGCCGAAGTGGGTGGCAGCAATGCGTGAGCATTTTTCGGTGGCCGTCCCCGTGATCTTGGTGGTGGCAAGAAAGCGGGCGGAGTGATGAGGGCAAACCGACGTGCTTTGGCATCAGTTCCGCATGTTGTCGTTGCGGTTATGCCTCATGCACTAACCGCATAGTAGCCATTCGTTTCACTAGCCGTGCCGAATCCCGCTCTGGGAGGTCGGAAGTTGCTCCCGGAGTCAATAATCAACAACCAAGATGGTAGACGTCCAACCGGCTGACTGGTCGCGCGCGACCAATTCCCACTAGCAAAGAACCCAGATGCGATGACGCTGCGCGAACGCTGGATTTGATAACGTCAGTTGCAAGTGGGCTTGTGGCGACCGCCGAGAAGCCGCAGGAAATCCGAAACGACAGATTTGCGGCGACCTCGATCGGTCTGGCTAGGATCATAAGCGGCTGCGCTGGCGACGGTGTTGCCTGCCGCCAGGACTGGATCGTCGCAGTCGGAACCGACTTCAGCGAATTCGCCACAGCACCTCGGGCCCCGCCTCCCTAGAAATCGGCGACCTTACCCCAGGCAGATTTTCGGAAGCGGTCCGGATGGTACGCGCGGGGGTCGACGATTGGCTCATCACCAGTGACGATGTCGGCGATCAGGTGACCGGCGCCGGGACCAATGCCGAAGCCGTGCCCGCTGAAGCCGGCGGCGAGGATGAACCCCGGTATGGCGGCGATTTCGCCGATGCCAGGCACACCGTCCGGCGTGCTGTCGATATAACCCGCCCATGCGGCGGTGATGCTGGTGTTCTTAAGGTCGGGCAGGAGGTCGAGCGCGCGCGAATGGGTGAGGCGAATGGTGTCTTTATCGACTGCAGGATCAAGGATGCGCATGCGCTCCATTGGCGTCGGCGCATCGAGGCGCCAGCGAGTCAGGCTCTCGTGACCGGAACGGAAGCCTTCGATGCCGCCGGGTGCAAGGCTGCGCCAGCGCCGGGCGAACATCGGCAGAAACTGCGGCGCGAAACGCAATTGCTGCGGCGTCGGATCGACACGGCCGCGGCCACTGATGGCGAGCGTGTAGCCGCCGTCCCCGCGGCGCGTCACCGAAACGGCGGCCGTGTGCAGCGCATCCGGAAGGCGGATGGCGCCTGGCGAGACGGCCAGGATTGATGATCGGATTGCGGCTTGGGGAAAGCGGATGCCGAGCTGACGGCAGAAGGAGGAGGCCCAAGCGCCGCCGGCAAGGATCGCCGTCTTCGTGCGG
Organism: Sinorhizobium sp. NFACC03; assembly: GCF_900103435.1. NCBI lineage: Bacteria > Pseudomonadati > Pseudomonadota > Alphaproteobacteria > Hyphomicrobiales > Rhizobiaceae > Sinorhizobium > Sinorhizobium sp. NFACC03. The sequence continues at coordinate 17,198 of NZ_FMXF01000043.1, forward strand.
ATGATGCCATGCTCGGTAACGACACCAGAAAGGCGACCGCCTTCTGTCTCTATGCCGCGGGCGGCGCAGGACTGATGCACGGTGCCGCCGAGCTTGAGGATCGCACGTGCGACCGCGGGTGCTGCACTTGCCGGATCGGCGGTGCCGTCGGTCGGCGAAAAGACGCCCCCCTTCCACGGCTTTCCGGTGGCGCGGCCGCGTTCTGTCGCCTCGGCTCTGTCGAGCATATACGTTGTGACGCCGAGCGCACGGGCAAAGTCGCGCCAGCGGGCCCAGCCGGCCAGTTCCTCTTCGCTGTTGCTGAGGTAGAACAACCCGCAGCGTCGGAAGCCGGTATCCTCGCCGCTCTCGGCGGCGAAACGCTCCCAAAGATCGAGGCTCTTCGTCGCCATCGGCAATTCGCGGGCGTCCCGGTTCTGCTGGCGGCACCAGCCCCAGTTGCGGCTCGACTGCTCCGCGCCGATCCGGCCCTTCTCGACGACGGCTACCTTTAATCCGCGGCGGGCAAGATAGTAGGCCGCAAACACACCGACAATGCCGCCGCCGATCACCACGGCATCGGCGTCTTCGGGCAACTGCGGCGTTGTGTCGATGAGTTTCAGCGGTGCGGGCATGGCGTGACCTCCGTTACCAGCACAGTCTAACGGCTATTGCGCAATGGCGTTGCCGGACTGCGGCTGGCGCGCAGCAGAAGATTCCGTATTGTGGGAGCAATGCCGCCCTTTCTGCTTTGGCCTGCTGTGCCAAACGAAATCGACACGTCTCATCAGTGTGTTAAGGTCCTAGCTGGGAAAGTCGCAGCACAATCTGCTGCCCCGTTGGCCACGTAGCAAGGGAAAGGCGCGCCATGAAACTCGACCGGATCGACATCAAGATTCTGTACGAACTACAGAAGAATGGCCGCATCACCAATGTGGAACTCGCCGAATTGGTCAACCTGTCGCCGAGCCCCTGTCTGATGCGGGTCAAGAAGCTGCAGTCGGAGGGTTACATTGAGGGCTATTCGGCGCAGATCAACGTCAGCAAGCTCGGGCAGACCCTAACGGTATTTACCGAAATCACGCTGAAGAACCATCGGCAGATCGACTTTGCCCGGTTCCTGGCGGCGATAGACAAGGTCGACAACGTTATGGAATGCCATCTAGTGTCAGGAGGCTACGACTACCTTCTAAAATTCGTCACGGCCGGGATCGGTGAATACCAGACGATCATGGAGCGCCTCACCGACATGGACGTCGGCATCGACAAGTATTTCAGTTTCGTCGTCTTGAAGTCGCCGATAGTCAAGGTGCACATGCCACTGACCAGCCTGTTTCGGATGTAGGATCTTCGGATCGGTTTGCGCCGGCTTGCGCGGCCGACGCTTGCGCTTTGGCCCGCTCCTCCGGAGCCTCACCCGGCAAAGCATGATGTCGTCCGCGTCTCCTTCCGTCCGCCTTCGGGCTGAGGCGATGACAGCAGGTTGGGATGAGCCGGCGCCTCAGCGCCGGCAATAGGCTCGCACGAGCTCCGGATCCTGTTCGAGCCCATCGAGCCACGTGGGATCGAGCCTCGGCACCGACGAGAAGAGCAGTTGCGAATAGGGGTGTTGCGGTGTCTTGACTTTCGCCGGCGTGATTTCCTCTACCTTTCTGCCGCCATACATCACGACGATCTCGTCGCAGATCGCCTCCACCACGGAGAGGTCATGGCTGATGAAGATGTAGGAAAGACCGAGCTCGCGCTGCAATTCCTTGAGGAGATCGATGACGGCGGCCGCGACCACGGTGTCCAGTGCAGAGGTGATCTCGTCGCACAGGATCAGCTTCGGCTCGGCGGCGAGTGCGCGGGCGAAGTTGACGCGCTGCTTCTGGCCGCCCGAGAGCTCCCCCGGGCGGCGATCACGCAGGTTGCGCGGCAGGCGCACCATGTCGAGCAGCTCGTCGATGCGTGCGCTGCGCGCCTTGGCATTCATGCCGTGATAGAAGGCAAGCGGCCGGGCTAAGATTTCCTCGACGGATTTCGCCGGATTAAGCGCCGTATCGGCATATTGGAAGACGATCTGCATTTCGCGCAGTTCATCGCGCGAGCGCCCGCGGGCGCTGCGGCCGAGTTCCTTGCCGTCGAAGACGATCTTGCCGACAGCGGCCGGCAATATGCCGGCGATGGTGCGCGCGAGCGTCGACTTGCCGCAACCGGACTCGCCGATGATACCGAGGTTGCGCCCCTTCTCCACCTTGAGACTGACATGCTCGACGGCGCGCACGAGGGGCAGGCCGTCGGCCTGGGCCTGGCCGTAGCCTGCGACGAGATTTTCGATTTCGAGCAACGGGGCCGGACCACTCTCTGCCGCGCCCGCAGCGCCACGGGGTTTCGGCTCGAAGGCGGCGAGCAGCTCCCGCGTGTAGGGGTGCTTCGCGCCGTCGAGGATCTCTTTGGTGGTGCCGATCTCCTTGGTCTCTCCGCCCTTCAAGACGACGATGCGGTCGGCGATCTGGGCGACCACGGCGAGGTCGTGCGAGACGTAAACGCCGGCGATGCCGCCTTTCTTCATGACCGACTTGAAGGCGCGCAGCACCTCGATCTGCGTCGTCACGTCGAGCGCCGTCGTCGGCTCGTCGAAGATGACGAGCTTCGGGTCGCCGATCAGCGCCATCGCCGCAGAAAGCCGCTGCAACTGGCCGCCGGAGACCTGGTGCGGATAGCGGCTGCCAATCGTTTCGGGCTCAGGCAACGACAACGCCCTGAAAAGCTCGACGGCGCGGAGGCGCGCCTCGTCGGCGGACATAAGCCCATGAATTCGGGTGACCTCGATTACCTGGTCCATGATCGTGGCGGCCGGGTTGAATGCAGCGGCGGCTGATTGCGGTACATAGGTGACCTCGGTGCCGCGCACCCTGGCGCGCTGCTTTTCGCTCAGCGTCACCATGTCCTTTCCGGCGACGGAGACGCTGCCGCCGGAGATGCGACAGCCGGGGCGGGCATGGCCCATCAGCGTGAGCGCGATCGTCGTCTTGCCGGAGCCGCTTTCGCCGATCAGCGCCACGATCTCGCCCTCGGCAATGTCGAAGCTGACGCCGTTGATGATCTCGACGCGTCGGCCGGAATCGGTGGTGGCTTCGACCTTCAGGTCACGGATTTCTACGAGATTGACCATCATTCGCTCCGATCGCGGATCTTCTTTGGCAGGTTGTCGATCAGCAGGTTGACGCTGATGGTGAGGCTGGCGATCGCAAAGGAGGGAGCCATCACCGCCGGTGCGCCAAAGGGCAGGCCGCCGATGTTCTCGCGCACGAGAGCCCCCCAGTCGGCATAGGGCGGCTGGACGCCAAGGCCGAGGAAGGAGAGGCCGGAGAGCAGGAGAACGATGAAGACGAAGCGGATGCCGAGGTCGGCAAGTACCGGTCCGACGATGTTCGGCAGGATTTCCGAGCGGATCAGATAAAGGGTACTTTCGCCTCGGATGCGAGCGACGGTGATGAAATCCATCGCGTTGATGTTGACGGCAAGCGCGCGGGCGAAACGGTACGCGCCGGGGATATAGATCACCGACAGCGTCAGGATCAGCACGGGAATGGAGGAGCCGACGGCAGCGACGATCACAAGGCCGAACAGCTTGCTCGGGATCGAGCTGAGGGCGTCGAGGAAGCGGCTCAGGACCGTGTCGAGCCAGCCGCCGGCGACCGCTGCGATCATGCCGAGCGTCACGCCGCTGAAGCAGGCGATCGTAACTGCCGCAAGCGAGATGCCGACCGTGTAGCGGGCGCCCATCAGGATTCGCGAGAGCATGTCGCGGCCGAGATAATCGGAGCCGAGCCAGAAGTCGCGGCTCATCGGGCCGAAGTAATCGAGGTCGACAATCTCGCCGACAGGGTAGGGGATGATCAGCGGCGCGAAGATCGCGATCAACACCCATAAAAGGATGACCGAGAGACCGACCATGCCGATGATGTTGAAGCGATAGCCGAGCCGGGTTCCGGAAATCCGGTCAGACTTGGTCTCAGAACTGGTCATTGTCATCGGAGCCTCGGATTGGAAAGGATGGCTATGATATCGGCGGCCGTGATCAGGAGCAGGTAGCCGAGGCAGAAGATCATCGCGCAACTCTGGATCAGCGGTAGGTCGCGAGTGGCGACGGCGTCGACCATCAGCTTGGCAATACCTGGATAGTTGAAGATCGTCTCGACAATGATGACACCGCCGAGCAGGTATGAGAGCGAAAGCGCGACCGCGTTGACAATCGGGCCCAGAGCGTTCGGCAGCGCATGCCGAAACACGATGCGCGGCCGCGAGGCGCCCTTGAGCAACGCCATCTCCACATAGGGCGTGTTGAGCGTCTCGATCACCGCTGCCCGGGTCATGCGGATCATTTGCGCCGAGATGACGAAGGTAAGGGTGATCACCGGCATGGCATAGATGCGCAGGAGGTCTGTCAGCGAGGTGACTTCGTTCGCGAAGGAGAGCGCAGGCAGCCATTTCAGGTAGACGGCGAAGATCAACACCGCGGAGGTCGCGATCATGAATTCCGGCACTGAGATGACGCCGATCGTCAACACGGTGACGGCGCGGTCGTACAGCGAGCCACGTAGCATCGCCGCGGTGATGCCGAGCGTCAGCGCGATCGGCACGGAAAAGAGCGCGGTGACGCCCGCGAGCTGCAGCGTGTTGATGAAACGCCCCCCGATCAGATCCGCGACCGGCATCTCATTGGCATAGGAGGTGCCGAGGTCGCCCTGCAGCAAACCAACGATCCAGCGCAGGAAACGGAAGATCGCCGGGTCGTCGAGATGCATGGCCTTGCGCAGACCTTCGACTGCCTCCGGCGTGGCGGCCTGGCCAAGCAGGATCGTCGCTGTGTCTCCCGGCAGGAGCGTCGTCGCGAAGAACACGGCGAAGGAGACGATCACCAGCGTGATCAAGGCGATGAGCAATCTGCTCAGCACGAGTGATAGGACACGGTTGTTCACGCGCGTTCCCTTTCGGCATTCGAGATTTCAAACCAAAAGGATCGGAGCTGCAACCGCGCGGCTGCAGCCCCGACCGTTCGCGTCATCAGGCTTCGAGCCAGACATATTCCGCGAAAGCATAACCCATCTGGCCGCCAAGCGGGTTGGCTTCCAACCCCTTGAGCTTGGCGGTGATCGCGTCGACGTTGGAGATATAGGCCGGAATGATGGTGCCGGCTTCGCTGGCGACCATCACCTGCATCTCGTTGTAGATCGCCTTGCGCTTCTCCTGGTCGAGCGAGCCGCGCGCCTCGATCAGCATCTTATCGAATTTCTCCGACTTGTACTGGCTTTCGTTCCACGGTGCTTCCGTAGTGTAGAGCAGGGAGAACAGGATGTCCGGTGTCGGGCGCGGGTTGATGTTGCCGAAATGGACCGGCGCCTTGAGCCAATAATTGTCCCAATAGCCGTCGGCCGGTACGCGCTGAACGTCGAGCTTCAGTCCGATCTCGGCAGCGGAAGCCTGGATGATCATTGCCATATCGATCGACGAGTTCGCCGCCTCGGATGCGATCACCGGGATCGACTGACCGAGAACGCCGGCCTTCTCGAAATGGAATTTCGCCTTTTCCGGATCGAACGCCCGCGGCTTCAGGTCGGCATTGTGGTAGAAGTTTGCCGGCGAAACCGGCTGGTCGTTGCCGACTTCTCCCAGGCCGCGGAGCGCCGACTTGACGATCTGCTCGCGGTTGACGAGGTACTTCATTCCCTCGACGAAGTCCCGTTTGCTGCCGGGCTCCAAGTCCATGCGTATGTTGAGATTGGTGTAGTTGCCGGAGGTGGTTTTCGAGAGCACGAAGCCGTCGCCTTGGGCTTCGACCAGGCGCATCGAGCGCGGATTGATCGTAGCGGCGAGATGGATGTCGCCCGAGAGCAGTGCGTTGACGCGGGAGCTATCGTCGCTGATCGCGAAGTACTCGAAGGAATCGACGTTCGGGCCGGACTTCCAATAGTTCTTGTTCTTGATGCCGACCGAGCGCACGCCGGGCTCGAAGACTTCTCGCACGAATGCGCCGGTGCCGTTGCCCTTGGAAAAATCCGTCGTACCATCGGCGACGATCATGAAGTGGTGCATCGACAGGATGGTCGGCAGGTCGGCGTTCGGATTTGCGAGTGTGATCTCGACCGTCTGCTTGTCTACGGCCTTGAAGCCTGTCATCTGCGCGGCGATCTTCGCGACCTTCGAACCGATGGATGGATCGAGATGGCGTTTCAACGAGAAGACCACGTCGTCGGCGGTCAACGGCTTGCCGTCGTGGAAAGTGACGCCGCTCCTCAGTTTGACCGTCCAGGTCTTCGCATCCTTGGAATCGATCGCCTCGGCGAGCTCCATCTGCGGGGTGCCGCTCTTATCGAGGAAGGTGAGACGGTTGTAGAAGGAGCAGCAGCGGACATAGTCGGTGGAGAGCGATGCCTTGGCCGGGTCGAGCGTGTCGGCGGTCGAGGACGACCAGCCGGCGGCTTTGAGCGCGCCGCCGGAGACCGGCGTTGCGGCAACCGCGTTGGAGGCGCGGCCGAGCACTAGACTGCTGGCGGAGAGGGCAACGCCACCGGCGAGCATCATCTGCAGCAGTTCACGGCGCGTTGCTCCGCGGCGGATGGCGTTTTCGACCATGGTGTCGTCGGATCTGGTCCAATTGGTGATCTTGTCGTTCATGTCATTCCCCTTTTCGTCTGTTGGCGGGCTGCCCGTCTTCCGTGGGCTTAGACCCAATCCGGTGAACTGGTCAGCTACGTGCGACGGCCACGGCATCGGCAAGGTCGGCCATGGAGGTGAAGTGGTAGTCGGGCTCGGTGAACTCGGCCGGCTCTATGGTGCCGCCGTAACCTTTCTGCGCGTGGCGCCGCTCGATCCAGCAGTTGGTCAGCCCAAGCTTCCGCGAAATGCCGATGTCGTGGTACTGGCTCTGGGCGACATGCAGGACGTCGTCCTTCGAATTGCCTTCCGAGCCGATGAAGTCGAAAACCCTCTGAAAGAAGGCGGGGTCAGGTTTTTCGGTACCTGTATCGTCAGCGGTGAAGGCGGCGTAGAAGGGATCACCCAGTTCCTTGGCGAAGAAATCGAAGGCCCAGCGGCGCGCATTGGTCATAGCGACAAGCCGGTAATTCTTCGCAAGGCGCGCCAGCGCTTCGGTGCTGTCTCCGAAGGCCCTCCAGTTCCCGGCGGAGTCCCTGAGACGCTCGCCATATTTTCGCTCAGTCGGAAGGCCGAGCTTCGGCGCGATTTCAAGATAGACACGCACCAGATCGTCCGGGAAGAGGTCGGCGTCCTTGGAGTAGCGCGCTGCGCGGTAGAGGCTGAGCGCCTCCTCGCCATCGATGGCGACACTGGCCTCGGCGGCGATGCCGGCGAGGCAATCCTTGAGGCCGCCCTCGAAGTCGATCAGCGTGCCGACGATGTCGAAGGTCATGTATTTGAATTCGGGCAGGCTCTTGTGCACATCGATTCCCCAGTTTTTTCGCGTCCCAGGTCGGAACGCCGACTTCATGAAGAAGAATATTCTGTTCCCGTCGGCGGGATGTTTTCCCCGCTCTTGCTGGAAAGGCCGCATATGCTGGGATCCGGCCGCTCCTTGATTTGAGTTTGGCAGTTGCGCCGCGCCGGAGTCTCCGAAAGGGCGCCGTGGCGCGGCACAAAATTTCGAATATGGCGGTTTCGCGATATATCGCGTCAGTCGTCCATCAGGCCCTCAAAGCCTGGCGAACATCCGGGTCTTCCAAGGTCTCGTCCAATGTTTGGCGGGTGCGCTCGACAATCGCGTCGATCTCCGCCGCGGTGCAGCACAGCGGCGGCGCATAGCCGAGCACGCCATTGGCGAAGGCGCGGATGACGAGGCCGTTTTCCCAGGCCCGGTCGAAGATGCGGCGCGCCGGCTCCGCGGCCGCCGGCAAAGGGGTCTTCCTCGACTTGTCGACGACGAGCTCGACGGCGGCCAGCATGCCGCGGCCGCGCACATCGCCGACAAGGGGATGGTCCCTCAGACTTTCGAGACCTTCCATCAGCCGTGCACCGGCCGTGACGCCGTTTTCCAAGAGGCCGTTCTCGTAGAGCTTCAGCACCTCGAGGCCGACAGCCGCGCTGACCGGATGCGCCGAATAGGTGTAACCGTGGCCGACGGCGGAAGCGCCGGCGCCGTCGGCAATCGTCTGATAGACGTGGTCGGCCATGAACACGGCCCCCATCGGCACATAGCCGGACGTGAGACCTTTGGCCGTGGTGATGAAGTCCGGCACGATCTCGTCCTCGGTAGAGGCAAAGAGCGGTCCGGTGCGACCGAAGCCGGTGATCACCTCGTCTGCAACGAAGAGGATGCCGAGTTCGCGGCAGAGTTCGCGCATCGCCTTCATCCAGCCCTTGGGTGGCACCAGCACGCCGCCCGAGCCCTGGATCGGCTCTGCATAGAAGGCAGCGACACGCTCGGGGCCGATTTCCCCGACCTTGCGCCGGAGAGCGGCCAGCGACGCCTCGATGATCGCCTGCGGGTTCTCTCCCACCGGATTGCGGTAGGCATAGTGAGACGGAATTTTGTGTTGCCAGTCGAAGGGAATACCGAAGCCGGCGTGGAAGGCCGGCAGCGCGGTCAGGCCGGCGCCGACCGTCGATGACCCGTGATAGCCTTGCTCCACCGAAATGAACTGATCGCGTTGCGGCTGGCCGCGGGCAATCCAATAATAGCGGATGAAGCGGATCGTGCTGTCGACGGCGTCGGAGCCACCGAGCGTGAAATAGACGTGGTTGAGATCGCCCGGCGCGCGCTCGGCGAGTTCCGAGGCGAGGCGGATCGCGGGCTCGGAGCCGAGCCCGAAATAAGCCGTCGCATAGGGAAGGTCGCGCATCTGGCGGGCGGCCGCTTCGACGATCGCTTCGTGGCCATAGCCGGCATTGACGCACCAAAGGCCGGCAAAGCCGTCGATCAGTTGCTTGCCCGAAGCGTCGGTGACCGTCGCGCCTTTTGCCGAGGCGAGTACGCGCACGCCGAGTTTTTCATGGCCGCGATAGGAGGCGACCGGATGGATGAGGTGGGCGCGATCGAGTTCGATGAGGGAATTGCTGTACATGATGATCTCCGGATCAGCCGAGCGCCTGATTGGTGAGGGCGAAGGTGGTAGCGGCCGGGTCGGCGGCGCGGTGGATCGGGGGCTTCATCATGGCGATACCCCCGCCGACATGGGCGAGTCCTTGCTCGGCAAGCCAGAGAGAAAGGCCGGTCTCGGCAGTGGTATCGAGCCTGATGAACCGGCCGGTTCGCGTGGACATGAAGTGGGCCACGAGCGCCTTGGCGTCTTCGAGACCTTCGGCGACGACGGGCCCGATGGCCTTGCCGCGGCCAAAGGGGCGGATGGCACCGAACCCGCAGACGCGCCCGTCCCGGCGGATCACCGCAAAGTTGCCGACCTTCCCGAGATAGGCAATCATCCCTTCACGGTCGGCGCCAAAGGCGAGGCGGTCGAGCGCGACGATCGCTTCGATGTCGGCCTCGGTCGCCTGTTCCGTTTGCCCAGGCTCGGCGATTGCTCCGACGATGCCCTGATGCTGCAACACGCGACCCGTCTCGCGGAAGCCGAGCCTTTCGTATAGCGGCAGGCCCTCAGTCGTTGCCACGAGTCTGAGCGGACGATCGGCCGCTAGTCGCAACGCGGTGTCCATTAGCTTGCGACCGAGGCCGCGGCCGCGCATCGCCTCGTCGACGATGACCATGTTGATCGTCGCACAGCCCGACTTGTAAGGGGTGACGAGTACAGTGCCGACGACCCGGTCGCCCTCTATCGCGACGACGCCTTCGCTCAGGGTCAGCGCCATCTGCCAATCTTCAAGGCGATGTGGCCAGCCGGCCTGCCGGGAGAGCTGGACGGCGGCTTCCAGATGCTCAGGCCCGAAGGCGGCAGTATCGATCTGACTTGTCTGCATGGCATTTCCTTCAATTTCTGCCCGCAAGTCTGAAGGAGTGCCGGCCGGCAGATCGTCTGAAGACTTTGGCTCGCGCGGTATCTTATAGCTTTGCACCCACCGGTCGCCGCATCTTATGCTGGCAGGGAAGAGCGCTGGGAGGGCGCCGGGGCAGAAGACGCCGCTGACCACCAGCAGGCCACACAACCTTCTGCCAAAGCCGGCGCTCGATACGATAGATTCTGCTTCGAACGCCGCCAAATCAGGCGAGGCGATGGGAGGCGCAGCGCCTATGATCCTCACAGAATACTTGGTCCCGTTCTTTCAAGGATACGCACATGACGACCTTCCGTCCGAAATACATCACCTTCGACTGCTACGGCACGCTGACGAACTTCCAGATGGCGGAAGCGGCCCGCGACCTCTATCAGGAGCAGCTTGACGAGGTGCGCATGGCTGAATTCATCAAGAATTTCGCGGCCTACCGCTTGGACGAGATCCTGGGCGCCTGGAAGCCCTATGCCGAGGTGGTGCACAATTCCCTGGAACGGACCTGCAAGCGCAACGGCATTAAATTCCGCGATGAAGCTGCGAATATGGTCTATGAGCGCGTGCCGACATGGGGTCCGCATGCGGACGTGCCGGCCGGGCTTGCCAAGGTCGCCAGGGAGATCCCACTGGTGATCCTGTCGAACGCCATGAATTCGCAGATCATGTCGAACGTCGAGAAGCTCGGCGCCCCATTCCATGCCGTCTACACGGCCGAGCAGGCGCAGGCCTATAAGCCGCGCTTCAAGGCCTTCGAATACATGCTCGACATGCTGGGCTGCGGCCCGGAGGACATCCTCCACTGCTCGTCGTCCTTCCGCTACGACCTGATGTCGGCGCACGACCTCGGCATCAAGAACAAAGTCTGGGTCAATCGCGGTCACGAGCCGGCCAATCCCTACTACGGCTATGTCGAGATCGCCGACATCTCCGGCCTGCCGGGCGTCGTCGGTCTTTAGAAAAGGCGGTGCGCCATGAAGTTCCTCTCCTACTGGCATGATACGGCCCCGGCCTTTGCCGGAGCTGCGCAAGGCCCGGTCGATGGCCATTACGACGTCGCCGTGATCGGCGGCGGCTTCACCGGCCTCAGTGCGGCCCGGCAGCTCGCCAGGGCGGGGGCGAAGGTCGTCGTGCTGGAGGCCGAGAAAGTCGGCTGGGGCGCGTCCGGCCGCAATGGCGGACACTTGAACAACGGACTCGCCCATAGCTATCTTGCGGCCAAGGCGGAACTCGGCAGGGAACGGGCGATTGCGCTCTACAAGGCGTTCGACGACTCAGTCGACACGATCGAGGCACTGATCACCGAAGAAGGTATCGACTGCAACTTCCGCCGCGCCGGCAAGGTGAAGCTTGCCTCGAAGCCCCAGCATTTCGAGGCGATCGCCCGCAACTTCGAGGCGGTCAACGCGGAGGTCGATCCCGATACGGCGCTTCTCAGCGCCGAGGATCTGAAGCAGGAGGTCGGCTCGCCCTTCTTCGGGGCAATGCTCTCGAAGAAGAGCGCGATGATGCATATGGGGCGGTATGTCGTCGGCCTCGCCGAAGCGGCTACGCGCCATGGCGCCATGGTTTTCGAGAGCACGGCGGTCACCGAGCATCGGCAGGCGGGCGGCCGGCACACATTGAAGACCCCCCGCGGCAGCGTCACGGCGGATGCGGTTCTTGTCGCCACCGGCGCCTACACGCCTTCGATCTTCGGTTATTTCCGCCGCCGCATCATCGCCGTCGGCAGCTTCATCATCGCCACCCGGCCGCTGACCGAGGCTGAGGTGAAGGCGACAATGCCGGGCAACCGCACCTGCGTCACGTCGATGAACATCGGCAATTATTTCAGGCTCTCGCCCGACAACCGGCTGATTTTCGGCGGCCGCGCACGTTTCTCGGCGACATCCGACCAGCGTTCGGACGAAAAAAGCGGCGCGATCCTGAAGGCGAGCCTAACCGCGATCTTTCCGCAACTCGCCAATGTCGAGATCGACTACTGCTGGGGCGGCCTCGTCGATATGACCAAGGACCGATTCCCCCGCGCCGGTTATCAAGACGGCGTTTGGTACGCCATGGGTTATTCCGGCCACGGGGCGCAGCTTTCGACGCATCTCGGCATGATTATGGCGGACGCGATTCTCGACCGGCCGGACCGCAACCCGCTGAAGGGTCTCGAATGGCCGGCCGTGCCGGGACATTTCGGCAAGCCTTGGTTCCTGCCGCTCGTCGGCATGTATTACAAGATGCTAGACAGGATCCAGTAGACAACGCGGGGGTAGGAAGAAGGGCGCGGACCGGACAGGTCCGCGCCCTTCTTTGTTTGGATGATCTAGCCTGGCGTGCCGCGCCAAGTGTGCAGCGGTCTTGCGAAAGAGCTGAAGCGCCTCGCGCGCGCTTGAGAGCGGGATGAAGAAACACGGGCGGCTTTTCGCGCGCATCCCGCTCTACTCCCAGAACCGATCATGTTTTAGGCATCGGTTCGGTTCGGCCCAAGATCGCCGTGACCAACCTACGGCGCGTCGCATTCAAACGAATCACGCGACGCGCCGTAGATCCCTTGTTTGTGCCTGCCGTTTGTCCCAAAAGCCGCGGCACACTTTTGGGCAACATGCATTAATCCAGTCCACCGATGTGGAAGCTCTTCATCTCGAGATATTCCTCGATGCCGACCTGGGCGCCCTCGCGGCCCAGGCCGGATTGCTTGACGCCGCCGAAGGGGGCGACTTCGGTGGAGATGGCGCCGGTGTTGAGGCCGACCATGCCGAATTCGAGCGCTTCCGCCACACGCCACGAACGTTTCAGGCTCTCAGTATAGAAATAGGCAGCCAAGCCGAAGGGCGTGCCGTTGGCGATGGCGATTGCCTCCTCCTCTGTCTCGAAGCGGAAGAGCGGTGCGACGGGACCGAAGGTCTCTTCGCTGGCAAGCAGCATCTCGGTGGTGGCGCCCGTGAGCACGATCGGGGCCTTATATTGTCTCCCCTCCGGCACCGACCTGCCGCGCGCCGCAAGCTTCGCGCCCTTGGCAAGCGCGTCCTCGACATGGCGGTCGATCTTGTCGATCGCCGCGTCATTGATCATCGGTCCGATCGCGATGCCGGGTTGCGTACCGGGGCCGACCTTCATTGCGTTAACGCGTGCGCCGAGCTTATCTGCAAAGGCGTCATAGACGCCGGCCTGCACCAGGATGCGGTTTGCACAGACGCAGGTCTGGCCGCCATTGCGGAACTTGGACGCGATCGCACCTTCGACCGCCAGATCAAGGTCGGCGTCGTCGAAGACGATGAAGGGGGCATTCCCGCCGAGTTCGAGCGAGAGGCGCTTGACGCTGTCGGCCGCGCCTCTCATCAAGAGAGAGCCGACGCGCGTCGAGCCCGTAAAGGATATCTTGCGTACTGTTTCGTTCGCCATGAACTCGTTGCCGATTGCGGTCGGCATGCCGGTGACGATGTTGATCACGCCTGTGGGAATGCCGGCGCGCTCGGCCAGAACTCCGAGGGCGAGCGCTGAAAAGGGCGTGAACTCCGAGGGCTTGATCACCACCGTGCAGCCGGCCGCCAAGGCAGGTGCCACTTTGCGGGTAATCATTGCGTTCGGGAAATTCCACGGCGTCACGATCGCGCAGACGCCGACCGCCTCTTTCAGAACGACGATGCGCCGATCGGCCGTCGGAGAGGGAATGGTGTGGCCGCCGATGCGACGAGCCTCCTCGGCGAACCATTTGACGAACGAAGCGCCGTAACGGATCTCGACGCGCGCCTCGTCGAGCGGCTTGCCCTGTTCCATCGTCAAGAGCAGAGCCAAATCCTCGAGGTTTTCGATCATCAGCGCATACCAGCGCTCAAGCAATGCGGCCCGTTCGGCATGCGTCTTCTTCTTCCACGGTCCGAAGGCGGCATTGGCAGCTTCGATGGCGGAGCGCGTTTCCTCTTCGCTCATGTCCGGAATGGTGCCGAGGCGCGTCCGGCTAGCGGGGTCGAAAACGTCGACGGTTCTACCCGAGGCTTCTGCCAGCCAGGCTCCGTCAATGAGACCCTCTTGCCGGAAAAGTTCCTTGTCGTTCAACTTCATGACTTCTCTCCTCTAAAGATCAGTTGAGCGCGGCAAGCACCGCCGCCTTTACTGTTTCGGTTTTGTCTTTGCCCGGCACGGTGCCGATCCCGCGGGCGGTCGTTCTTTCGAGCGCGGTCATGACAGTGCGCGCGGCTTCACTTTCTCCGAGGTGGTCCAGCATCATCGCGCCGGACCATATGGCGGCGACGGGGTTGGCGATCCCGAGATGGGCGATGTCGGGTGCGGAGCCGTGTACCGGCTCGAACATCGACGGGGCGCTTCGATCGGGGTTGATATTGGCGGAAGCCGCAAAGCCGAGCCCGCCCTGGATGGCGGCACCGAGATCAGTCAGGATGTCGCCGAAGAGGTTCGAGGCGACCACGACATCGAGGCTCTCGGGCGCCATCACCATGCGCGCGGCCATGGCGTCGATGTGGTAGCTCGTCACCTCGACATCGGCGTATTCGGCAGCGAGCTCTCGCGTAATCTCGTCCCAGAACACCATTGAGTATCTCTGGGCGTTGGATTTTGTCACCGAAGCGAGTTTGCCGCGGCGTTGGCGGGCCTGCTCAAAGCCGAAGCGCAGGATCCGTTCGACGCCCGTGCGCGTGAAGATCGAGGTCTCGACCGCGACTTCATCGCCCGTTCCCTGATGCACGCGGCCGCCGGCGCCGGAATATTCGCCTTCGGTGTTCTCGCGGATGCAGAGGATGTCGAAATTTTCCGCCTTCAACGGACCTTGCACGCCCGGCAGCAGCCGGTGCGGCCGGATATTGGCATATTGCACGAAAGCCTTGCGGATCGGCAGGAGCAAGCCGTGGAGTGAGACGGAATCTGGCACTTCCGCGGGCCAGCCGACGGCGCCGAGCAGGATTGCATCGAAGCGGCGCAAGATTTCTATGCCGTCCGTCGGCATCATCGCGCCCGTTTCCTTGTAAAAGGCGCAGGACCAGGGAAAGGGCATGCCGGTGAGCGAGAAGCCGGAATGCCTGGCGACGGTCGAAAGAACCTGCCAGGCCGCATCCGTTACGTCCTGGCCAATGCCGTCGCCGGGGATGAGTGCGATCGAATAGGATTTCATGGAGGCTCCCTATAGGCTGATGAGCACGCTCTTGCTCTTGCGGTTGGCGTGATAGGCCTCGCGTCCGAGGTCCTTGCCGATGCCGGAGCGCTTGTAGCCGCCGGTTGGCAGGATGTGGTCGCGTGAGCGATTGTACCGGTTGACCCAGACCGTGCCTGCCTGGAGTCGCCGCGTCAGCCGTAGGGCGCGAGACAGGTCGCGGGTGAAGAGGCCAGCGGCCAGGCCGTAGGTCGGGTGGTCGGCGAGAGCCAGTGCCTCCTCTTCGTCGGCGAAGGTCTGCATGGTCAAGACCGGACCGAAGATTTCTTCGGTGATCGCTGGCGAGGAGCTGTCGCGCACGGTCATCAACGTCGGCTGATAGAAATAGCCCCCCGCATCCATTGGGGCGCCCCCGAACAGGCATTCGCCGCCCGCCGCAACGGCAGCCTCGACGATGCCGTGGATGCGGTTCAACTGGCGCTTCGAGATGATCGGCGAGTACTCGCTCGCCTCATCCCAGGTCGGACCCGGCTTTGCCGCCTTCATGCGCGTGACGATCGCCTCGGCCAGCGGCGCAGCAACGCTTTCCTCCACGATCAGGCGGGAGCCGGCGATGCAGGCTTGGCCAGCGTTAGACATCACGCTCTGGGCGATTGCCGCGGCCGCTTTGTCGAGATCGGCGTCTGCAAAGACCAGTTGAGGGCTCTTGCCGCCGAGCTCCAGCGTCATCGGCTTGACCCCGGTGCGAGCGACGTTGGCCATGATGGCGGAGCCGGCGCCGGTCGAGCCGGTGAAGCTTACCTTGGCGATGTCCGAATGGCCGGTGAGGGCAGTGCCGGTCACCGGACCGTCGCCCAGCACGATATTAATGAGGCCGGCCGGCAGGCCAGCGCGGATTGCAAGCTCGGCAAGGTAGACGGTCGAAAACGGCGTCATTTCGGAGGGCTTCAAGACGACGGCATTGCCGGCGGCAAGTGCAGGGCCGAGCTTCCAGGCGGCCATCGAAACGGGGAAATTCCACGGCGTGATGGCGCCGACGACGCCATAGGGCTCGGTCATGATCATGCCGAGATTGTTGTCGTCAGTCGGCACGAGGTCGCTGCCTTCCTTGTCGGCGAATTCCGCAAAAAAGCGGATCTGCTCGGCGCTGACGGCGATATCGCCGGCGATGAGGTGTCCGACCGGGCGGGTCGAGGAAAGCGCCTCGAGCTTGGCGAGGGTTTCCGCCTCCCTTTCGATCAGGTCGGCCCAGCGCTGCAGCACGACTGTGCGCTCGCGCGGACGCACGCCGCCCCAGTTGCTCGCCTTCAGGGCATTCTTGGCGGTTTCGACGGCGCGGTCGACGAGAGCTTCGTCTGCAAGAGGGCAGCCGGCATAGGCCTTGCCGTCGGAGGGACGATGCATGTCGATAACGCCCTCGGCAGGGATCAGCCGGTCGCCGATGAAGTGCCCGACGGGCAGGGGAAGAGTGTCGGGATCAAAGCTGAGAGTCATAGCGGGTCCTCGGATAAGCTCATGCGAGGCTACCGGAAGAACGCGAGCAGCATGCATCGAGTGGCGATGCGGCGACGGTGGAAAATTACGTTTTCGGTGACGGAACAGCGAAATCTTCGGAGGCTGAGATGGGCCGGTCGGTGACGTATCGGCGATGCGCCGGCAATCCGACAGGGGCACGAGAAAGCGATTGCCAGGCTGGAGCAGCGACGACACGCCAGAAAGCCGCGAGCGTGCCGTGGTGGGCGAGGATGCCGGTTGCCGGCAAGTTTTCGCCGAAACCAGTTCGAGCGCGATCCGTGGCCGATAGGCCTGTATCAAGGGCCTCGATCGGATCGCGCGGCGGACACTACATGACCGTCACGTAGATCTTACGTACGGTCTCGATCGTCTTCCAGACACCGACAAACCCCGGCTTCATGACGAAGCTGTCACCGGCTTTGTAGACGACCGGCCCGCCACCTTCCGGCGTGAGTTCGACGACACCGGAGAGGATATGGCAGAATTCGAATGTCTCGCCCTTAATCGAGCGCGTCTCTCCGGGGGTTGCCTCCCAGACGCCTGTATGGATCATCTCTCCCCGTGCGACGTCTTGAGCCCAGGTCTTGAAGGAGGGACTGCCGGAGATCAGGCGTTCTGGAAGCGGACCGGACTCGCGCGGCGGGAAAGAGGGATTGGTGTCGATGTTCTTCAAGAGGGACATGAGTTTCCTTTCCTAGGATTGTGAGCTTAATAGCCGCGGCGGCGATCGATGAGCCCGATGGGATCAAGTCCGGCCCGATGACGCTTGATGTTCTCGATCACGGCCCCGGCGGCTGTTTCCGGTTGGGTGACGCTTGCTATGTGCGGCGTCAGCAGGATTTTCGGGTGTCTCCAGAAGGGATGACCCGCTGGCAGCGGATCGGGATCGGTGACGTCGATGACAGCACCGGAGAGATGGCCGCTATCGAGCGCCCCGATCAACGCTTTATGATCGAGCTGCGGCCCGCGGCCGACATGAACAAGTGCCGCGCCGGCCGGGAGCTTGGCGAAGAGGGCGGCATTGAGAAAGCCGCGCGTCACGTCGGTTAAAGGCAGGAGACACATGAGGATGTCGGTATAGCCCAGCAGACTGTCGAGACCGTCAGCACCATGCAGGCATCTGACACCCTCGAGTTGGCGCGCGCTGCGGCTCCAGCCGGATAGCGGAAAGCCGAAGGGCTTCAATCGTTCGAGCACCGCGGTGCCGAGCATGCCGAGGCCGAGTACGCCGATGCGGCGTTCCGCAGCCTGAACCGGTGAAATGGCCCGCCAATATTCGTTGCGCTGCTGGTCCAGATAGGCCGGCAGGTTGCGATGGAGCGCGAGCACGGCAAGTGTCACATATTCCTGCATCATCCGGACGATGCCGTCCTCGATCATGCGCACGACCTTCACATGCGGCGGCACGGCCTCGATGCGGAACTGGTCGACGCCGGCGCCGATCGAGAAGAGGATTTCAAGGTTGCGATAGCGCGAGAGATCTTCGGGAACCGTCCAGGTGATCAGGTAGCGCACCGCATCCGGATCGACCGCCGCCGCATCCGTGGCGAAAGGAACGTCCGGAAGCTCACGCGAAAAAGCTTCGGCGAAAATCGCACCGCGTTTTGCGTCGGAATTGAAGAGGAAGGTCATCGCGGGTCTCCTTCTTGATGCCTCAGGCGCGACAACATTCGCCGAGCCGCTCGATCATCGCCTGGCAGGCCAGGAGCTCATCAACGAGGATGAATTCGTCGGGCTTGTGGGCGCGGTCGATCTCGCCGGGGCCGCAGATGATCGCGTCGATGCCAGCCCGCTGGAAAAGTCCCGCCTCGGTGCCGTAGCTGACGGCCGGGAGAGACTCGAGACCGGTCAATTCTTCCAGCAGCCGCGCAAGCGGCGCATCGGGGCCGAGCGAAAGTGCCGGATAGGAGCTCAGTTCCTGCCATTCCACTTCGAAGCCACGTTCCGACAGCGCCTCGGCCGCCTCTCGCATCGGCGCGAGCAGTTCCGCCGGATCGACGCCGGAAATCGCCCGTGCCTCGAACTCGGCCTCGCAGGTGTCCGGGATGATGTTGACCGCCTGGCCGCCCTTCACCGTGCCGATCTGCAGAGAGGAGTAGGGCGGCTCGAAAACATGCTCGAAAGGACCACGGGCCAGTCGGTCGGCTTCGGCGACCGCCCGTGCGAAGACGCTCGTAATGGCATGGATAGCATTCAGTCCCATGTCGGGCCTCGACGAATGGCCGGAACGACCCTTGACCGTAAATCTGGCGGCGGCCTTGCCCTTGTGGGCGCGGATCGCGTGCAAGCTGCTCGGCTCGCCGATGATCGCGCCTAGCGGCGCCGCGCAGAGTTCCGGTAGGCGCGCGATCATGTGTGGCACGCCGCGGCAGCCCGCCTCCTCGTCATAGGAGAAGGCGAGGTGCAGCGGCCGGCGCAGGTGCATCTCGGCGAGCTTTGGCGCGACGGCGAGGGCGGCGGCCAAGAAGCCCTTCATGTCGGTGGCGCCCCGCCCATAGAGTCGGCCCGCCTCTTGACGCAGACGAAAGGGGTCGCCCGTCCAGCCGCTTTCGGCCGCCGGAACGACGTCCATGTGACCCGAAAGAATATAGCCCGGCACCTCTTTCGGACCGATCGTGGCGAACAGGTTAGACCGATCGCCCTCCGGGCCGGGAAGCAGGGTGACGGCGATGCCGTGGTTTTGCAGATAGCCGCGGATCCAGGCAACGATGTCAGTATTGGGGGTGCTGACGACGGAGGGGAAGCCGACGAGCTTTTCGAGGATTTCCACTGCCTGCATTCTTGTCCTCACAGCATCCCGGTTCGCTGGGGTCGGCGCCGTCGATCATGCCCAGTACTTTAGAAGCCTATCCAGGCTTTACATGCCGAAAGCGCGTCGGATTTGGAGGATTGTGTTGCGTCAGACGGCCTCTCAAGTGAATTGTATCGAGCGCACCGTCCTAGTCTAACGGGTAAAGGTTTTGGCCGCGGGCCGGTTGGAAAGCGGGACGAGACAAGACGCCGGCAGGGACGGGAGGCAAGGAGTGGACTCACCGACATCCGAATCCAAAGTCATTGACAGTTTCGAAATGCGCATAGCCGGGATCGAAAGCGCCGATCTCGAGCAACTGCACGCCCTGTCGGTTTCCGTCGGATGGCCGCTTCGCGCCGAGGACTTGCAGCTCCTGCGCGAGGTCGGCCGCGGCTATGTCGCGCTTGATGAAATCGGCAGGCTGACAGGTTCGGCCATGTGGTTTCCGCACGGTGATGATTTCGCCACCATAGGCATGGTGATTACTTCGCCGCGGCTGCAGACAAACGGCGCTGGGCGGTGGCTCATGGACCACGTGCTTTCGGATTGCCGGGGACGCGATCTAAGGCTCAATGCGACGAGGGCCTCCCGCCGCCTTTACCATTCGCTCGGTTTTGAGCCTATACGGACCATATACCAATGCCAGGGCATTGCCCGCCGGTCGACCGACTTTGTTACGGCAACGGAGCAGCCGATAGTCCGGCGACTGGAAGGGGAGGACCTTGCCGCGGTGATCGAGTTGGATGCAGGGGCATTCGGTGTTTCGAGGGCGGCGCTGATCGGCAAGCTCTTTGCTCAATCCATAGGCTACGGCTTGGTTCGCGGCGGTCGGCTGTGCGCTTTCGCGCTTTGCCGTCCTTTTGGCAGGGGACATGTCATTGGCCCGGTCGTGGCAGACACTGATGCGGACGCCGTGGCAGTGATACGGCAACATGTCTCCGCCCACGAAAATCAATTTCTGCGCCTCGACACACCAGTCGAGACCGGCACTTTCGCCACATTCCTCTCGCAATCCGGCCTGACCGTCTTCGACACAGTGCTCGCAATGTCCCGGCGGGGTAAATGCGCAGCGGTCGTAGTACCTGGACCGAACCTCTACGGGCTGGCAAGCCACGCGCTGGGCTGACTTGCGGCGATGGTGGGGGCGGAATCTGGCGATTGCTGCAAGCCTGTCTTGCATTAGTAGGCGGCGCGCGAATACCGGGCTTGGAATGTCTAACGCCACATGACTGACTGAGGCAAAATGCCGTTTCCTCGATTGGGAACGCAGGCGCGCGAAGTTCGCTTTTGGGGCAATTAGCGGCCGACGGCGCTGATGGCACGCTGAAGTCCCTGCGTCAGCATCAGGGGATCGCGAGCACCTGGGTAACGTCGGCGGCAGATGGCAGCACCGGCACGTTTGTTGTCCACAAGGGCGGCGGATCCAGCATTCCGTCGCCCTTTCCTTTCGTCATATGCATAACCTCAGGTTTGGCAGGATGGCAATTTTTTCGCCCTGCTCACAGCGCGCCAGAATGCTAACATTCCCTGAATAACAACGGGAACACGGCCGGAATTCGGAAACTCCGACGGCTAACTCACACGAAAGCGGTCCAAGCGACGAACAGCCCGCGAAAGCGGCGGGTGGACTGCTGTTGCATGGGGAACATGATGATATGGACGGTGCCATCCTTTACGTCGGAGGCGAAGATCGACCGCTCGTTCGATTGGGCGGGGCGCAACCTGCGATGACGACGACGTCGGACAACGTGCTCATTCGTCTCTCGTCCCTGAGCAAGCACTACGGAAGTCACACCGTTCTCGATGGTATCGATCTTGAGGTGCGTTCGGGTGAGGTTCTCGCCATCATCGGGCCGAGCGGCTCGGGCAAGAGCACGCTTCTGCGCTGCATAAACTATCTCGAGCCGCCGGATGGCGGCACCATAACGATCGGTGCGACTACGATCGACGCGACAGGGCCTGTGGCGCGGGCGGAGCTTTCCGGTCTTCGCCGGCGCGTCGGCATGGTCTTCCAATCCTTCAATCTCTTTCCGCACATGTCGGTGTTACGCAATGTCAGCCTCGCCCAGGAGCGCGTGCTTGGCCGCAGCCGCAAGGAAGCCGACGAGCGCTCCATGCAGCTCCTGAGGCGCGTCGGCCTTGCCGACAAGGCAGCGCAGTTCCCCGTACGGTGCTCCGGCGGCCAGCAGCAACGCATTGCCATTGCCCGTTCGCTCGCGATCGATCCGGAAATCATGCTGTTCGACGAGCCGACGTCGGCCCTCGATCCGGAACTCGGCCTCGAGGTTCTCGCCGTCATGCGCGAGCTTGCCGAAAGCGGGATGACCATGATCGTCGTTACCCACGAGATGGGTTTCGCCGAAAATGTTTCCGACACCGTCATGATCATGGCCGATGGCCATATCGTCGAGAAAGGGCCGTCGAAGGAGGTCATGCGCAATCCGCAACAGGAACGGACCAAGCGCTTCCTCCGCGCGGTGCACGACCGATGAGTATGGCGGACCTTTTGTCCCTCCTGCGCGGATTGAGCTGGACGATCGCAGTGACGTCAGGGGCGTTCCTCATCGGCGCTGTGCTTGGCGTTCCATTGCTCGCGGCGCGCCAGAGCGGGCTTCTGCCGTTGCGCTTTATCGCCATGGTCGTCATCCAGATCGTGCGCGCCATCCCGCCCATCCTCTGGCTCTTCATCATCTTCTTTGGTCTCGGCATGGGCTTCATGCCGATCAGCCCTTTTAACGCCGCTCTCATGGGCCTTGGGCTGATCGCAGCTGCGAACATGGCGGAGATCTATCGCGGTGCTGTTGCCTCCATCCATCATGGCCAGTGGGAGGCGTCCAAGGCCCTTGATCTTGGCCGTTGGTCGGTCTTCCGCGACATCATCGCGCCGCAGGCCTTCCGCGTCGCGCTGCCGTCGGCGGCGAGCTACCTCATCGGCCTTATGAAGGAGACGGCGGTCGCCTCGGCCATAGGCGTCTCAGAGCTTGCCTATCAGGGCAACCAGCTCTCGCAACTGACCTATCGCGGCCTCGAAGTGTTCGCGCTGGTCGGCCTCTTCTACGTGCTGTTGAGCCTGCCGATCGCCTGGCTCTCACGCATCGCCGATAGTTATCTCCAGGCAAGGGTGGCGCGCTGATGTTTCCGACTTACGACGAAATCTCCGCCTGGCTGCCGGATCTCCTTAGCGGGCTGTCGATCAGCCTGCAGGTGACGGCGGTGAGCCTTCTGATCGGCATTCCCTTCGGTCTCGTTCTGGCGCTCGGCGTTCTCGCAAAGAGCCGGGCGGTGAAAGGCCTCAGCCTCTTCCTGGTTGAGATCGGCCGTGGCGCGCCCGCACTGGTGCTCCTGCAGTTCATCTATTTCGGCCTGCCGACAACAGGATTGACGCTTGGCTCCTATGCCGCCGCGGTGATCGCGCTTGCCTGGAACACCGGCGCCTACACCAGCGAGATCATCCGCGCCAGCCTGCAATCGGTCGCCCACGGTCAGCGGGAGGCTGCAGTCGCCCTTGGCCTCAACCGGCTTGACGAGCTGCGTTACGTGCTCCTGCCGCAGGGCCTGCGTGTCGCTCTTCCGGCACTGCTCGGCTTCTCGATCCTGATTTTCCAGGGAACGTCGCTCTGCTTCACCATCGCGCTGCCTGAGCTGGTGAGCCATGCCTACGAAATTGGCTCCACAACCTTCCGTTATTTCCCGGCGCTGCTTTCGGCTGGCGCGCTCTACGCCAGCATCTCCATCCCCGCTGCCCTCCTCGTCAATCATGTCGAGAAGCGTGCGAGCCTTTACGCCCACCGTTGAACCTCAGTTGAAAGGATGCCTGCATGACCAGCATGACCACCATCACGCAGATTCTTGTTGCCGGCATTGCCGGGTTCCTGATCTCGGCGCCGCTTGCTGCCGCGCAAGATTGCACGCCCAAACACCGGTTCGCCACGGTCGAGGCCGGCACGCTGACGGTTGCCGTCACGACCTATGCGCCGCATTCCTTCATCGATGACAGCGGCAACATGAAAGGCATCGACGGCGACATTGCTGCGGAATTTGCCAAGCGTGAATGCCTGAAAGTCAAGGCAGTCGCCGTCGATCCGGCAGCAGCCATCCAGTATGTGCTCTCGGGCCAGGCCGATATCACGACCGGCGATTGGTATCGCACGGCGGAGCGCGCGAAGGTCATGAGCCTTTCCGCACCGCTCTACACCGACCAGATGGGCATCTATTCCAAGGAAGACTTCAAGAACGTCTCCGATCTCGAAGGCAAGCAGGTCGGCACGGTGCAGGGTTATCTCTGGGTCGCCGACCTCAAGACCCTGCTTGGTGGCTCCCTCAAGCTCTACCCGAATTCGGTCAACATGCAGCAGGACCTGAAGTCCGGCCGTATCGATGTCGCCGTCGACGGTTATTCGACCGGCGTGGTTGCCGCGCAGAAGGGCGCGCTCGGCGACATCAAGGTCAATGTCGCGGCACCCGATGATCGAGTGAAGGCAACCAAGGAAGCAGCCCAGGCGGCCTTCCCCTATTCCTTTAACGCCAAGGAACTAGGCGTCGCCCTCGATGCGGGGATCGCTGAGATGCAGGCTGACGGCACGATTGTCACCGTCCTCAAGTCGTACGGTCTCGACGGCACTGCGGCAGACACCGGCGCACCGCGCCTCGTCGAGTAAACGGCTATCGCGGGGGAGGGTGCTCCCCCGCACAACCCCTGAAATGGAAATCGGAGACAACAAGGATGACTGTCTATACGGTCACGCGCAAAACGCAGTCATGGTACGGCGAGCAGATCGGCATTCTGATCCTCGATGCAGCCTATCCTTGCGTGCCTGGAAATGTCGGCAACGCAACGACCTATGACTACCCCGTGCGCTTTCAGGAAGTACGCGGCGCGTCGATCGACCGGCTGCTCAATCAGCGCGATCCGGCGTTGAAGGAGGTCTTTGTCGAGGCGGCCATCGAGTTGCAGAACCGCGGTGTCAAGGCCATCACCGGAGCCTGCGGTTTCATGGCCTATTTTCAGGAAGAGGTGGCGGCAGCAGTCGATATACCGGTCTTCCTTTCCAGTCTGATGCAGATACCCTTCATGCATGCACTCTGCGGTGGCCGGGTTGGTGTGATCACCGCCAATGCCTCGCGGCTGACCACGCGTCATTTTGCGGCCTGCAATGTCGGTCATCATGTTCCATTGGCGGTTGCCGGCATGGAAGGTCAGACGGAATTTCGTGAGGCAATCCTCGAAGAACGCGGCACACTCGATTCCGCCGCGATCGAGGGGGAAGTGACCGAGGTCGCGCGACAGCTCGTGGCCAACAACCCGGATGTCAAATCGATCCTGCTCGAATGCAGCGATCTGCCGCCTTATGCTCACGCGGTGCAGGCCGCCACTGCGGCCGGTCTTCGATTTCATAACGATGATTAATTACGTGCAGCAGAGCACCACACGCCGGCCTTATATCGGCAACATGTAATCAGGCGGCTTGAGCGAACGGGCGCGCTGAAAGGAATGCGAGAATGCTCAACGATCCACGCTCCCACGGACTTTGGGAAAAGACGGCGCCAGCCGCACCGGCAACGGTCGCGCTGAGGGGTGACAGTCGCGTCGATATCGTGATCATTGGCGGCGGCTTCACGGGTATTTCCGCAGCCCTCCATCTCGCGGAAGCCGGACGGCGCGTCATTGTGCTCGAGGGCGCCGAACTCGGCTTTGGCGGAGCCGGCCGCAATGTCGGACTCATCAATGCCGGTATGTGGGTGATGCCAGATGATCTTCCCGGCGAACTGGGCGAGATCCATGGCGAGCGTCTGCTCGAAATGCTCGGCAACGCGCCGAGGCTCGTCATGGAGCTGATCGAACGGCATAGCATTGCTTGCGAGCTGGAGCGCAACGGCACATTGCATTGCGCCGTCGGCGAGGCCGGCCTGAAGGAAATCACCGATCGAGCAGGCCAGTGGCGCCGGCGCGGCGCACCTGTGACGCTGCTCGATGCGGCCGAGACGGCAAAACGGGTGGGAACCAGTGCCTATGCCGGTTCTCTTTTGGATATGCGCGCTGGTACCCTGCAGCCCCTTGCCTATGTGCGCGGTCTGGCGAGGGCGGCCCTTGCGGCGGGCGCGACCATCCATACCGGATCTCGGGTGACGGGCTATACTCGTTCCGGTTCCGCATGGACCGTGCGGACAGATGCCGGTTCCGTCACGGCGTCCTGGGTCATCGTGTCGACCGACGCCTACAGCACGGGGCCTTGGGAAAGGGTGCGGCAGGAGCAGGTTCATCTGCCTTATTTCAATCTTGCGACGCACCCTTTGCCGGACGAGATCCGTTCCCTGATCCTGCCGGGACGCGAGGGGGTCTGGGATACCAAGGAAATCCTCTCGTCCTTCCGCATGGATCGGGCCGGCCGGCTTGTCTTTGGCAGCGTCGGCGCGCTACGCAATACTGGCCGAGCCGTGCATGTCGCCTGGGCGAAGCGGGCGTTGAAGCGCCTTTACCCGGCGCTCGGGCCTGTTCAATTCGAATGCGAGTGGTTTGGCCAGATCGGCATGACGGACAATGCCCTGCCGCGCTTTCATCGATTTGCCAAGAATGTTGTGGGCTTCTCGGGCTACAATGGCCGAGGCATCGCACCCGGCACGGTTTTCGGCCGAACGCTGGCACAGCTTGTGCTCGGTGACCTCGGTGAGGCGGACCTGCCGCTGCCGCTAACAGATCCGAAGGCTCCGGCCTTCCGACCGGTCAAGGAACTCTACTACGAGGCTGGGGCGCAGATTGCGCACTTTGCCAGCGAGCGGTTTTAGCGGCAATCAGATCGGGATGCTTGCATCCGCATTCTGCTCCATCAGCCAGTCACGGAACAGTTCCGCGCCCCGCTTCGGCAGACGCTGCGCCGGCATGATGATGTGTACCGATTGACCTGACTGATAGGTTTCCTTCAATGGGGCGACCAGTCGGCCGGCCAGTAGATGTTCGTGCACAAGATGCTTCCAGCCGAGTGCAACGCCCTGGCCGCGCACTGCGGCCTCGATCGAGCCGAGCGCGTCGGTAAAAACGAAATCCTGCTTCAGCCGCGCGACGGGAACCGAATGACGCTCCAGCCATTCGCGCCAGGCAAGACGCGTTCGGTGCCGTTCCTCAAAATTCAGCAATGTGTGCTGCAGCAAATCGGCTGGCTCTTTGATCGGGCCGTTTTCCTTAAGGTAATCCGGGCTGCACACCGGCAAAACCTCTTCCGTCACGAAATGCCAGGAATGGATGCCCGGCCATTTGCCGTTACCGAGGCGAGCCGAGAGGTCGATATCCTCCTCGACCAGGTCCTGGTCGTCGCGGCTGCTTTCCTCGATGCGCAGCGACACATCCGGATGCTTGGCCTTGAAATCTCTCAGCCGTGGCAGCAGCCAGAGCTGCACGAAGGAAGCCGAGAACGATACCCGCACCACGTCGCTAGAGTGCTTTTTTTGCAGTGAAGATATGACCATGTGCAGATGATCGAACGCCTCCTGCGTTTCCTTGTAGAGGCGCTGGCCATCCGCTGTCAGCTCAAGTCGCGTATGATCGCGGCGGAAAAGTTTCAGGCCCGTTGCCTCCTCCAGCAGCCGGATCGTCTTGCTTACCGCAGGCTGGCTAACGTTCAGCTCCTGGGCAGCGGCTGTGAAGCTGCGCCTGCGGGCAGCAGCCTCGAAGCAGAACAGGTAGTTGGCGGAGGGGATGAGAGAGCGGAGTCGGTGCATAATTTGAAGTTATGCCCCTCGACAATTTTTAGCAAGATTACAGTTGCATGGGACCTTTGTACGGTGGGTCAAACCAATTGAGGGAACCTCTCCATGCAAACACATGCTCGCGCCGTAGTCATCGGCGGCGGTTGCGTCGGCGCCGCCATTCTCTACGGTCTTACCAAGCGGGGCTGGACTGACGTCGCGTTGCTCGAGCGCACCCAACTGACGGCGGGATCCACATGGCACGCTGCCGGCCTTATCCCCTCCTATGCGCGCAGCATCAACATCGGTCGCATGATCGCCAAGACGATCGAGATTTATGAAGGTCTCGAAGAGGAAACCGGCCAACATGTCGGCTGGCACAAATGTGGCCAACTGCGAATAGCGAATACGCGTGATCGCCTCGACGAATACAAGAGCTACATGGGCGTCGCAGCGGTGCAGGGGATCCGTGCCGAGCTGGTGACTCCACAGGAAGCACGTGACCTCTGGCCGCTTCTCGAAAACAACAAGGACATGCTCGCGGCTCTCTACCACCCCGATGACGGCCACATCGCCCCTGCCGACGTCACGCAGGCCATGGCCAAGGGTGCCCGCGACCGCGGCGCGAAGATTTACCTCAACACCGAGGTGAAAGGCTTCGAGCGCCTTGCCAGCGGCGAATGGAAGATCATCACCAACAACGGCGAGATCATCTGCGAGCATATCATCTCCGCGACTGGCAACTATGCTCGCCAAACCGGCGCGATGCTCGGTCTGGAAATCCCCGCCATCCCCATCCTGCATCAGTATTGGATCACCGACGCTGTACCAGAGATCGTGGAGCGCAAGCGCCAGGGTTTGCCCGAAATGCCGATCCTGCGCGATGAGGGTTTTGAAGGCTATCTGCGTGAAGAAGGCGATGGTCTGATGTTCGGCCCTTATGAAAAGACCGAGCATCTTAAGCTCTTTGCCGAAAACGGCGTGCCGGAATGGTTTGGCGCCGATCTGGTAGAAGAGGATTTTGATGCAGTGGCGTGGAATTGGGAAGCCGCGATGGAGATGGTTCCGGCCTTGGGGCGCGTCGGCATCAAGGCCAACGTTCGAGGCCCGTTCCAGATGACGGCGGATGAGTTACCGCTCGTTGGTCCCGCCTGGGGGCTGGAGAATGTCTGGATCGCTGAAGGTGTTCCGGGCGGCATCCTGTGGGGCGGAGCGATCGGCTTCTATCTTTCCGAGCGCATCGTCGAAGGTGCCAACAGCCTTGATACGTCCGAACTCGATCCGCGCCGCTTCGGTAACTATGCCAACAAGGAATGGACGCGTCAGAAAGTCAGGGAAAGCTGGGGCACCCATGCGGAACTTCATTATCCCGGTCAGGACATGCCCGCCGCCCGCCCGCAGAAGACCGCCCCGTCCTACGATATCCTGTCGCAGCGCGGCGCCGTTTGGGGCGTTCTGAACGGTTGGGAAGTACCGAACTGGTTTGCGCCGGAAGGCGTGGAGGCCAAAGATCAGTACAGCTGGCGCTGGACGCAGAAGGGCCATTACATCGCCGAAGAAGTAAAGGCGGTGCGAACCGCCGTCGGCCTCGTCGAGATGACGCCGATGACGAAGTTTGAAGTGTCCGGCCCCGGTGCGGAAGCCTGGCTCGACGGCATCTTTGCGAATCGGCTGCCGAAGGCCGGCCGTGTCAATCTCAGCCATCACCTGACGAAAACCGGCGGCGTGCAGGCCGAATATGTAGTGGCGCGCCTTGAGGACGGCAGCTTCTACTTGATCTCGACGCCGCGCGCCGAACGCTGGAATTTCGACGATCTGTCGAAGCTCCTGCCGAAGGACGGCGGCGTGCAGTTGCGCAACGTCACCAACGAACGCGGCTGCTTCACCGTCGTCGGCCCGAAGGCCCGCGAGGTGCTGCAGGGCCTCACGGAGACGGATCTTTCCAACGAGGCGTTCCCGTGGTTCGGCGTGAAGTCAGGCACGGTGGGCCTAGCGACCGACGTGCGGATGCTGCGCGTCAACTACGAAGGCGAGCTTGGCTGGGAACTCTATCATCCGCTGCCCTATCAGCGGCAGCTGCTGCAGGCGATCCTTGCGGCGGGCGAGCCGCACGGCCTGCGCCTTGTCGGCTATCACGCGCTGGAATCGCTGCGCCTCGAAAAGTCCTACCGCGCGATGTATCGCGACATGAACCCGGAACTGACGGCGTGGGAAAGCAGCCTCGACCGCTTCATCCGGCTCGACAAGGGCGACTTCATTGGAAAGGCGGCGCTGGTGCGCCAGCAGCAGGGTGGTGTCAAGAACCGTTCGGTGACGATCGCCATCGACACGGAGGGTGCAAGCTCGCTGATCCATGAGGGCGTTTATCATGAAGGCAAGCTCGTCGGGCGTATCACCTCCGGCAGCTATGCCTACACCCTCGGCCACGACATTGCTTTCGCGTTGCTGCCGGTCGAACTCGGCACGCCCGGAACGGAGCTGGAGGTTCCGATCCTCGGCGAGCGGTGCAAGGCGCGGGTGATCGCTGAATCGCCGTACGATCCCGAAGCCCTACGTGGGCGCATGTAACGAATTGATGAGGAGCTGAACCATGAAGATCTTGGTCCCTGTAAAGCGGGTGGTTGACTACAACGTCAAGATCCGCGTGAAGGCAGACGGTTCGGGCGTTGAGCTTGCGAACGTGAAGATGTCGATGAACCCGTTCGACGAAATCTCGGTCGAAGAAGCGCTCAGGCTGAAGGAAGCCGGCAAGGCGGAGGAAGTCGTCGTCGTTTCCGTTGGTCCGGCCAAGGCCGAAGAGACGCTGCGCACCGCACTTGCCATGGGCGCTGACCGCGCCATCCTGGTTGAGACCGAAGACCAGGTCGAGCCGCTCACTGTGGCCAAGATCGTCAAGGGCGTTGCAGACGCCGAACAGCCGGGCCTGATCATCGTCGGCAAGCAGGCGATCGATGATGACTCGAACCAGACCGGCCAGATGCTGTCGGCCCTGCTCGGCTGGGCGCAAGGGACCTTTGCCTCCAAGGTCGAGATCGGCGACGGCACGGCACCAGAGGGCACAGCAAGGGTGACGCGCGAAGTCGACGGCGGCCTGCAGACCATCGA
>NZ_FMXF01000045.1:0-42308 GCF_900103435.1 Sinorhizobium sp. NFACC03
TCGCCGATCTCGACCTTGGAGGCAAAGGTGCCCTGGGCCCAGCCGAGCAGAGCCGACAGCATCTGGCCGGTCTGGTTCGAATCGTCGTCGATCGCCTGCTTGCCGACGATGATCAGGCCCGGCTGTTCGGCTTCGGCGACGCCCTTGACGATCTTGGCCACAGTGAGCGGCTCGACCTGGTCTTCGGTCTCAACCAGGATGGCGCGGTCAGCGCCCATGGCAAGGGCCGTGCGCAGCGTCTCTTCGGCCTTGGCCGGACCAACGGAAACGACGACGACTTCCTCCGCCTTGCCGGCTTCCTTCAGCCGCAGCGCTTCTTCGACCGAGATTTCGTCGAAGGGGTTCATCGACATCTTCACGTTGGCGAGCTCGACGCCCGAACCGTCTGCCTTCACGCGGATCTTGACGTTGTAGTCAACGACCCGCTTCACCGTCACAAGTATTTTCATGGATTCTTCCCTCCAAGAGCTTTCGCAGGAAAATGCGCCTTAACGGAGCCGCCTGATTGTCGGTTGGCGACATCGATACGCGTTTTTTCTCCAATTACAATCGCTGTGCATGGCGCTAAATCGATATAATCCCGAGAATTGGAATGACGTTTACGTACACGTAAGATAAGCAGATGGCAAGCGGGTTCCGAGGCCAGTCTTCTACAGGTCGTCAATGCGGGGCCGGGGGCAGGCAAGTCCTTGAAAAACCGCCAGATCCGCGTTCATTGGGCGGAAAAGGCCAGGCTCCGCTCAGGTCTGGCGCCCCCAGGGCATCGGCGGTTTTGTCGCATCCGGAGCCGGCTGCTGCCCGGCCGTGACCGGTTCCGCCTTGTGGCGGACGGCGCGCGGCGTGACGATGGTGCGGTCGAAAAGCGGTACGTCGCGGCGTCGCAAAATGACCACCAGGATGAGGCCGGCGACGATGCCGCCGACATGGGCGCTCCAGGAAACGCCGCTGCCAGGATCGACGACCAGCATGAAGAATTGCTGGCCAATCCAGAGGGCCAGCGGAATGGCCGCGGGAAGCGGCAGCGGGATGCGGAAGAACACCAGAACCCAGACGCGCACCTTCGGATGCAGCAGGAAGTAGGCGGCAACGACGCCGGAGATCGCGCCGGATGCGCCGATCAGCGGTGCCTCTGAGGCCGGATCGAGAAGCCCATGTGCAAGCGCCCCCGCGGCGGCGCAGAGCAGATAGAAGGCGAGGTAGCGGAAGTGCCCGAGCGCGTCTTCGACATTGTCGCCGAACACCCAGAGGAACAGCATGTTCATCGCCAGATGCATGAAGTCGCCATGCAGGAAGGAATAGGTGATGAAGGTGAAGCCGTCGGGAACGATGATCAGTGACGGATCGAGTTGGGCATAGTCGAAGATGAGCGCCGGGATATAGCCGAAGCCGAGGATTGCGGCATTGGCGAACTCTTCCGAGGCGATCGGCCCGGTGATCAGCCAGACGACGATGTTGACGACGATCAGGCTGATCGTGACGTACTGGACCTTGATGTGCTTCAGGGTGTTCGTATCGTGAAGCGGTATGAACATGCTCTCTCCCGAAGCGTCGTTCCATGCCACGGTTCCTCAATCCGAATCCGGCTTGGGAACGATGCGGAAGCGGACGTTATCTGTTTTTTCCGGGAATCCAAAGGACGTCGGCTTGACCTTTGTCATTTGCCGAACGCGCCGCGACAAACAGGAAATCGGAGAGCCGGTTGATATAGGCGATCGCCTCTTTGCTGACGATCTCTCCTTCGACATTGGCGAGCGCTACCATCTGCCGCTCGGCCCGCCGCGCGACGGTGCGGGCGACATGCAACATCGCTGAGGCAGGACTGCCGGCTGGAAGCACGAAGGAGCGCAAGGGTTCGAGCTCGGCATTCAGCCGGTCGATTTCGGTCTCCAGCCAGGTTACCTGCGCTGTGACGATCCGGAGCGGTTCGTATTGCGGCGGTTCGCCGGTGTCGGGCGTCGCGAGATCGGCGCCAAGATCGAAGAGATCGTTCTGGATCCGCATCAGCGCGTCATCGAGCGCCGGGATGTCGGCCGTGTGCTGCCGCGCCATGCCGACGAAGGCGTTGGTTTCATCCACCGCGCCATAGGCATCGACCCGAAGGTCGCTCTTGAGGCGGCGCGGACCTGCAACAAGCCCGGTGGTGCCGTTGTCACCCGTCCGGGTGTAGATCTTGTTGAGCTTCACCATCTGTCGTCACGGTCCTCCAGAGCAATTCCAGGAAAGGTGTGGAACGGCTTTCCGTCCGGAATTGCGTCATCTAGGTCGGGCGGCCGCCGCCGGTGACCCACAGCGTTACCATGATCAGGACGATCGCGATCGCTTGCAGCAGCACGCGGGCCTGCATCAGCTTGTTGGATTTGCTGGCGCTGCCGCCCCTCATCATGTTCAAGAGGCCGCGGAGCAAAACTATGGCGACCAAGCCCATGACGAACAGGGTCAGGCCGGTGAAGAAACTAGACATCGTATTCTTCCTTGCATTTTTACTCAGCCAAGTCGGCCGATGATGCGATAAAACAACGCTGCCGGCAGGAGCTTTTTCAGAAGCGCGCCCTGCCTGGCGGGCCTTGTTACAATATAGTGCGGTTTTGGTTTCTTTGCTGTCAGCGCGTGCTTCAAAACCGCATAAACCGCATCCGGGCCGAGCTTGCCGGGCGCGGGTTTGCCTTCGCCTCTCAAACGTCGCATCTGCCGTTCATATTCGACACGGTGCACCGAATTCTTGAGATCGATGAAACGCTCGATATAGGCAACGGCATTGGTCGTGAACTTGGACGTGATCGGTCCGGGCTCAATGAGGCTCACCTCGATGCCGCTGCCGGCAAGCTCCATCTTGAGCGTGAGCGACAGGCCCTCGATCGCAAACTTGGAGGCGTTGTAGGCGCCGCGCCAGCGATAGGGAACGATGCCGAGGATGGAGGAGCACTGCACGATGCGGCCGCTGCCACGCGCCCGCATCGACGGAATCACCCGCCGCGTCAGGTCATGCCAGCCGATGACGTTGGTCTCGAGCTGAAGCCTAAGCGCTTCGGTCGGAAGGTCCTCGACGGCACCTGCCTGGCCATAGGCGCCGTTGTTGAAAAGCGCGTCGATGCGTCCGCCGGAAAGCGCCAGCACCGTGTCTGCCAAAGCGGCGATGGTCTCCGGCTTGGTATAGTCCATCAGGAAGGTCTCGATGCCCTCAGCTTCAAGGGACTGGCGGTCTTCTTCCCGGCGCACGGTGGCAAAGACGCGCCAGCCGTCGGCATGGAGCGCGCGCGCACAATAGGCGCCGATCCCGGACGAACATCCGGTGACAATGATTGTGGGGCGATCAGTCATCCGATCGATTCCTGTAGAAATCCTGCCTCCGTTTCCCATATTCATCGGCGGGATACAATTGAATTGCGCAAGCCGGAACCCGCCAGCGTTGTCGCCGTTGGGATCGTGTGAAGCCAAGGAAACGGCACCGGGACGACAGCGCGGGAGTACGCGGTCGTGGAGCCCTGTAGGATTGGAATGGAATGCCAGCATTCATACGCATCACCTGGAAAGTCGTATTCGATGCGCTCTGGCATTTCAGCCTCGATGACGGTTGGGCGATGGCGAGCCATGTGGCTCTGTCGTCGCTGCTTGCCGTCTTTCCCTTTCTGATCTTCGGTACGGCACTCGGCAGCTTTCTCGGCGCTGATCAATTTGCCGAAACGGCCGTACACCTGATCTTCGACGCCTGGCCCGAATCGATCGCCAAGCCTGTCGCCGACGAGATCGTGCGTGTGCTGACGATCCCGCGCGGCGGGCTTTTGACCATTTCCGTTCTTGCCGCGGCCTATTTTGCCTCCAACGGCGTAGAGGCGCTGCGCGTCTCGCTGAACCGCGCCTATCGCGTCAGCGAGAGCCGTTACTGGTACATGACCCGGTTAGCGAGCCTCGGCTTCGTGCTCGCCGGCGTGCTGATCCTTGCGGCGCTCAGCATCCTGCTGGTCGCGGTGCCGCTGGCGGTGCGTTACACCGGCGAATGGTGGCCGTGGCTCGGCGGGGTGCTGGCGACAGTCGACAACTGGAGTCTGCCGCTCGCCCTGATCATGTTGACCGGTGGGCTGCTCGTGTCGCATCTCTGGCTGCCGGACGGTCACCGCAAGGTGGTCGACGTGCTCCCCGGCATCGTGCTGACGCTCGTCTGCTGGACGATCGGCGCCTATGCCTTCGCCTCCTATCTCGCGACCTTCGCCACCTATGTCTCGACCTATGCGGGCCTGGCTTCGATCATGATCGTGCTCGTGTTCCTCTACATGATCGCGGCGATCTTCATCATCGGCGCAGAGATCAACGCGGCGATCCTGAAATATCGAGTCAAACGCATGGTGCGGCGCAGCTTTCAGTTCCGCAACGGCACCGATGCGGGCCGCGAAGACGAGGACCTAAACGACTAGGGCCCGGACCTCTTCCGGGGTGCGGCCGGCGGCGCGGAATGCCGCAATGCCGGTATCCTGATTGCTCTTGGAGAGCTTGCGGCCATCCGGCCCAAGGATCAGCCGGTGGTGATGATAGAGCGGCTCCGGCAGGTCGAGAAGCCACTGCAGCAGCCGGTGCACGGAGGTTGCGTGATAGAGATCGCGGCCGCGCACCACATGGGTGATGGCCTGCAGCGCATCATCAATGACGACGGACAGATGGTAGCTCGACGGTGCATCGGAGCGCGACAGGATGACGTCGCCCCAAGCACCTGGGTTGGCAGCAATGATGCCGGCTTCGCCCGCCGGCCCGGCACCGCTCTCGCTCCAGGTGAGGCGGGCGTTGCCGAAGAGGCTGATCGCTTTCTGCATGTCGAGCCGCAAGGCATAGGCTCTGCCACTCTCAAGCATGGCCGTTCGCTCACCGGTCGAATAGGTGCGCTCGCGTCCGGGATAGAGCGGACTGCCATCCGGATCGCGCGGCCAGGTCCGGCCGCCGGCTTCGGCTTCTGCGACGGCGGCCTTGATCTCGCCGCGGGTCATGATCGAGGGGTAGACCACGCCGAGTTCATTCAACCGTTCAAGCGCCGACGCATAGGCGCCGAAATGGTCCGACTGGCGGCGCACGGGGCGCTCCCAGTCCAAGCCGAGCCAGGCGAGATCCCTGGAGATCGCTGCCTCGAATTCCGGGCGGCAACGGGTCTGGTCGATATCCTCGATGCGCAGCAGGAAACGGCCGTTCGCGGCCTTCGCCATGTCGTGGTTCAGCACCGCGGAAAGCGCATGGCCGAGGTGAAGCAGGCCGTTCGGGCTGGGGGCAAAGCGGAAAACGGGTGGCGTGTCTGGCATCCTTTCCCTTTGCCATGGAAGGCGTATAAAAATCATCCGCTTTGTGGAGGCGTCATGCGGATCATCCGGACACATGAGGATATCGAAGCCGGGCTTTCCGGTCTGGTGATGCTCGATGCGCGTCTGGAGTACGTGGTCGCCAGGGCCGGGCCCGTGCCGCTCCGCCGAACCAATCCCGGTTACCGAGGCCTCGCCAGCATCATCGTCTCGCAGATGGTCTCGAAGGCAAGCGCTGCGGCGATCTGGCGGCGGATGGAAGAGAGGCTCGGCGAGGTGACGGCATCAGGGGTGATTTCGCTCAGCGATGAGGACTGCCGCGTCATCGGCCTCTCCCGCGCCAAGGCGGATGCGTTGCGTCGCGTCGCCGATGTGGTGGTGGGCGGCGAGATCGATCTCGATGCGATCTGCGACGCCGAAGCGACCGAGGCGATCCGGGACCTGACGGCGGTCAAGGGCGTGGGACGCTGGACGGCGGAGGTCTATCTGCTGTTTTGCGCCGGCCACCCGGATGTCTTCCCCTCTGGCGACGTCGCCTTGCAGAACGCGATCGGCCACGGGCTGGGCCTCGAATTGCGCCCGACCGCACGCGAAATTGATTCGCTTGCCGCCTCCTGGTCGCCCTGGCGCAGTGTCGCTGCGCGGCTCTTCTGGGCCTATTATGCACAGGAAATGCGCCGAGATGCTGTTCCTGTGACACCTTGAAGGAAAAAGCGAATCCAGCGCATGCATTTTTGTTTCCGGCTTCACAATCCTGTTGCAACGGGCCTAATATAGAAGGTGCAGATGCCGAATCGATCAGGAGAATACGCTTGACGATTGCAGTCTCACCTCAGGCCTTACCAGCGCTCGTCTTGAACGCTGACTATCGGCCGCTTAGTTACTACCCCTTGTCGCTTTGGTCCTGGCAGGACGCGATCAAGGCCGTCTTCCTTGACCGTGTAAACATCCTTGCCGAGTACGAACATTCGGTGTCGTCTCCGAGTTTCTCGATGCGACTGCCGAGCGTCGTTTGCCTCAAGAGCTACGTGCAGCCCTCGCGCCACCCGGCCTTCACCCGGTTCAACGTGTTCCTGCGCGATAAATTCGAATGCCAGTATTGCGGTTCGCCCGACGATCTCACCTTCGATCACGTGGTGCCCCGCGCTCACGGCGGCCAGACGACCTGGGACAACGTCGTCGCAGCCTGCTCCCC
Organism: Sinorhizobium sp. NFACC03; assembly: GCF_900103435.1. Lineage (NCBI taxonomy): Bacteria > Pseudomonadati > Pseudomonadota > Alphaproteobacteria > Hyphomicrobiales > Rhizobiaceae > Sinorhizobium > Sinorhizobium sp. NFACC03. The sequence continues at coordinate 6,472 of NZ_FMXF01000045.1, forward strand.
CTGCAATCTGCGCAAGGGCAGCAAGCTGCCGAAGCAGGCCGGCATGTTCCCGCACCAGAGGCCCTTCCAGCCGACGGTACAGGACCTGCACAACAACGGCCGGCTCTTTCCGCCGAACCATCTGCATGAAAGCTGGATGGACTATCTCTACTGGGACGTCGAACTGCAGCCCTGACGCTGTTCGTGCCTTCTTGCCGGATCAAGCCCCAGAGCGGGATCAGGACAGGTGCGTGCCTTCGCCAACCCGTGTCGGGTGGTTACGGCGCGAAAGTGTCCGCATTCCTGAGTCCGCCCAGGGAGATCAGCGCGCCTTTGCAGCGCCGCGCAGGGCGATCGCTGCGAGGATGAGGCTGGCGATCACGTTCCACCCGGCGAAGGAAAGGCCGAGCACCCGCAATGCGGCCTCCGTGCAGGACGGAGCGTGCTTCGAATCGAGATCGCCGAGCAGATCGCCGACATTCGACGACACGCCCTGTGCCGTCGTCGCGCAGGTGGAGGGGCCTTCCCAGAAGTGCCATTCGGCGCCCGAGTGATAGACGCCCATGCCGGCGCCGACGAGCATCAGAATTCCGACGATGGCGAGCAGCGTGCGGGTCAGCCACACCGGCAGCTTCAGCGCACTGGTGATGATGGCGAGAATGCCGACCGGAATGCCCCAGTAGTAGGGATCGCGCTGCAAAAGGCAGAGCGCGCAGGGGATGTAGCCACCGATATGCTCGAAGCCGAGCGCCCCGCCGACAGTTGCCGCCATGCCAAGTGTCACGACAATGGCGATCAGCAGGTGCTGGCGGGATTGGGTGGCGGCGTCGATCATCTATACCTCGCGGGCGGCAGCTCGGAACCGACACATGCCGCAGTGCAAACTGGATGGCGCCTTCTTAGGCAGGATCGCGCGCCCTGTAAATCGCGGTAGCCGCGACAGGTCCGCACGCTTTCGTGATTGTCATCGGGGCATGCTGAAAATGATGGTTGACCGCAGTGAAAACCTTCGTGTAAATCCGAGCCGCTGATATCGCACTTCCCTGAGCCCCATTGGCGGAATTGGTAGACGCGCTCGACTCAAAATCGAGTTCCGAAAGGAGTGCTGGTTCGACCCCGGCATGGGGCACCACCACACCACCCGAATTCACAGACATCATCCCCGACCGATGTTTCCGGCTTGGACGCGCCTTGGCCAGTGCTTGCCGCGCCGGTCATTGAACTGTCGCTTGCGAAGGTGTTAGGTGCGCTGCAGCAGAAATCTGTCATGGCAGTGTCATGTTACCGAGAATCGAGACTTACGACGAACTCTACCGCGCCTTCCAATGGCAGATCCCGGAGAGGTTCAATATTGGCGTTGCCGTCAGCGACGCCTGGGCGGCGCGTGAGCCGGAGCGCGTCTGTCTCCAGCACTTCGATTCCGATGGCGCGCATCGGGCGCTGACCTATGGCGAATTTGCCCGACAATCCTCTGCCTTCGCGCAAGGGCTCGTGGGCGAGGGCATTGCGCCGGGCGAACGTGTCGCAATTCTCCTGCCGCAGGGCTTCGAAACGGCGATTGCCCATGCGGCGATCTACAAGCACGGCGCGATCGCCTTGCCGCTTGCATTGCTCTTCGGCGTCGAAGCGCTCGAGTACCGGCTGCGTGACGCCGGCGTCGCGGCGGTTGTTACCAACGGTTTCGGCTTCGAGCGCATCGCCGCGATTCGGGACCGGCTGCCGGAACTGCGCCTCGTCGTGCTGGCGGAAGATCAGCCGCAGCCGGGGACGATCGCCTTTTCATCACTCGCATCCGGCGACCCCGAAGGCTTTGTGCCGGTGGATACGGGCCCGGACGATCCGGCGCTGATGATCTACACCTCGGGCACCACGGGGCCGCCGAAGGGGGCGCTGCACGGGCACCGGGTGCTGCTCGGCCATCTGCCGGGCTTCGAGTTTCATCATCATTTCCTGCCGCAATCCGGCGACCGCATGTGGACGCCGGCGGACTGGGCCTGGGCGGGAGGGCTGCTCAACGCGCTCTTGCCGTCGCTGCTTAACGGTGTGCCTGTCGTATCATCGCCGGCGCAGAAGTTCGATCCGCATACCGCCTTTCGCATCCTGGAGGAGATGGACGTTCGCAACGCCTTCATTCCGCCAACGGCGCTCCGGCTGATGAAGGCGGTTGAGAAGCCGCGCGAGCGCTATCGCCTCAACCTCCGGACCATCGGTTCTGCCGGGGAATCTCTCGGTCGCGAGACCTATGAATGGGCAAAGGCGGCGCTCGGCCTCGAAGTGAGTGAGTTCTACGGCCAGACCGAGTGCAACATCGTCATCTCCTCGGCCGCCGATCTCGGCGTCGTCAAGCCTGGATCGATGGGCAAGGCGGCACCGGGCCACCGGGTGGCGATCATCGACGCCGAAGGTCATGAACTGCCGGCCGGAAGCGTCGGCCAGGTGGCGGTCAAGCGCCCGGATCCGGTGATGTTCCTCGGCTATTGGGGCAACGAGGCGGCGACGGAGAAGAAGTTCATCGGTGACTGGATGACGACGGGCGACCAGGGCGTGATGGACGAGGAGGGCTATTTCACCTTCTTCGGCCGGGACGATGACGTCATCACCTCGTCGGGTTACCGCATCGGCCCCGGCGAGATCGAGGATTGCCTTGCCGGTCATCCGGATGTGCAACTCGCCGCTGCCGTCGGCAAGCCGGATCCCGTCCGCACCGAGATCGTCAAGGCCTATGTCGTCCTGCGGCCCGGCGTGGTTGGTGACGAGCGTGTCGCCACGTCCGTTCGCGAGTGGGTGAAGACGCGGCTGTCGATGCACGAATATCCGCGCGAGATCGCCTTCGTCGATAGCCTGCCGCTGACGACTTCGGGCAAGGTTATCAGACGGTTCCTGCGCGAACAGGCAATAGCGGAGGCGCGCGGCAAGTGATGTCGCGAACGTCCCGCGGTGCCCAAGCGGACCTCTCTAGCGCCCGGCCAGCGCCTTGATCTTGTCACGCAGGATCCGCGCCATGTTGCGGGTGTTGCGGTAGAGGTGGAGCTGGGCTGCGACCTGGCGCACTTCGCGGTCGCGGGTTTGCTGCAGGCCGATCACCAGCGTGCCCATTTCCTCGCGCTCCTGCCAGAACCGGCTCATGACCGGGTGATCCGGCACGGCGCAGGAATCGGAGCGGGCGATGTTGGCATCGTCGAGGTGCCATTCCGTCAGTTCCGCCAGCAGCAGCTTGCCCGGGGAGAACTTGGCATAGCGCTCGTCGTACGCGGTCTTCCAGGTGTAGGCCTCGCCCGACATCAGGAACACCACCATGGATGCGATCGCCCTTCCGTCGAGGTCGAGCGTGTGGATGCGCACACTGTCGCCGTCGGCAAGATTGGTGATCGCCTCGCGGGCAAAGGCCGCACGGAAGCGATCGAGCACCATGGCGCTGCGGCCCTTTCCCTTCCATCCCGATGCTTCGAGCGCCAGGAATTCCTCCATGCGCAAGCGGACTTCGGCGGGTTGGCGGGCGACCGAATAGGTGAGCGCGCCTTCTTTTGCGAGGTTGTTCCACTGCCGCCGCAGCTCGCGGAAATGCGCTGGGCTGATGGCGTTGCGCAGATAGGTCGGACCGTCGAGCAGGCTTTCGAGCATGGGGCGGCTGAAGGTGTCGGTCACCGTCAGTGGCAGGTTGCGGCCGATGGCGACGGCGCGGGTGAGGCGGGCCACCTTGCCGTTGAGGCGCATGTCGGGAAGGACGAGCACTGAGGGCAGGCCGGTCGAGGGCGCGGTAAAGGCTTCGAACAGGTTGTCGATGGTTTCTGCCGCGTCTTCAGCGTCAAGCAGCGGGACGCCGAGCGGACCGAAGGGGTTCGACCAGGCGCGGATGATCGGCGCACCGATTGAGAAGCCGGGCTTTTCGATCGAGAACGGCATCAGGAACCGCAAGCGGCTGCGACGCTCGTCGTTGTCGCGCATGATGGCGAGCCGGATCACCCGTTCTTCGAGGCGGGGCATCGCCGGTGCAAGGAAGCGGCCGGTGAAGAAGACGTTCGGCTCCAGTGCCCTGTTCGACAGGTAGTCGAGCTCACGCTGCAACTCGTAGCCGGCCTTCGCCGGGTAGATGGCGAGATGGCGTCCAGGGCGGCCGACCTCGATCAAATGCTCCGCGGTCGGGCCCGCATCGCCAGGCTGTGCCAGCCCGCCAAGGACCCGGGCGGCCCGACTGTTTGCATCGCTCGGAAGATTGGTATTGCCGATCATGGATGGACAGCCCCGTTGTTATCATTGCCGGCCCGCACGCTCGCGAAGGCGAAGAGCGCGAAGCCGAAGGTACGCCGGACGGCGATATGCAGCAACATCGCCTCGACGAACATTGCACCTGCGGTTGCAAGAGCAGCGCCGGTCAGTCCGAGGAGGGGGATGAGGCTCAGGTTGAGTGCGATGTTGGCCACCAGCGCGCCGGCGTAGAGGATCACGCAGAGCGTCTGCTGGCCCGCCATCGTCAGAAGCGTTTCCGCCGGACCGACGAAGGCCTTGGCGAGAATGCCGCCAAAGAGGATCATCATCAAGGGCATACCGGTGACGAAGGCCGGCCCGAAGAGCGAAAGCAGGAAGGGGCCCGCCAGCAGCACCAGCGCGCCAACCAAGAGCGACGGCCAGAAGGCCCAACGCGCGCTTTCGATCGCGATGCCCGCGAGCTGCCTGCGGTCACGGGCCATGGCGTTCGAAACGCGTGGGCCCGCTGCCGCCTTGACGGCGAACATTACGAAGTGCACCAGCGCGATGGTCTTGGCGGCTGCGAAATAGATTGCGACGTCCTCGGGATCGAGATAGAGGCCGACGATCACGACGTCGGAATTGGTCAGCAGGAAGCCGAAGCCATCGACCAGGAAGATGGGGATCGAGACCCGGAGCCAGCGGCCAAGCTCGATCCGCCGCGGCCCTTCCACGTAGCGCGAGCGGAGACGATAGGTCAGCACGAGGAACTGCGAGACGGTTGTGACATAGGCGGCCGCCATGGCCGCGACCATGGCGGTTTGCGCCGTATGGGGCGCGCCTGCCGTGACCGCCAGCACCATGAAAGCGAGCACCAGCAAGGGGCGGATGATGAAAGTGGGGCTCAGGGCGGAGAGCGCCCAGCCATGGGCTCGCGAGGTTCCGTCCATGACGTCGCCAAGCGCGATCATCGGCAGGGTGAAGAGGCCGAGATAGAGCGGCACGAGGTAATAGGCCTCGATGTGCGCGGAAAAGAGCCAGAGGCCGAGCAGGCCGACGACGGCGACCGCGGTGGCGGAGGCAAGCGCGAAAACGCGCACCGTCGTCGTTACGCCACGGATCTCGTCGAGCGCCGCAGTCGCCTGATACTCCGGCAGGAAACGGATCACGACGGAATGGAAGCCGACGCAGGAGAGACTGCCGAAGAGGATCACCAGCACCCAGACGAAGACGAAGATGCCGTATTCGAACTCGCCCATCATCCGGGCCAGGATGATCTGCGACAGAAAGGCGATGGCGGCGCTGAAAATGCGAACCGTGAAGGCGACGAGCGCCATCCGGCGGGCCGTGTTCTTCATGTCGGTGCCGGTCAGAATAGCGGCAACTGCGCCGATCAGCGCGGACAGGCGGTGTCTCAGCGCCGACGGCAGCATTCGTCCGGCCGTTTGACATACCGCCATGAACACGAGAACACCCTGAGGTTACGCAATACAGGGCTTCAGTACTGCCAGAACAGCGTTAACAAACGGTTCAGCGCGGTTGTATTGGCGGGACGAGGCAATGCCGAAAAGCGACAGTGAGCGAGAACGGATGATGCGGGCGAAATCCATCGGCTGGCGCATGGTCGGCTGTCTCGAGGAGACCGGCATTGAACGGCTCGCTGATCTGAAGGCGGCGAATGCGGAAGACATCGCCTTCCGCATCGACACCACGCTCGGCCGCCGCCACATCAACAACACGGGCATTCGCGCGCTCGAAAACCTGATCACCTACGCCAAGTCGTTCGATCGCTAGAGCATCCCGCGCGCTCCAGGAAGCGCGCTACCGGAAACGAAAATGCCGCCCGAAGGCGGCATTTCCTGTAAGGAACCCGGGAGCGGAGAAACCCGCACTTTTATCCTGCGTCTCTTATGCCTCGTAGATGCCGTGGCAGTGCTTGTACTTCTTGCCGGAGCCGCAGGGGCAGAGTTCGTTGCGCGAGACCTTGCCCCAGCTCGACGGATCGCTCGCATCGCGCTGCACGGGGGCCGTGGCCAGAAGCGTTCCACCGTCGCCACCAAAGTCGTCTTCGCCCGTCAACGGGTCGATATGGTGGCCGTGCATGACCGGCGGTGCCGGCTGCGGCGCTTCGGCTGCTTCGCGCACCAGTTCGACGCGCATGAGTTGTGCGGTTACCGCCTGGCGCAGGTTGCCGAGCAGGGCCTGGAACAGTTCGAAAGCCTCGGACTTGTATTCCTGCAGCGGGTCACGCTGTGCGTAGCCGCGGAAGCCGATGACCGAGCGCAGGTGATCGAGGTTGACGATATGCTCGCGCCAGAGATGGTCGAGCGTCTGCAGCACGACGGAGCGCTCGACATACTGCATGATCTCCGGACCGAAACGTTCCGCGCGATCTGCGGCTTCCTTCTCGGCGGCGGTGGTGACGCGTTCGAGGATATCGGCCTCGTCGATGCCTTCTTCGGCCGCCCATTCGACGACCGGCAGATCGAGATTGAGGTATTGCTGCACGTCGGCCCTGAGGCCCTCGACGTCCCACTGCTCGGCATAGGCCTTCGCTGGAATGCGCTTGCCGACCATGTCCTCGATGACCTCGGTGCGCATGTCGGTCACGGTTTCGGTGACGCTTTCGGCATCCATCAGCTCGATACGCTGCTCGAAGATCACCTTGCGCTGGTCGTTGAGCACGTCGTCGTATTTCAGGAGGTTCTTACGGATGTCAAAGTTGCGCGCTTCGACCTTCTTCTGTGCGCGCTCGAGCGCCTTGTTGATCCAGGGATGGACGATCGCTTCGCCTTCCTTGAGACCCAGCTTCTGCAGCATGCTGTCCATGCGGTCAGAGCCGAAGATGCGCATCAGGTCGTCCTGAAGCGACAGGTAGAACTTGGAGCGGCCCGGGTCGCCCTGACGGCCGGAACGGCCGCGCAGCTGGTTGTCGATGCGGCGGCTTTCGTGACGTTCGGTCGCGAGAACGTAGAGGCCGCCGGCAGCGAGTGCCTGCTCTTTCAGCTTCTGCACTTCGGCGCGGATCGCCTCGATGCGCTGGTCGCGCTCCGGGCCGGGCTCGATTTCCGAGAGCTCCTGCTGGATGCGCATGTCGATGTTGCCGCCGAGCTGGATGTCGGTACCGCGGCCGGCCATGTTGGTGGCGATCGTGACCGCGCCCGGCACGCCGGCCTGGGCGACGATGAAGGCTTCCTGCTCGTGATAACGGGCGTTCAGCACCTGGAAGTTCGCAAAGCCGGACTTTTTCAGGAGGTCGGCAAGCTGTTCGGACTTTTCGATCGAGGTCGTTCCGACCAGCATCGGCTGGCCGCGCTCGTGCGCCGACTTGATCTCGTCGATGATCGCCTTCAGCTTTTCGCCTTGCGTACGATAGACCTCGTCGTCCTCGTCGATACGCTTGATCGGCAGGTTGGTCGGCACTTCGATCACTTCGAGGCCGTAGATGTTGCCGAACTCTTCCGCTTCGGTGGAGGCCGTACCGGTCATACCGCCGAGCTTGGAATACATGCGGAAGTAGTTCTGGAAGGTGATCGAGGCGAGCGTCTGGTTCTCAGGCTGGATCTGCACCTTTTCCTTGGCTTCGAGCGCCTGGTGCTGGCCTTCGGAATAGCGCCGTCCCGGCATCATGCGGCCGGTGAACTCGTCGATGATGACGATCTCGCCGTTGCGAACGATATAGTCCTTGTCGCGCTGGAACAGCTTGTGGGCCTTGAGCGCGTTGTTGACGTGGTGGACGATCGCGACGTTTTCGATGTCGTAGAGCGATTCACCCTTGAGAAGACCCGCCTCGCGCAGAAGGTTTTCGAGCTTCTCCGTGCCGTCTTCCGAAAAGTTGGCCGAGCGCTGCTTCTCGTCGATTTCGTAATCCTCGGCCGAAAGCAGCGGAATGAACTCGTTGATCGTGTTGTAGAGATCCGAGCGGTCGTCGAGCGGGCCGGAGATGATCAGCGGCGTGCGCGCTTCGTCGACGAGGATCGAGTCCACTTCGTCGACGATCGCGAAGAAGTGGCCGCGCTGGACCATCTGGCCGCGCTCGTACTTCATGTTGTCGCGCAGGTAGTCGAAGCCGAGTTCGTTGTTGGTCGCGTAGGTGATGTCGCAGGCGTAGGCGTCGCGGCGCTGCTCGTCGGTGAGACCGTGGACGATGACGCCCGTCGTCATGCCGAGGAAGCTGTAGACGCGGCCCATGGTGCCGGCGTCGCGCTGGGCGAGGTAGTCGTTGACGGTAACGACATGTACGCCTTTGCTGGCGAGTGCATTCAGATAGACCGGAAGCGTCGCGACGAGGGTTTTGCCTTCACCGGTTTTCATTTCGGCGATCGCGCGCTCGTGCAGGATCATGCCGCCGATGAGCTGAACGTCGAAGGGACGCAGGCCGAGCACGCGGCGGGCGGCTTCGCGAGCAACAGCAAAAGCCGGTACCAGCAGGTCATCGAGCGTCTTGCCGTCGGCGAATTGCTGGCGGAATTCCACGGTCTTGGCGGCGAGTGCCTCATCCGACAAAGCCTTCGTTTCGGCTTCAAGTGCGTTGATGGCGTCCACCCGAGCCTTGTAGCCGCGCACGCGACGTTCATTGGCGGAACCAAACAACTTGCGGGCTAGGCCGCCGAGACTGACCATACGAATGGTCCTTTCTTTTTTGTTGCCTTAGGTCTCATGGCCGCGCCGCGAAAACCGCGCAATGCCGTGAAACGCCCGGAAACTGTTCTGGACGCGAGGTTGCGTGACAGATAAGAGGGGGGTCGAATTATGTCAACGCACTTGCACTGCCGGACGGCTACAGAACCGCCACATTCTGGTGGTGTGCAGCCGCTACAAGTCGCAGGTAATTGCGCCGAAGGCTAATGTGAAAGGTTAGTGAGCATGTCCAAGTTGAAAACCCTGGCCGCCGCGGCACTGGTTGCGGCGATGGCCGTTCATGGTGGCGCGCGCGCGGAAGACGCCGATCCGGTGATCGCCAAGGTTGGCGGCGAGGAAGTGCGCCAGTCCGAGCTCACGCTGGCGCTGGGCGGTCTCGACCCGCAGCTGCAGCAGATGCCGGAGGAGCAGAAGCGCGCCGCCGCCCTCTCGGCGATCATCGACGTCAAGCTCCTTTCGAACACTGCCGAAAAGGAAGGCCTGCAGGATGATGCGGCCTTCAAGCAGCGCGTCGCCTACCTGACCGAGCGCGAACTGCACAATGCCTACTTCAAGAAGCATGTCGTCGACGCCATCACCAAGGAAGAGGTGAAGGCGCGCTACGACAAGGAGATCGCCGCGATCCCGGTGCAGGAAGAGGTGAAGGCACGCCACATCCTGGTCAAGACCGAGGATGAGGCCAAGGAAATCATCAAGGAACTCGACGCCGGCAAGAGCTTCGTCGATCTCGCCAAGGCGAAGTCGACCGATCCGAACAAGGACGACGGCGGCGACCTCGGCTACTTCACCAAGGGCCGCATGGTGCCGGAATTCGATACAGCTGTCTTCGCACTCGACAAGGGTGCCTACACCAAGACTCCGGTCAAGACCCAGTTCGGCTTCCACGTGATCCTGGTCGAAGACAAGCGCCCGCAGGCCCCGCCGCCGCTGGAGCAGGTCGAGCCGCAGGTTCGTCAGCTTGTCATGCGTGACAAATACGTTGAGCTGCTTGCTGCCGCCAAAAAGGACGCAGGCGTCGAGATTTCCGATCCCGCTTTGAAGAAGGCCTATGACGAGGCCAACAAGGCGCAGGAAGCCAAGTAATTTCGATTGGCAGGCCCTGCCGCTCGCGGGACCTGCCATCACCGCTTTTTGTCGATGCCCGGCGGTGAAAACCGTTCGGGCATTTGTCGCAAGATAGATCTGGAGCAGCTTCGGTTGTAAACCGCTCCAGGTCTTTGTTCTTACGCATTTCCTGACGGAAAACCGCTACGCACTTTTCCTGGAAATGCTTTGGCCCCAACACGTCACAGCAGGTTTCCCATGTCCGGCTCCGTTTCTCCGCTTGCTCCGAAAACCTTCGCCGAAATGCCTTCCGTCCGCGGTGTCCGCATGGCGACCGCTGCCGCCGGCATCAAGTACAAGAACCGTACCGACGTGCTGATGATGGTGTTCGACAAGCCGGCCGCTGCAGCCGGTGTTTTCACCCGCTCCAAGTGCCCGTCTGCTCCTGTTGATTTCTGCCGCCAGAACCTTGCCGGCGGCATCGCGCGCGCTGTCGTCGTCAACTCCGGCAACGCCAATGCCTTCACCGGCAAGAAGGGACGCGAAGCCACGGAATTGACTGCAAAGTCTGCGGCGAAGGCAGTCGGTTGTGCGGAGAGCGAAGTGTTCCTCGCTTCGACCGGCGTCATCGGCGAACCGCTGGATGCGACCAAGTTTGCGGGCGTGCTCGACGATCTGGCCGTTGCCGGCAAGGAAGATTTCTGGTTCGAAGCCGCCAAGGCGATCATGACGACGGATACCTATCCGAAGGTTGCGACCCGCATGGCCGAAATCGGTGGCGTCAAGGTCACGATCAACGGTATTGCCAAGGGCGCCGGCATGATCGCGCCCGACATGGCAACGATGCTCTCCTTCGTGGTCACCGATGCAGACATCGCGCCGGCCGCACTGCAGGCTCTGCTTTCCGCGGGCGTCGGCCCGACCTTCAATTCGGTCACGGTCGACAGCGACACGTCGACCTCCGACACGCTGATGCTTTTTGCAACGGGTGCGGCGGCAGCCGACGGGCAGCCGGCAATCTCCGACGCGGCCGATGCGCGCCTCGACGCCTTCCGCGTCGCGCTCAACGACCTGCTGCGCGATCTGGCGCTCCAGGTGGTGCGCGATGGTGAAGGCGCGCGCAAGATGGTCGAAGTCACCGTCGAAGGTGCTGAAAACGACGCAGCCGCCAAGCGCATAGCGCTCTCGATCGCCAATTCGCCGCTGGTGAAGACGGCGGTTGCCGGCGAAGACGCCAATTGGGGCCGCGTGGTCATGGCCGTCGGCAAATCAGGCGAGATGGCGGAACGCGATCGGTTGGCGATCTGGTTCGGCGATGTGCGGGTGGCCGTCGAAGGCGAGCGCGATCCGACCTATTCGGAAGCGGCTGCCACTGCCGTCATGAAGGCCGAGGACATCACCATCCGCGTCGATATCGGCCTCGGCTCCGGTCGCGCCACGGTCTATACCTGCGACCTGACGAAGGAATATGTCGAGATCAACGGCGATTACCGCAGCTGAGGCTCCGGTCGAGCGATCGTAAGCAGTCTGGTATCCCGGATTGGCGAGAGGTAGCAAAATGACATCGAGTGATGCTCGGCCGGCGGGCAACGTCGCGGCCGAAGGTGGGGAAGTGGTAATGGTGGATCTTCCGAGCGTGCGCCGTCTCGAGGCCGTGGGCTTCCGGGCCTGGCCGGCAGCATCGGTGCACTATGACGGCAGCTGGCTGATCCGGCTCAACGCGGGCCATGATTCCAAGCGTCTCAACTCCGTCAACCCGCTCGATCCATCCGACTATCGCGATATTCCAGTGCGCCTTGAAAAGGCGGCCAGGCGCTTTGCGGACTATGGCCGGCCCCTGACCGTGCGCCAGACGCCGCTGACGCCGCCGCAACTCGTTGCCCATATGGATGCCGAAGGCTGGACGGCATTCAGCCGCAGCCTGGTGATGACGGCCGATCTTGCCGAGCGTGAATTCGGCGACGGCATCGATCACCTGCCGATCAAGGACGTCGGTCGCTTCGTCGATGCCTGTATCGGCATCGCCAAGGGCGATCCGAAGAGGAAGGCGGCGCTTACCGAGATCATCAATGCGATCAAGCCGGAAAGCGGCCTCTTCCTGTTTGAAGATGCCGAGACCGGGCCGACCGCCGTGGCACTCGTCGTGCAGGACAACGACCTCGCCGGCATCATGCAGTTTGCCGTGGACGAGCGGGTTCGCGGGAAGGGTGTCGGCAAGGCGATGCTCGATGTCTGCCTGCGCTGGGCGCGGCTGCGGGGAGCAAAAAAGGCCTGGCTGCAGGTCGAGGCGGAAAACAGCGCGGCGCTGGCGCTCTATCGCGGTGCCGGTTTCTCCGAGGTCTACAGCTACATCTACAGAACGCCGGGGGCTTGAGGCCATGAACGTCAGCGGAAAGAAGATCGTCCTCGTCGCCGCCTGCGCCCTGGTCGACAGCGACGGCCGCATTCTGCTGGCGCAACGGCCGGAAGGAAAGTCGCTTGCGGGTCTTTGGGAGTTTCCGGGCGGCAAGGTCGAAGCCGGCGAGACGCCCGAGGAAACCCTGATCCGTGAGTTGGACGAGGAACTCGGCATCCGCACCAAGGTCGCGTGCCTCGCGCCACTGACCTTCGCCAGCCACACCTATGAGGACTTCCATCTGCTGATGCCGCTCTATGTCTGCCGGCGCTACGAAGGGGTGGCGACCGGACGCGAGGGCCAAGCGATCAAATGGGTCAGGCCAAAGGCCCTGCGCGACTACCCGATGCCGCCGGCTGACGAGCCGTTGATACCATTTCTTATGGATTTGCTCTGAACCTACCCGAAATCTGATTGATTATTAATCGATCGTTTATCTCCCTCGCGCAAAGATAGCTCAATTCATTTTCGGTACGCATTGTTGGTGAACGGCGTACTGATTTCAGGCAGTGCGGTGGAACCAAGCTTGGGAAGGGCGCTTGCGTTCGCCGTGCTTTGTGCGTTTGTGAGGCTGGGATGGTGGACGACGATTTCTGGAGCACGGTTCAGGAAAAGGATCTGGTGACTAATCAGTCCCGCCGGACGGGTGTGCTCAATCTGTCCCTGCTGTTTGGAACGGCAGTGATCGCGCTGACGCTGATCCTGACGCCGATGCTGTCTTCGAAGAACGACAGGCGCATCATGGCCAATACGCCCGTCGACTACGACAATATTTCCACCGGCTCCATCCCCTCGAGCGGGACCACCAAGCGCTATACGGTACGGCGTAGCGTGCTGCAGGAGATGCCCGGTGCGGTCTGCATCATCGATGCGGACGGTCGCAAGAGCGGGTGCTGACCCGAACGCCTCCGGTTTTCGGCTGCTGCCGCACGTTTCGGACTGAACACGAACCGGACTGTGGAGCATGGAAAAGCTGAAACGCCTGTTTCGCGATAGAAGCGCTGGTATCGCAATCGAGTACGCGCTCATCGCCGCCATCGTCTCCCTGAGCGTGATCCTCGGGGCCGAACAGATCGGCAACGTCCTCTCAGCCGTCTACAACTCCGTCGCGACGGCTTTTCAGGGGGCCTGAGTTCGGGGCAAACACGACCGCCCTTGTTAAAGCGGTTGTTCCTTGGTGCCGAGCGCTGTCGACAGCCGCTGCTTCGCGGAGCCCGGTTTCAACGGCTTCTGCTGGCTTTCATGCGGCGCCCATCCGGACAGATAGATCACCGAGAATGTCGCGCGGACGCGGCCGTCCGGATCGGAGAAGCGTTCGGCATAGATTTCCGCGGCCCGCAGGAAGAAGCGACGCGAAACGGGCAGGCGGCTTCGGGCAGTGAGCGGGCTGGCCATGCCCATGGCGCGCAAGTCGCGCATCAGCGCAAACAGTGAATCGTAACGCACCGTATAGGTTTCGGTGTCCGTGACCGGCAGCGCGAAGCCGGCGCGTTGCAGCAGCGCGCCCACATCGCGGACATCGGCGAAGGGGATGACCCGCGGACTGGCTCCGCCCGTCAATTCCGCCTCGGCGGCTAGGAGCGCTTCGCGCAGTTCCTGCAGCGTACCGCTGCCCGGGATGGCGGCGAGAAAAAGCCCGTCGGGCTTCAGCGCCCGACGAACCTGGATGAAGGCGCCCGGCGTGTCGTTGGTCAGGTGTAGGGAGAGTGGCGAAACCACCAGGTTAAAGCTTTCCGGTTCGCCCGGAACCTCTTCAAGCGAGGCGATCGTTACCGGTGCTTGCGCAGAACCAAATCGCGCATCCGTTTCCACGCGCTCGACGGCACCGACCTTGCCCGTTGCCATGAGATGGTGGGCCGTTTGCCCGGTGTAGCCGTGCAACTCCAGCGCGCGATCGAAGTGACGTTCGACCACGCTGACGCGTTCGGCGAGTTCCTGGGCGACGATATCGAGAAGGAAACCGGCCTTCGGATCGGCGTTTCTGAGCGCCCTTGCCCGATGTGCCTCGACGAGGCTCTGGTCAAAGATTTTTTCCACGATACTGTCTCCGCAAGCTGGCCAGCAAAAAGACCTTCGGAGGTTCAAAGTCAACAGCATGGCATGGGAGAGACCGCTGTTTCCGGAGGAAGGGTGGGGGTGGGTGCTGCGGGGGCTCGTCTCCGGGGCGGTCGATCTCGTCTATCCGCCGGTCTGCTGCGGTTGCGGCCGGATGGTAGGCAGCCATCGCGCGGTTTGCGCTCCTTGCTGGTCGACGTTGCCGCTGATCGAGCGCCCTTTTTGCGATATTCTCGGGACGCCCTTTTCGGTCGACCATGGGCCGGGCTCGGTTTCGCCCGAAGCCATTGCCAATCCGCCGGCCTTCGACCGTCTGCGGTCGGTGGCAATCCATGAGGGCATTGCCCGTGATCTGGTGCACGGGCTGAAATATCGCGATCGCACCGATCTTGCGCCGATGATGGCGGAATGGATGATCCGGGCGAGTGACGGTGCGGTTGCCTCGGCCGATGCGATCATCCCGGTGCCATTGCACGCCTTTCGGCTCTGGAGGCGTCGGTTCAACCAATCGGCGGAACTGGCACGGGCCATCGCGCGGCTCTCCGGCAGGCCTTATCAACCCGATGTGCTCAAGCGTATCCGACGCACAAGCCGGCAGGTGGGCCTTGCCCGGCAGGCACGTGAGGACAATGTGCGCGGTGCCTTCGCGGTCTCGGAAGACGGCAAGGCGGGTCTCCGTGGGAACAGCGTGGTTCTCGTCGACGATGTATATACGACCGGTGCAACCGTCTCTGCAGCGACCCGTGCGCTGAAGCGGGCGGGAGCCGGGCCGGTCACGGTTTTGACCTTTGCAAGAGCCATATCCGGTCTTATATGACAATCAGTTATCCGGCACGGTGGCCGGTGAAGGAGCGATTGAGGATCATGGCTTCAGTGGTCATTTATACGCGTCAGTTCTGCGGTTATTGTTCGGCGGCCAAGAAACTATTGGAAACCAAGGGCGTGCCCTTTCTCGAACATGACGCAACCTATGATCCGAAGGTGCGGCAGGTGATGATCGAAAAGGCGCATGGCGGCTCGACCTTCCCGCAGATCTTCATCAATGACATTCATGTCGGCGGCTGTGACGATCTGCACGCGCTGGAACGCGCCGGCAAACTCGATGCGCTGCTGGCGGCCTGAGGCGGATCTGACGTTTCGCACATCGCCAACGCGAGGCTGTGTTGGCCGCGTGCACCAGGAGTAGAACGACGATGACCTTCAAGGCTGCAGCCATTCAGATGTGCTCCGGCGTCGATCCGCTAGACAACGCGGAGACGATGGTCCGGCTGGTGCGCGAGGCGGCGGCTCAAGGGGCGATCTATGTCCAGACGCCGGAAATGACCGGCGCGCTCCAGCGGGACCGGGCGGCTCTGCGCGCGATCCTGAAAGATGAGGCGAACGACATCATTGCCGGTGCAGCGGCGAAGCTCGCCGGTGAACTCGGGATCTACCTCCATGTCGGCTCGACGCCGATCGCGCTTGCCGACGGCAAGATCGCCAATCGCGGCCTCTTGTTCGGACCAGATGGTCACAAGATCTGCGACTATGACAAGATCCACATGTTCGATGTTGACCTCGACAACGGCGAAAGCTGGCGGGAAAGTGCTGCCTATCAGCCCGGCGGCACGGCACGCATTGCCGATCTCGACGTCGGCAAGCTTGGTTTCACCATCTGCTACGACGTGCGCTTCCCGGAGCTCTTCCGGCAACAGGCGGTCGCCGGCGCCGAGATCATGTCGGTTCCCGCCGCCTTCACGCGCCAGACCGGCGAGGCGCATTGGGAAATCCTCCTTCGCGCCCGTGCGATCGAGAACGGTCTCTTCGTCATCGCCGCGGCGCAAGGCGGCACGCATGAGGACGGGCGCGAGACCTTCGGCCATTCGATGATCGTCGATCCCTGGGGCAGGGTGCTTGCTTCGGCCGGACCGAGCGGCGAGGCGATCGTGCTTGCCGAAATTGATGTCGCCGCCGTGCATGCGGCACGCGCAAAGATACCGAACTTGAAGAACGCCCGCAGTTTCGTGCTCGATGAAGTGGTGCCAACCGGGAAGGGAGGCGTTGCCGCTTGATCCGCTATACAATTTCCTGCGACAACGGCCACGCCTTCGAAGGCTGGTTTTCGTCGAGTGACGATTTTGACCGCCAGGTCGACCGCAAGCTGGTTTCCTGTCCCACCTGCAATTCAACGTCCGTTGCCAAGCAACTGATGGCGCCTTCGGTCGCGACCGCGCGCAAGAAGGAAGCGACGCGGGCGGTGATCATGGATCAGGCGCAGAAAGAAACGATCGCCAAGATCCGCGAACTGGTGAAGACCGTGCGCGAGAACGCCGAGGACGTTGGCGAGCGCTTTCCCGAGGAAGCGCGCAAGATCCATTACGGCGAAGCGGAAGAACGCGGCTTGATTGGTAAGGCGACGGCGAAAGAGGCTGTGGCGCTGCTTGAGGAAGGAATTGCGGTCGCGCCGCTGCCGATCTTGCCTGACGAGGTCAACTGACGCGCGGTCTATTGGCGCCTCGGGTTCGCGTTATTTGCTACCTGCTCTTTAAAAACAACGTCTTGCTTCCCACCTCGCGGCTTCGCAACGGGAGATTTTTCAGCCAATGACTTTGTCCGAGCTTCGCATTTCCACCGATCGCCTCGTCATCCGGCCATTTGTGCCCGACGATTTTGCAGCCTTCTTCGCCTATCACCGGCTGCCGGACGTCTATCGCTATCTCTATCAAGAACCGCTGGACGAGACGGCTGCGCGAGCGAAGTTCGCCAAGGCTTCAGCGCCGGAACTTGCTGACGACGGGGATGTCGCGGTGTTCGCGGTCGAACGCCAGGAGGATGGCGCTCTGATTGGCGAGGTGCTGCTGAAGCTCGCAAGCCGGGCGGCCGAGCAGGCGGAGACCGGCTACATCTTCAATCCGGCATTCGCCGGCAAGGGCTATGCCACCGAGGCGATGCGCGCCATTCTCGATCTCGGCTTTTCGACGCTGCACTTCCACCGGATTTTTGCCCGGCTCGATGCGCTGAACAAGGGATCGGTTGGTGTCGTCGAACGTCTCGGCATGCGCCGCGAAGCGCATCTGATCGAGAATGACCGGTTCAACGGCACCTGGGGCGACGAACTCGTCTATGCGCTGCTGAAACGAGAATGGCAGGCCAAGTCTGAGATCGGCTGAGTCCGCAGACGAGCCGGCCAGCGGCGTTACAGCGGACGCTTGGCGACGAGCATGTAGTTGACGTCCATATCCTTGGACAGGTTCCACTGATTGGCGAGCGGATTGAAGAAGACGCCGGTGCGTTCAGTGACTTCGAGACCGCTCGCTGAGAGCGGCTTTTCCAGTTCTTCCGGGCGTACCAGCTTTTCATACTGGTGGGTGCCGCGCGGCAGCCAACGCAGCACGTTTTCGGCGGCGAAGATGGCAAGGGCTGCTGCCTTCATGGTGCGGTTGATCGTGGCGACGAACATCAGACCGCCAGGTCGAACCATATGGGCACAGGTGGTCATGAAGAAATCGACGTCGGCGACGTGCTCGACCACTTCCATATTGAGCACGATGTCAAAACTCTCGCCGGCTTCGGCGAGCGCTTCCGCGGTCACAGCGCGATAGTCGACCGCCACGCCGCTCCCGGCCGCATGCGTCTTGGCGATGCCGATGTTTTTCTCTGAGGCGTCGGCGCCGAGGACGTCTGCACCCATGCGCGCCATCGGCTCGGACAGGAGGCCGCCGCCGCAGCCGATATCGAGCAGCCGCAGACCTTTCAGCGGTTGCGGGCCCTTGGGATCGCGACCGAAATGTTCGGCCACCTTGTCGCGAATGTAGGCAAGGCGAACGGGATTGAACTTGTGCAGCGGCCGGAACTTGCCGGTCGGGTCCCACCACTCCGCAGCCATGGCGGAGAACCGGTCTACCTCGCTCTGGTCGATCGTCGTGCGTGCGGTCTCGCTCATGTCGCCGTCTCCTTGCATCGTCTCTGGTGAAGTCGGACGATCGGGCAGGGAAGTCAAGAGCCGACGCTGGGCCAGATGGGCGCAGGTCAGGCGGGCGCGTTGTTCTACCTGCTCTATTGCGCATCCGCCTGCGGCTGGTAGTGCAGGATGACCACGCCCGATTTCAGTGGGCGAGAGTGGGTCAATTTGAGTTCCGTTCGCTTCAACCCCGGCTTGAACAGGGGCACGCCGTTGCCCAGAAGCACCGGATTGATGCCGAGACGATACTCATCGACGAGGCCCTTCGCGATCAGCCCTGCAGCGAAGTCCGCACTGCCGAAAACGAAGATCGTGCCGCCATCGCGTTGCTTCAGCCGTTCGACTTCCTTGGCGGCGTCGCCGGTCAAGAGTGTCGTCCTGTGCCAATCGGCGGATGTCAGCGTGCGCGAGAAGACGAACTTCTCGACGCCGTTCATGAAGGTGGCGATGTTACCTTCGGCGGACGGCCAATAGGCCGCCATCATTTCATAGGTCACGCGGCCGAAGAGCAAAGTGTCCGCTTCGAGTTGCGTTTCGCCGATATAGGCGGCGAGTTCGTCCTCGAAGACGAACCAACCGATGTCATGCCCCGGTGCTTCGAAGAAGCCGTCGACGCTGACCATGTCCCACATGATGACCCTGCGCATTGTCTCTCTCCGTTGCTGCATGTCCTGGCATGGGGAAGATTGGCAAAACTGATATAGTTTTGCAAGTGGTTTATCTTTCGAACCAGATTGATTCGCGGCATGGCTCTTCGCCGTGCTAGCATTCTTAGGATCTGCGGCGGATGGGGGAATTCATGGCGCTTGGCAGGATCGACTGGGCAGTCGCTGTCGTTGCGCCGAAGCCTTCTGATCAGCTGCTCGAAATCGGCTGCGGTCACGGCGTTGCAGTGACCAAGGTTTGCGAGCGGCTTGTCGACGGGGGGATTGTAGCCATCGATCGATCGGCCACCATGGTCGCGGCGGCAATGCGCCGAAATGCTGCACACCTTGCTGCCGGGCGGGCCATCGTGCAGGTCGCGGACCTTCGCTCACTCGATCTGGATCATCGCCGCTTCGACAAGGTGTTTGCGATCCGCGTCGGCGTCTTTACGCGGGGCGATCCCACGCGTGAGTTTGCTGCGCTGGTACGGCTGTTGAAGCCGGAAGGGCGCCTCTTTCTCTTTCACGACGAGCCGTCCACGGGTGCGGATGAGGTTGGCGCGCGGATCGAAGCGGCAGTTCTTCGCCATCGGTGGAACGTCGAGGCTCGGTCGACGCACGTCTTCGACGGCGGCGAGGTCGCCTGCGTGATCGCCCGGCCGCCTTCCTAGCTACGATGCAGAAGGTGACGCCCGCTCATCGCGGGCGTCACGGGTGCCATCGGGTTCGCTTGCGCGATCGCTAGCCGAGTTCGCTCGCCGCAGCTGAGGCGAAGAAGTCTTCCGGGTCCTCGACTTCGACGAGCCGGCGCTTTTCGATCAGCCAGAAGCGGTTGCCGACATTGCGCACGAAGCTGCGGTCGTGGGAGACCAGAAGGCAGCTCGTCTCGTGTTTCAGCAACTCCGCCTCGAGTGCCTCCTGGCCCTCGATGTCCAGATGGTTGGTCGGCTCGTCGAGCAGGTAGAAGTTAGGCTCCTTCAGGCGCAATACCAGCATGGCGAGGCGCGCCTTCTGGCCGCCGGAGAGTCGGCCGATTGCCTTCTCCTGCATGTCGATGCCGACACCGGTACCGACAAGGAAGGTGCGCGCCCGCTGATCGCCGAGCGAAAAGCGGCGGGAGAGGGCGGCAAGCGGCGTCTCGTCGTCCGAAAGCCCGGCAAGCGCCTGGTCGCTGTAGCCGAGCACCAGCGAAGGCGTCGCCTTCAGTGTATCTGGCGCGCGGCCGGGCTCCTCGATCGCGGCACGGATCAGGTTGACGAGCCGCGTCTTGCCGGCGCCGTTTTCGCCCAAGAGCACGATGCGATCGCCCTGGCAGATCCAGCGCTTGCCGGTGCGGAAGAGCGCCGTGCCGTCCGGCGTTTCGACCGGGACGTCGTCCAGTGTCACCAGGATCTTGGCGTGGGTGCCGCGGTTGGCGAGCCGGATCGCGCCGGCGGAGCGCTCCTGATGCGCCGGTTTCGCCGCGTCCTCCAGCCGTTCGGCTCGCTGCTTCAACTGTTTCGTCTTCACGGTCAGCAAATCGCTGCCGGAATTGATGCCGATGTTGTTGAGCTTGGCGGCCTGGCGGCGAAGCTGTTGCGCCACCTTCATGTCACGCTGATAGCGCCGCTCCTCGGAGGCGTCCACTTCATCGAGGGTAGCGCGCGCCCGCGAATAGGGGAGCGCGAAGATTGGCGATTGCTCGGGTCTGAGGAACAGCGTCCGGTTGGTGGTGGCGTCCAGGAAGGCGCGGTCGTGGCTGGCGACGAGCACCGGCACGTCGCGCGGCAGGGCGTTCAGCCAGGCTTCGAGCCGGGCGATCTTGGCGAGATCGAGGTGGTTGGTCGGCTCGTCCAGGAGCAGGGCGTCCGGATCGCTGACCCAGACGCGGGCGAGAAGCATGAGCCGCTGCCAGCCGCCGCTCAGTTCCGAGACCGCACGCTGGCGCAGCACTTCCGGCACGTCGAGCGAATCGAGCACGATGTCGACGCGCCAGCTCTCATTTTCCGCCTGGTCGGCCGGAAGGGCCGAAAGAACGGCGTCGTGGAAGGAGAGGGGCAGCAAGGCGGCCGCAACGTTCTGCTCGACATGGCCGATGGTCAGGCTGCGTGAGCGCGTGATTTCCCCGGCCGTCGGATCGAAGCTGCCTGCGATCGATTTCAGCAGGGTCGTCTTTCCGCGGCCATTCGCGGCGACGATGCCGATACGGTCACCGGCGGCGACGGAGAGGTTGAGGTTGGAAAAAAGCGGTGCGCTCAGGTTGACGCCGAGGTTGCGGATATTGATCAAGGCCATGGTCGATCTCTGGACTGCGCGAGCGACGATGAGACATCCGTGGCGGCACTTCAGGCCGGGTTTTCGGATGATTGGACCCGGAACAGCACGCATGCTGTCAACGGGCAGTCAGCTCGGTATTGGAAGACGATGCAGGCGCTTAAACCGAAACGGTTCCGCACTGCATCACTCTGGGCAGACCAGGGATAGGATCGCGATTTTCGCGAAAGGATGTCTGGTCAGCCCTGCAAACGCATCTGCAGGGCTTGGACGGGGCCACGCTGGCGGTGGTGCCGGAAAAATGTCATCACGTGCAGCCCCCCTTTCTCGAATTCAAGTTGCGAGCCACCTTTAGCATCGAAGCCGGTAATTTTCAACGTGGCATTGCGGGGTCTATCGGTACGGATATTTCCGTGAATTCCTGTCCTGGGCAATATTGTTGCGAAATGCGGGGTCGTGGTGCGCGGCGAGCCCCGAATCTGTGTCCGCGTGCCATTGCGTGCCGCCCCCTGATCCGCTAAGAGACGCCGCGACTTTCCGCTCCCCGAAGCGGTGACTGCCGATGTCCGAGAAGTCTCCCAAGCTTTTTGACCGTCGGGCGCCGGCGGGGGCTTTCCTGTCACGCGCGCCTGCGCGCGCTAAATTGGGTACCGGTAGAGGCACATGGCACGCATCGTGATGAAATTCGGCGGAACCTCCGTCGCTGATTTGGACCGCATCCACAATGTCGCCCGCCATGTGAAACGCGAGGTCGATGCCGGCCACGAAGTCGCCGTCGTCGTTTCCGCCATGTCCGGCAAGACCAATGAGCTGGTCGGCTGGGTGCAGAACATGCCGAAGGCAACCGGCGCCAACTCGCCGTTCTACGACGCGCGCGAATACGATGCGATCGTTGCTTCCGGCGAACAGGTGACGTCCGGTCTGCTTTCGATCGCGCTGCAGTCGATGGGCATCAATGCCCGCTCCTGGCAGGGTTGGCAGATCCCGATCCGCACCGACAACGCCCATGGCGCTGCCCGCATCCTCGATATCGACGGGGCCGAGATCATCCGCCGCATGGGCGAGGGCCAGGTGGCCGTCGTCGCCGGCTTCCAGGGCCTTGGCCCCGACAATCGCCTCGCCACACTCGGCCGCGGCGGTTCCGACACCTCGGCCGTTGCTATCGCCGCTGCCGTCAAGGCCGACCGTTGCGACATCTATACCGACGTCGATGGCGTCTACACGACCGACCCGCGCATCGAGCCGAAGGCGCGGCGGCTTAAGAAAATCGCGTTCGAGGAAATGCTGGAAATGGCATCGCTCGGCGCCAAGGTGCTGCAGGTGCGCTCGGTCGAGCTCGCCATGGTGCACAAGGTTCGCACCTTCGTGCGTTCGTCTTTCGAAGATCCCGATGCGCCGGGCATGGGTGACCTTCTCAATCCGCCCGGTACGCTGATTTGTGATGAGGATGAGATCGTGGAACAGGAAGTCGTAACCGGCATTGCCTATGCCAAGGATGAAGCCCAGATTTCGCTGCGCCGTCTCGCCGACCGGCCGGGCGTCTCCGCCGCGATCTTCGGCCCGCTTGCTGAAGCCCATATCAACGTCGACATGATCGTTCAGAACATCTCCGAGGACGGTTCGAAGACCGACATGACCTTCACGGTTCCGTCGGGCGATGTCGACAAGGCACTGAAGGTGCTCGGCGACAACAAGGAAAAGATCGGCTACGACGTCGTCCAGTCCGAGGCCGGCCTCGTCAAGGTATCGGTCATCGGCATCGGCATGCGCAGCCATGCCGGCGTCGCCGCGTCCGCATTCCGCGCGCTTGCCGACAAGGGCATCAACATCAAGGCGATCACCACTTCCGAGATCAAGATTTCGATCCTGATCGACGGTCCCTATGCGGAATTGGCAGTTCGCACTTTGCATTCCGCTTACGGTCTCGATAAGAGTTAATCGACAGACGACCGATTTGGGATTCGCGGCGGTTTTGCCCGCGTATCCCCTTGCCGCCGTCACCTCTATTTCGGGAGACCCCACGCGATGAGAGACCTTTCCGCAGGTCCGCGCGTTCTCCTCAAGCGGTTGCGCGAGTTGATGGCGGAACCGCTGGAGCCGCAGGAGCGCCTTGACCGTATCGTGCGCCAGATCGCGCAGAACATGGTTGCGGAAGTGTGTTCGGTCTATGTGCTGCGTTCCGACGGCGTGCTCGAACTCTACGCGACGGAAGGTCTGAACAAGGCGGCCGTCCACCTGGCGCAATTGAAGATGGGGCAGGGCCTCGTCGGCACGATCGCCGCCTCGGCGCGGCCGCTCAATCTTTCCGACGCCCAGTCGCATCCGGCCTTTACCTACCTGCCGGAAACCGGTGAAGAGATCTACCACTCCTTCCTCGGCGTGCCGATCCTGCGCACGGGCCGCGCGCTTGGCGTTCTCGTCGTCCAGAACAAGGCGATGCGCAACTATCGCGAGGACGAGGTCGAGGCGCTCGAGACGACGGCCATGGTTCTCGCCGAGATGGTGGCGACCGGTGAGCTCAAGAAGATCACCAAGCCGGGCCTCGAGCTCGACCTCTCGCGTCCCGTCTCGATCGAGGGCAACAGCTATGGTGAAGGCATCGGCCTTGGCTATGTCGTCCTGCACGAACCGAGGATCGTCGTCACCAACCTCCTCAACGAGGACACCGACCAGGAATTGCAGCGACTTGCCGAAGCGCTGGGGTCGCTGCGCATCTCGATCGACGACATGCTGTCGCGCCGCGAGGTGTCGATGGAGGGCGAGCACCGGGCGGTGCTCGAAACCTACCGCATGTTCGCCCATGATCGCGGCTGGGTGCGCAAGCTCGAAGAGGCGATCCGCAACGGCCTGACGGCGGAGGCGGCAGTCGAGCGCGTCCAGAGCGAAACCAAGGCGCGGATGATCCGGCTGACGGACCCGTACTTGCGCGAGCGCATGCATGATTTCGACGATCTGGCCAACCGCCTGCTGCGCCAGCTTTCCGGCTATGGCGCCAAGCTTTCGGCCAGCGACTTCCCGACCGATGCGGTGATCGTCGCGCGTGCCATGGGCGCTGCCGAACTGCTCGACTATCCGCGCGAAAACGTGCGCGGTCTGGTGCTCGAAGAGGGCGCCGTCACCAGCCACGTGGTGATCGTCGCCCGTGCCATGGGCATTCCGGTCATTGGCCAGGCGACGGGCGCGGTGGCGCTTGCGGAAAACCGCGATGCGATCATCATCGACGGCGACGATGCCAAGGTGCACTTGCGGCCGCTCGCCGACCTGCAGCGCGCCTACGAGGAAAAGGTTCGCTTCCGGGCACGGCGCCAGGCGCAGTTCCGGGCGCTGAAGGACGTCGAGCCGCTGACCAGAGACGGCAAGCGCATCACGCTGCAAATGAATGCAGGCCTGCTCGTGGACCTGCCGCATCTGAACGAGGCGGGGGCAGAAGGCATCGGCCTGTTCCGCACCGAACTTCAGTTCATGATCGCCTCGACCATGCCGAAGGCGGAAGAACAGGAAGCGTTTTACCGCAGTGTGCTGAAGCAGACGGGCGGCAAGCCCGTGACCTTCCGCACCCTCGACATCGGCGGCGACAAGGTCGTCCCCTATTTCCGCGCAGCGGAAGAGGAAAATCCGGCACTTGGCTGGCGCGCGATCCGGCTTTCGCTCGATCGCCCCGGTCTGCTGCGGACCCAGCTTCGCGCGATGCTGCGCGCGGCGGCCGGTGCCGAGCTCAAGCTGATGCTGCCGATGGTCACCGAAGTTTCCGAACTCAGGATTGCACGCGACCTGCTGCAGAAGGAAATCGAGCGGCAGTCGAAACTTGGCGAACAGTTGCCGCGCAAGCTGCAGTTCGGCGCCATGCTGGAAGTGCCGGCGCTCTTGTGGCAGCTCGACGAACTGATGATGGAAGTGGACTTCGTCTCGGTCGGCTCGAATGATCTCTTCCAGTTCGCGATGGCGGTCGATCGGGGCAATGCCCGCGTATCCGATCGTTTCGACGTGCTCGGGCGGCCGTTCCTCAGGATCCTGCGCGACATCGTGCGCGCCGGCGACCGGCACGAAACCCCGGTGACGCTCTGCGGCGAGATGGCGAGTAAGCCGCTCTCGGCCATGGCGTTGCTGGGCTTAGGTTTCCGTTCGGTTTCGATGTCGCCGACGGCCGTAGGGCCGATCAAGGCGATGCTGCTGGCGCTCGACGCGGGCAAGCTTGGTGCCGCGCTCAATGCGGCGCTGGACGACACACGCGACCAGACGTCCGTTCGCCAGATGCTGGTGGATTTCGCCGCGGAAAACGGCATTCCGGTTTAGATTGAATTGACGCGTCGCGACCCTCGTCCGGACTATGATCCGGGCGAGGGGAGATGCATTTGGAGTGAGACTTGGCAAAGCTTCCCGTTGAAAAGATGCGCGAACTGGAACGTCGGTTCGGTGAGATCGAGGCCCGCATGTCGGCCGGCCCGGCCGCGGACGTTTATGTCAAGCTCGCCTCGGAATATTCCGAACTGCAGCCGGTCGTGACGAAGATCCGCGCCTACGAGAAGGCGATGACCGAGCTTGCCGACATCACTGCCATGCTCGCCGACAAATCGACCGACCGGGAGATGCGCGATCTCGCCGAAATGGAAAAGCCCGAGGTCGAAGCGACGATCGAGGCACTGGAGCAGGAAATCCAGATCCTGCTTCTGCCGAAGGATGCGGCCGACGAGAAGAGTGCGATCCTCGAAATTCGCGCCGGTACCGGCGGATCGGAAGCGGCGCTTTTTGCCGGCGATCTCTTCCGCATGTACGAGCGGTACGCGGCCGGCAAGGGCTGGCGCGTCGAGGTGCTTTCGGCGAGCGACGGTGAAGCCGGCGGGTTCAAGGAAATCATCGCGACAGTTTCGGGGCGCGGCGTGTTCTCGCGGCTGAAATTCGAATCCGGCGTGCACCGCGTGCAGCGCGTACCGGAGACCGAGGCGAGCGGCCGCATCCATACCTCAGCCGCAACCGTCGCCGTATTGCCTGAGGCCGAAGACATCGACATCGAGGTCCGGCCCGAGGATATCCGCATCGACACCATGCGTTCGTCGGGTGCCGGCGGTCAGCACGTCAACACGACGGACTCGGCCGTGCGCATCACCCACCTTCCGACCGGTCTCGTCGTCACCAGTTCGGAAAAGTCGCAGCACCAGAACCGGGCAAAGGCGATGCAGGTCCTGCGCTCGCGCCTCTACGATATGGAGCGTCAGCGCGCCGACAGCGAACGCTCGGCCGACCGCAAGAGCCAAGTGGGCTCGGGCGACCGCTCCGAGCGCATTCGCACCTATAATTTCCCGCAGGGCCGCCTCACCGATCACCGCATCAACCTGACGCTCTACAAGCTCGATCGGATGATGATGGGCGAGATCGACGAGGTCGTCGATGCGCTGCTTGCCGACTACCAGGCGAGCCAGCTGGCGCTGCTCGGCGAACAGCGGGGCTGAGCCATGGCGGAAACGCTCGCGAGCCTCGTTGCCGAAAGCCGCGACCGCCTGCAAGCGGGCGGCATAGAGAATGCGGCGCTCGACGTGCGGCATCTGATCTCCGGCCTGCTCGACATGTCGCTGAGCGCGGTCGTGTCTCGGGGCAGGGACCCGGTTTCGGATGAGGACGCTGCCCGGATCCGGGTGGCGGTGGCGCGGCGACTGGCACGCGAACCGGTCTACCGTATTCTTGGTGAACGCGAATTTTTCGGCCTGCCGCTGAAACTTTCGAAGGAAACGCTGGAGCCTCGCCCGGACACCGAGACGCTCGTCGATCGGATGATCCCTTATCTGCGTGCGGTGGTAGCGCGAAAGGGCGGTTGCGCGCTTATCGATCTCGGCACCGGTACTGGGGCGATTTGTATCGCGCTGCTGTCGCAAGTTCTTGAAGCAAGGGGCACGGCTACCGATATATCCAAGGACGCACTGGCAACGGCGACGGCGAATGCAGCTGCGCTCGGTCTTGCGGAACGGTTCCGGCCGCTTCTCAGCAACTGGTACGAAAAGGTGGATGGTCGCTACGATGTGATCGTCTCAAATCCGCCGTATATCCGGTCCAGTGTCGTCCATGAGCTTGAGCCGGAGGTGAGACTTCACGACCCGGCCGCAGCGCTTGATGGCGGAGAAGACGGGCTTGATGCCTATCGCGCCATCGCTTCTCAGGCTGGTCATCATCTTGAGACAAACGGCGTGATAGGCTTGGAAATCGGTTTCGACCAGAAAGAGGCGGTGACGGCGTTGTTTAGCGCCGAAAATTTCCGTCTGCGTGAAGAGGCGAAGGATCTCGGCGGTAATGACCGCGTCCTGATCTTCGAACGCGACACAAACCGTTGAAAAAATGCTGCACTGACGCATCTTCTTTCTTGCACAGGCAAAGAAAGGGCTTGGAATCCCAGAGGAAGCGGGCTAGTTTGCCCGCGCACTGGGCAGAAGGTCATGGACCTAAGATTCGTTCCGGTATGACCTGGCCACGGGGATTGCTCTCAAGAAAGAGTTGCTAGGGTTCAACAAGTGCCTTGTGCGGGTACCTGTTAATTTGACGCCAGTCGGCGCCGAAGCCGCCATTGTGCGAGCGCAACGGCGCGTGTTCTGTCGGGCGTGAACGGATCCGGCCGGAAGACGAAACCACATGATCATCATTATCAAGAGAATTCGGGTGAATGTACTATGAGGCCAGGACAGCAAAACAAGCGCGGCCGCGGGCGGAATAACAATAGCAACAACAATAACAATGGAAATAACAACAACCACAACCGCAAGGGCTCGAACCCGCTGACGCGGACCTATGACAGCTCCGGCCCGGATGTGAAGATTCGCGGTACTGCTCAGCACATCGCCGAGAAGTACTCAGCGCTTGCGCGCGATGCACAGAGCTCCGGCGACCGCGTCATCGCAGAAAACTACCTTCAGCACGCCGAACACTACAACCGCATCATTGCTGCCGCACAGGCGCAGATGCAGGACCGGTTCCAGCGTGATGACCGTCAGGATTTCCGCGGCCACGACGGGTCCGATCAGGACCAGGACGATCTGGATCAGGGCTACAGCGACGACATGCCGACCCCGGTTGCCGCAGCTCAGGCACCTGCTCCCGAGCCGCAGCCTGTCGTCATCGACGGCACGGGCCCGCAGCCGGTGATCGAAGGCACACCGGCGGAAGTCGCGATGGAAGAGGAAGCCCCGGCTGCCTCCGGCCGCGCCGCATCCCGCCGCCGCAACGCGCCGCGTCCACGCCGTCCGCGCCGCAGCGCACAGGAAGGTGCCGCTGACGAAGCCCAGGCTTCGGGCGATGCCGCTCCGGAAGCACCGGCGCTCGCCGCTTCCGAATAAGCGGCGGTCTATCAGCGTTGCCCATTCTCAGGGCACGACAAAAACCCGGCCTGTCACGGCCGGGTTTTTCTTTGTCTGGTCATCGGCGATCAAACGTCGACGCTGTCGACGATCAGTGCGGCAAGATTGGCGCTGGCGGCCGTCTCGTTCGTCCGGCCGCGGATCAGCTCGCGGCCGATCGCCTCGGCTGCTCCTGCGATACCGGTGCAGCGCAGGCGCAAATCGTCGGAGGGAATTTTCGCGAAGGGTCCGAGTGCCGCCTGGATCGCGGCGACATAGTCGTCGACCTGTTGCTGCTGCGTCGCGATCATGTCCGCGTTGCCGCGTAGCGCTCCTGAGATGGCCTGCCATTCCTCACCACTGTCGACGGCACAGTCGATGTAAACCGAGCTGATGATGTCGGCGACCGCATCGAGCTCTTTCGGTGCCCCCGTAAGCGCGGCCTGCAGTTTGGTTGCGTGGCGGTCTTCGATTTCCTGGGAAAGCGCGATCAAAAGCCCCTCGCGCGTGCCGAAATGCTCGTAGGCGATCGGCTTGCTGACGCCGGCGCGTTCGGCGAGGTGGCCGAGCGTCAGGGCGTCGGCGCCGCACTCGCGCAGGATCTCCTTGGCGGTCTCGATCAACTGGGCACGCCGTTCGGGCTTGGCGAGCTTTCGGCTTTTGGTCGGGGCCATCGATCGCAATCCTTTTCGCGTCGGCTCGTGGCTCTTGAAAGCGGCGTTCGGCAACCTATCTACCAATAGTAAGTTACTAATGGTAGGTTCGGCAATCAGCCAGACACTTTTCGTTTAGGAGATAGGAAGATGTCGAGCAAGTTTCAGCCTGTTTTGATCATCGGCGGTTCCGGGGTTGTCGGATCGCAGGCGGCGAAAATCATCCGCCGGCTCCACCCGACATTGCCGATCGCTATCGGCGGCCGTGATTTCGGCAAGGCCGAGGCCGTCGCGCGCGAGGTCGGAAACGCCATCGGCGTCAGCGTCGATCTGGCGCGGCCGGATATCGGCCTTGGCGACGAGAAGCGTTTCAGTGCCGTCGTCATTTTCCTGAAGGATGAGAAGCTGAGCTCGATGCGCTACGCCCAGCGCCACGGCGTCCCCTATATCAGCCTTTCCAGCGGCACCTTCGAAGTGGGGCCGGAAATGGCGCAATATATCCACGCGCCGGACAAGGCGCCGATCCTGCTCGCCAGCCACTGGCTTGCCGGGGCCGCCATCTTCCCGATCCTCGAA
Organism: Sinorhizobium sp. NFACC03; assembly: GCF_900103435.1. Taxonomy (NCBI): domain Bacteria; kingdom Pseudomonadati; phylum Pseudomonadota; class Alphaproteobacteria; order Hyphomicrobiales; family Rhizobiaceae; genus Sinorhizobium; species Sinorhizobium sp. NFACC03. The sequence goes on from NZ_FMXF01000045.1 coordinate 36,153, forward strand.
TTCGCCAAGGCCTATGAGGCGATCGACACGATCCGCATCGGGGTCCTGCTTGACGAACAGGACATGGGCGGGCCGGCAGCACTTGCCGACTACAATCGCATCACCGGCCTCGCGCCGGCGGCATTGACGGTCAAGGAGGGCAGGCTCCACTGGGCTGGCTGCGAGGATTCGGAGGCGCGCTATCGAAGCGTCGACGGTGTCGAACTCGATGCGGTCGCCTATTCGCCCTTCGATGTCATGGCGCTTGCGGCCCGGACCGATGCCGGCGATATCCGGCTGGATCTCGCCTATAGCGAATCCGCGAGCCGGCGCCGCGGCGAGCCGTTCTCGACTGAGATCGTCATCGAGATGACGGGACGGGGGAAGGATGGCCAGCCTCTCGACCATCGCCATGAGATCGTGCACCCCGAAGGCCAGGCGCCGCTAACCGCCCTTGGTGTTGCGCTCGCCGTGGAACGCATGCTCGGCCTCGAAGGTGGCGAAGCGTCGGCTCCCGGCCTCTATCTCCCGGAGGTTTTGATCGACCCGGCCTACTACGTGCGACGCATGAAGGAGTTCGGAGCTTCATTCGCCGAACGGTCGCTGATGGCGGCTTAGCGAACCAACCGGCTTCTCGCCTCCCTGAGTACAAAAGTGGCCGCGCGGCAAACCGTCGAGCGGCCGCATTTTTCGGTTGCAGATTTCCGTCCAGAGACCAGCGACGGCTCTTTAATTTCCAAAATCGGTGCCCCATATTCGCTTCGGATGCGTTGATCCGGCGCAAGGCGGGGATCGCTCCACACTGACAGGCTTGCCGAATGCGGGAGCCTGATCCTGAACCACCGACAGGTGCCACACGATGGGCCTGCCGGGTTATGGAGGTAGAGTATGAACATTGAAAAATATTCCGAGCGCGTGCGCGGTTTTCTGCAATCGGCACAGACCTATGCGCTGGCGCAAGGACATCAGCAGTTCACGCCCGAGCATGTGCTGAAAGTGCTGCTCGACGACGATCAAGGCATGGCCGCTTCGCTGATCGAGCGCGCCGGGGGCGACGCCCGCGAGGCGCGCGCCGGCAATGATGCAGCACTTGCCAAGCTTCCCAAAGTTTCCGGTGGCAATGGCTCCGTTTACCTGTCGCAGCCGCTCGCCCGGGTCTTTTCGAGTGCCGAAGAGGCCGCGAAGAAAGCTGGCGACAGCTTTGTCACCGTCGAACGGCTGCTGCTGGCGCTTGCGATCGAGAGCTCGGCCGCGACATCAGGCATTCTCGCCAAGGCCGGCGTGACCCCGACCAAGCTCAACCAGGTGATCAACGACATCCGCAAGGGCCGCACCGCCGATAGCGCAAATGCAGAGCAAGGGTTCGACAGCCTCAAGAAATATGCGCGCGACCTGACGGCCGATGCCCGTGAAGGCAAACTTGACCCGGTGATCGGCCGTGACGATGAGATCCGGCGCACCATCCAGGTGCTGTCGCGCCGCACCAAGAACAACCCGGTGCTGATCGGTGAGCCCGGCGTCGGCAAGACCGCGATCGCCGAGGGCCTTGCCCTACGCATCGTCAATGGCGACGTGCCGGAAAGCCTCAAGGACAAGCGGCTGATGGCGCTCGACATGGGCGCGCTGATTGCCGGTGCGAAGTATCGCGGCGAGTTCGAGGAGCGGCTGAAGGCCGTTCTCAACGAGGTGCAGGCCGAAAACGGCGAGATCATCCTGTTCATCGACGAGATGCACACGCTGGTCGGTGCCGGCAAGGCGGAAGGAGCAATGGATGCCTCCAACCTCTTGAAGCCGGCGCTTGCGCGCGGCGAGCTGCATTGCGTTGGCGCCACTACGCTTGATGAATATCGCAAGCACGTGGAGAAGGACGCGGCGCTCGCCCGCCGGTTCCAGCCTGTCATGGTCGAGGAGCCGACGGTCGAGGACACGATCTCGATCCTGCGCGGCCTGAAGGAGAAGTACGAGCAGCACCACAAGGTCCGGATCTCGGATTCGGCGCTGGTTGCCGCCGCGACGCTCTCCAACCGCTACATTACGGACCGGTTCCTGCCGGACAAGGCGATCGACCTCATGGACGAAGCGGCGTCGCGTCTGCGGATGCAGGTGGACTCCAAGCCTGAAGAGCTCGATGAGCTCGACCGACGCATCATCCAGCTGAAGATCGAGCGCGAGGCCCTGAAGAAGGAAACCGATGCATCGTCGAAGGATCGGCTGGAGAAGCTCGAGTTTGACCTCGCTTCGCTCGAAGAGCAGGCATCGGCCCTGACGGCCCGCTGGCAGGCCGAGAAGCAGAAGCTCGGCCGGGCTGCCGATCTCAAGAAGCAGCTTGACGAAGCCCGCAACGAACTGGCGATCGTCCAGCGCAAGGGCGAGTTCCAGCGCGCCGGCGAATTGACCTACGGTGTCATTCCGAAGCTCGAGAAGGAGCTTTCCGATGCCGAAAGCCAGGAAAACGCCAATGCCAACCCGATGGTGCAGGAGGTCGTGACCCCCGACAACATCGCGCATGTCGTCTCGCGCTGGACCGGCATCCCTGTTGACAAGATGCTGGAAGGCGAACGCGACAAGTTGCTCAGGATGGAGGACGAACTGGCGAAGTGGGTCGTTGGCCAGGGCGACGCCGTGCAGGCGGTCTCCCGTGCGGTCAGGCGCTCGCGTGCCGGGCTTCAGGATCCGAACCGGCCGATCGGCTCGTTCATCTTCCTTGGGCCCACTGGCGTCGGCAAGACGGAGCTCACCAAGGCGCTTGCCCGTTTCCTCTTCGACGACGAGACCGCGCTGATGCGTATCGACATGTCGGAATACATGGAGAAGCACTCCGTGGCCCGGCTGATCGGTGCACCTCCCGGCTATGTCGGCTACGAGGAAGGCGGAGCCCTGACCGAGTCCGTCCGTCGCCGGCCCTACCAGGTCGTACTGTTCGATGAGATCGAGAAGGCGCATCCGGATGTCTTCAACGTGCTCCTGCAGGTGCTCGATGACGGTCGCCTGACCGATGGTCAGGGCCGCACCGTCGACTTCCGCAACACGATGATCATCATGACCTCGAACCTCGGGGCTGAGTATCTGGTCGGACTTGGCGAAAACGAAGACAGCGATGTCGTTCGCGACCAGGTGATGGATGTCGTCAAGTCGGCCTTCCGGCCGGAGTTCCTCAACCGCGTCGACGAGATCATCCTGTTCCACAGGCTGCGTCGCTCGGAGATGGGTGCGATCGTCGATATCCAGCTCGAAAGGCTGCGCAAGCTGCTTACCGAGCGCAAGATCACGCTGGAGCTTGAGGATGACGCTCGAGCCTTCCTTGCCGACAAGGGATACGACCCGGCCTATGGTGCACGTCCGCTGAAGCGGGCGATCCAGAAATACCTGCAGGATCCGCTCGCCGAGAAGATCCTGCAGGGCGAGTTCCCGGATGGTTCGTCCGTCAAGGTGCTTGCCGGCTCCGACCGCCTCAACTTCAAGCGCGGAGCGACGGCGGACAAGGAAGCCGCCTGACAAGGCATCAAACACAGAGGCCGCCCTTCGGGGCGGCCTTTTTTGCTTGTGCAGACTTTGGAAGAGGGGAGGGGTGCCTAGTTGCTTGCGACTTCGGCGCCATCCTTGTTCAGCAACTCGTCGATGCGATCGCGCTCCTTCTCGAACTTCGCCAGCGCGTCGCCGGAAAGCGACTTGCCGCCGGGAAGGCGGATGCGCAGTGGATCGACCTTGTTGCCGTTGACGATCAACTCGTAATGCAGGTGCGGACCGGTCGAAAGGCCCGTTGTGCCAACCCAGCCGATCACCTGGCCCTGGACGACCTTGTTGCCGACTTTGACGTTCTTGGCGATGGCGCTCTGGTGGTTGTACGACGACACGTAGCCGTTGGCGTGGCGGATCAGAGTCTGGTTGCCATAGCCGCCGGAATCCCAGCCGGCCTTTTCCACGACGCCGCTGCCGGCAGCAATGATCGGTGTTCCGCGGGGTGCTGCCCAGTCGACGCCGGTATGCATGCGCGAGAAGCCGAGGATCGGGTGGCGGCGCATGCCGAAGCCGGAGCGGAAATGGCCGTTCGGCACGGGGTTGCGCAGCAGGAACTGGCGGATGCTTTTGCCTTCGGTATCGAAGTAGTCGATCGAATTGTCTTCCGGATCCTGGAACCGGTAGAAGGCGGTGACCGCATCGCCGAATTTGGCGCGGACATAGAGAAGCTCGGATTCTTCCGTCGCCATGCCGCGTTCGTCGGTCACGGAGAAGAAGGCTTCAAGCGAGTCCGTCGGCTTCAGCTGCGCCTGGAAATCGACGTTGCTGGCGAGCAGCTTGACGACGAGGCTGACCATGTCGGCGCTCATGCCATAGGAAAGAGCGGCGCGGTAGATGCCATCATAGACGCGCGGCAGATCGTGGCTGCTGGTCATGACCGGCGCGCCGTTGTCATCGAAGGCGGTGGCGACCGCGTCGAGCTTCGGCGGTTCCGCACCCGGAACGAAGCGGCCCTTGTCGTCGACCGCCATCGTCAGCACATGGCGGTTGCGCGAATAGATGGTGGCGCGCACGATGCGGGCCTCGTCGCCCTTCTGCGCTTCGCCGTTCTGAATGATGCCGATGCGCAGGACATCGCCCTCGCTCAGTTCATTCGCACCGAGCGCGTCGCCGATATAGCCGGCGGCGTCTTCGGCCTGCGCCTTGGCATAACCGGCATTGACCATGACGGTCGCGATATCGGTCTGGCGCCGCACCGGAATGATGTCGTCGGCGTATTCGGTGCTTTCTTCGTCGATGGTCTCGTAGGCGGCATCGCTCTTGTTCTGCTCGACGATGCGGGCGGTCAGGCCCTGGAGCAGATCAAGCCCGTCGCTCTCCGACGCGAAGCGCTGCGGATCGACGTAATAGAGTGACGCGACCTGGGTGCTGCCCTCGGTCAGGACCGAACCGTTGGTGCGGACATTTTCCTCGACCTCTTCGAGCGACATCGAGCTGTCGAAGGCAATGCCGCCTTTCAGCGGGAAGTCGACGGTCTTCAGCGCCACTTCGGAATCGACGTTCGAGCCATAGAGCGTACCGGTGCGGGCGACCGGGGATTCCTCGTCCGCCTCGTCGGTGGAGAAGATCGCCAGCGGATCGAAGTCCGGATAGTTTTCCGAGGGCTGATGGTTGGCGGCAAGCGCCATCTTGACGTGAACAAAGGGTTGCTTGCGCACCACTTCTTTCTCGCCGTCATGGGTCATGGTGGAAACTTCCATGACGGTCTTGTCGGCCGGCTTGGCGACGAGTTTGGGCGAAAGGATGCGACCGCCGCGCACCGCGCGTGCCTGCTCGTCTCCGTTCGGCGCGCTGTCGAGCGCCGCATAGGCTTCGGCGGGGATGGCCAACTGTTGGCGCCCGTCGAGTGCTGCAAAAAGAGCAACGCCCATAAGAAGGCTTGAGGTGATGCCGGTCAGAAAGGTGCCGGAAAGCCAGCGGAGGGAGATCTCACGCCTGTCGGGCGCGCGGCGGCCATGCGCAAGGATCGGCGGCTGATCGCCGAGCGACCTGACCATGTTCTTGTCGGTGTTCATGCCGAACTGAGTGTCCCCGATTTCTCTAAACCGTATTCTTGCCTGCGATACGTTGCGCGAAGATGTGCATCTTTCGCGTAACGGAGTCAAATCGCGGGGGAGGGGAGAGGGCGGATATCCAAGAGATCCCACGCCTACCCGCGCGAAAGCATCCGCGAAGCATCGTCGTTCTCGCTTAGATCGGCGGATTGTGAAAAAGTGAGGGCCAAAATGTGTCTCCACAGGCCCGGGAGAGAGGGTAAAACTTTTTTGGGGGCTCAAAGCCCTGCGTTTCCGGCCTTTGTCAGAAATCTGTCATTTTTTTCCAAAAAGCCTGTTGACGTCTTGGAGGTGTGGGGTCTATAAGCCCGATCACTGACGAGGGCGGCGGCGCTGCTGGCGACGACGACCTTCGCTCTAGAGTTTCCCTGGTTGGCTGAGGCTGATTTTGGGGTCTGAGGCGAGAGTTTCGGGCTTGTTGGAAACGGTTTGACGGACGGTGAGTTCGTCGGTTTTTTGACAATTGAATATAGAGAAAGAGAAACGTGGGCGGCGGAGCTCGTGAGGAACTCGAAAGGGTTCTTTCGGAAAGAGACTTTGGCGGTCACGTTTTAACAAGAGACTACACCTATTTTCTCAACGATGGTTTTCGGATTGTTGTTGA